>JBBQXT010000006.1:0-40971 GCA_038209415.1 Geobacterales bacterium
AGCCGTCACGGAAGGAGATCACCTTCAGATCGGTTTTGCCCCCCTTGGAGAAAATATTGTCCTTGGTGTCCCGCTCGATTGCCTGGATCAGGCCATCGCGCACTATGCGGGGCTGGGTGCCGTGCGGGTCGTGGCAGTGGAGAATTCTGGGGACAGCAGACTTAATTCCCTCTCAGTCCAACCCCCGCAACAACAATCGGCATCTCAAACATAAACCCCAAATACGGCAACTCCCGCACAGCCTTCTCATAACTCATCATCCCGGCATAAACCGGTGACCGTTCACTAACCGAGTTCTCCCGCGCCCGCTGCCGCCCAAGCTCGCACAACAGTGCCGCAAACGACGTCGTCGGACAGAGCAGCAGTCCAAGCCTGGCATCACGGTACTTCTTCGCCAGCATGAATTTCACATAATCCTGATAATAGGAACGGGCATTGCCGAACTCCACCTCGACCCAGATACCGTTCTTCTCGAAATCGCACTTGAGGCCCAGCTCATTGACAACCCGTTGCTCCCGGTTCCACCTCTGCCCTACCAGCCCTTCATTGATCCGTCCGCTGTAATCCGACTGGTTGAAACCGGCGTCATACTCCACAGCGGCGAGCGTTTCACCGATCTGATCTATTTCCGCAAAGCGTTTCGCTTCCTTCTTGTCCAGCCTGTGCAGCAGCATGTAGCTGATCTGAAGGCACGGCGACGCATTCTTCAGGATCGGCTTAAAGAGAAACGTGAACGGTTACACCTCCTCCACTTCAAGCAGACTGCCGCTGGCCTGGCTGCCAAATGTCCCCAGCAGATACTGACGCAGTCGCTCCTGCGCCTTGTTCTCATAGCGAAACTGCAGATGCCCCGGCTTGTTGTTCAAACGGCGTATCTCGGCAACAATCGGCTCTTCCGTTCCGATCAGAATAGTAACAGCCACCTTGCCACCCTTGTCGATGGCGCGCATCCGCTCGGTCTGTGCCTCAACCGGGATTGTCACACCGGATTTGAAGGTAGACATCCCCACCGGGTGCAGCAATTTTACATTTTCAAGAGTCGGAGAAGTCATAGGAGCATATCCATGGGGTCAATTTTTCAAATATCAGTTACCATTTTGGTCATTACAAAAAAGCCACTCAACCGGCATATTTCCCGATTCAGTGGCCTTTATATGATTGTCCAATTTTTCCATCCGTTTCATCTCCAGCCCTGATAAACAGGATAGTGCGTTAACGAACTAAAAAGTACGTTACAGTACCCCCCTCACTCATCCCCGCCCCCCAATCAAACTCTTGGCAGATGTAGCGAAAAGGAGAGGTGCTTCCGGTAGGTGGTAAAATCATCATCGATGGTGAAAATGGGGATGGCATGGCGGGCAGATACGGCACATAGAAGAAAATCGGTGTTGGAACCCTGCACACCGGTTCGGCGGCAGATATTGAAAAAATCAGCAGCTGTCTCGTAATCTTCCGGCAAAAGCGGAAAATCAACAAATGATCGCAGCTTGTCGCGCAAAGATGTAAACTGGACCTGTTCGCGGATGCCGGACAGAATTTCCTGTCTCACCGGGCCGATCATCACGATTCGCTGCTCATTAATCAGCTCTTTCAGCTCACGTACGTGCGGAGTATCAAGAGGTGAAGAACGTCGCAGAGCCAGCGACCATATACAGGTATCAACAAGAATGTTCATGCGATTCGTCGCTGCTGCTTGTAGTCGCAACCGATTTCGTACTCAACAGAACCGAACAACTCCACCACTTCCAATTGACGTCGGCGTTGGATATACTCCACAAGGGCTTGCGACACAGCCGCTTTCTTGGTGGCGTGGCCTCCAAGCTTCTGGGCTTCCTGAATCAAAGAATCGTCAATAGCCAGATTTGTTGCCATAGCTTCTCCTTCCTACACAAAGTATAACACATTGTAGTGTGTGAAAATGTCAGTGTCAAGCGAGACTAATGAGGCTATCTAATCAGTCCGTCAAAAACTCCTTGTCCCGGTTACCGAACATTCCGGGAAGAGTTGGAAATTTTTGTGCGGCCTGAAAAGCAGCAGCGAAACAGGACGTTTGTCGCGCAAGAAGTCATCGAATTACTGAACCGGCCACAGTCGTAAACAAACAAAAAAGGGGCGCCGAAAGCGCCCCTTTTTACATCAACAATCGATGAGCTACGGATTGTCGGCGCCTGCGCCGCCACCCTCGCCATCATAACCGGTCGGCTCGGTGCCCTTGATGAAGCATTCCATGACCGCTCCCGGCGTCCCTTCGCGCGCCAGCCGGCCGGTACGGGGATTGATCAGCACGAAGGAAACATTTTCCGGGGCCTGGAAATCCTCCACCGGCAGCGACGCAGTTGCCTTCTGCATGAATTCGGCCCAGATGGGGGCCGCGGCCTGCCCGCCCGTACCACCGGACCCCAGTGAACGCTCCTGGTCATACCCGACCCAGACCCCCGCCGCCAACTGCGGGATATACCCGACGAACCAGGCATCCTTGGCATCGTTGGTTGTCCCGGTCTTGCCTGCCACCGGGCGGTTAATGCTGGCGCGATGGCCGGTGCCGCTCATCACGACACTCTGCATCAGGTTGGTAATCACATAGGCCGCTTCCGGCGAAACCGCGGGGACCGCCACCGGCGGCGCTGTTTCCTGCAGAACGGTCCCGTCGCTGTCCGTCACCCTGGTTATGAAGTAGGAAGGCAGCAGCATGCCTTTGTTGGCAAAGACCGCATAGGCCGCGGTCAACTCGAAGGGGGAAACACTCGCGGCCCCCAGGGCCAAGGCCAGATTGGGCTCTATCTTGGAAGTGAAACCGAGTCTTTTCGCAAAATCGACTGTGTAGGATGCGCCGATCTGTTCCATGATCTTGACGCTGACTATATTGATGGAATAGGTCAGCGCCTCGCGCATGGTGACGGGACCCCGGAAGGTGTTGTCGTAGTTCTTGGGCTTCCAGGTGCCTCCGCTCCCGTTGGGATACTCCACTTCTTCATCATTGATAACCGTGGCGGTCGTCAGCCCTTTTTCCAGGGCGGCCGCGTAGATGATCGGCTTGAAGGCCGAACCGGCATTGCGCCGGGCCTGGATGGCACGATTGAACTGGCTCGTGCGGAAATCATAGCCTCCGACCATGGCCTTGACCCCGCCGGTGCGCGGGTCGATGGCCACCAGCGCCGCTTGCACCTCTGGGGTCTGGTCAAGGGCAAACACGGCGCCCTCCCTGTTGACATCCGGCGTGGCTACCGAAACCTCGATAAGCGAACCGAGCGTCAGAGCCCGGTTGCCCTTCTCGGGCTTACCGTAACTGTTGATCATACCGAGCTTGCCGGCCCAGGACATGTTCTTGCGCGGCAGCAGCCCCTTGCGCTCACCGACCCTGACGATCGCCTCACCTTTTTGGGGATTAAACCCGACCACAACGCCCTGGTAGTTCTCACCGGTCTTGAGGGCCGCCGAATCGATGCCGTCCTCGATCTTGCCGCAGAAGGCCTCAACCTCGGAATCCTTCAGATATTTGACCGGACCGCGGAACCCCTGACGCTTGTCCACCGCCTTCAGGCCGCTGCGGATACTATCGAAGGCCGCCCGTTGCATCTCGGCATTCATGGTGGTGTAGATCTTCAGCCCCCCCTTGTAGAGCTGGTCCTCCCCGTATTTTTCCTCCAGCTGAATGCGCAGGTGTTCCAGAAAGTAGGCCGACTGCTCACTGTTAACCTTCTTCATGGGGTGGATGGAGATAACGGTCTGTTTGGCATGTTCGGCCTCGGCCGGGGTGATATAGGCCTCCTTGACCATCCGCTCCAGCACATAGGCCTGCCGCTCGCGCGCCTTCTCCAGATGCTTGATGGGCGAGTAGGTGTTAGGAGCCTTGGGAAGGCCCGCCAGCATGGCGATCTCAGCCAGGTTGAGCTGCTCGACATTCTTGCCGAAATAGGTCTCGGCGGCAACCTGGACACCATAGGCGCCGGCACCGAGATAGATCTGGTTGAGATACAGGTAAAGGATCTCGTCCTTGGAGAGCTTTTCTTCCATGCGCTTGGCAAGAATGGCTTCCTTGATCTTGCGGGAGAATTTTTTCTCCGATGTCAGCAGCATGGACTTGGTCACCTGCTGGGTAATGGTGGAGGCACCCTCCTTTTTGCGCATGGAGATCACGTTTTTGAACGCCGCACGGACAATGCCGAAGTAGTCGATGCCCTTGTGCTGATAGAAGCTGGCGTCTTCAGCGGCGACAAAAGCCTGGATCAGCTTGCGCGGCATCTTGTTCACCGGCACCACGATGCGGCGCTCCAGGTAAAACTCGCCCACCAGGCTGCCATCATCGCCAAACACCTGCGATACGATCGGCGGCTTGTAATCGGTCAGGCGATCAACTCGCGGCAGCTTGGCCAACAGGTAGAAGACATAGCCGGATATCCCCAGCAGCGCCACGACGCCCAGCGTCACAGCAATCAGAATCAACGCGGACAGCCCCCCCTTGCTTCGGGGCGGTGGTAGTGTATTGGTATTCATGCGATCATTCCCCATTCTTCCCTCCGGAGCAACTTCCGGCATACCGTAACACCCTGCAGGCTGCGACAGCCTGTGCAAAATAGCCCATATCAGCCAGCTAATTCAAGTATAATAACAAAACCTGCCTGCCGGACAGAGAATTCGGGCAGCGCCGATCCGGAGCGTTTTCCACTTGTAATGCGCGGACTCCTTCTATAAAGTTCCATCCCATAATCAGCACTCTCCGAGTCGCAGCGCCTACCAGGGAAAAACCCTTACGGCCTGTGACCTGCGGGTTTCGCCGGAAACAGCGCCGCCCTCCTTTAGTGAGTTAGAAGTTTTTTTGCTTTGTTCTGGCAAAAATAACTTCGTGAACGAACTACCCTGTCTATCAGGGATGAAAAGGGGATCATGCATGTACGAGCCGGCGTTGGACTGTTTCGTAGAAGCCCCTTTTCATCCAGAGAAGTGGTTTTTTTTATGTGCAATCAGGGATGCAACACCGACGAAAGGAAGTGCAATGATAAAGCTGTTGAGTAACTTGCCGGAGCATACTTCCGATGCTGGCAAGAATCCAGCAACTCTGGAGTTCCGATGGAACTGATCCTCGATGGGATACGTACGGCGATCGCGCTGATCTTCTCCCTTGACCGGGAGGTGCTGGCGATCACGCTGCTGTCGCTGCGGGTATCCAGCTGCGCAACACTGGCCAGCCTGCTGATCGGCGTTCCGGCCGGCGTGTTCCTGGCGCTGTCCAATTTCCCCGGCCGCCGGCTGGTGGTCAGCCTGGTCAATACCGGCATGGGCCTGCCGCCGGTGGTGGTCGGTCTCTTTGTGACAATCTTCCTCTGGCGCAACGGGCCGCTGGGCTTTCTGGAAATCCTCTACACTCCATCGGCAATGATCCTCGCTCAATCCGTGATTGCCACCCCGCTCGTAACCGGCATAACCATCGCCGCAATCCAGAACCTGCCCGCCAACCTCAAGCTGCAGGTGCGGGCGCTAGGGGCCACCAGACTGCAGACAGTGTGGATCCTGGTACGCGAGTCGCGCCTGCCGCTCTTGGCGGCGGTAATGGCCGGGTTTGGCGGCGTGATATCCGAAGTGGGCGCCTCAATCATGGTGGGCGGCAATATCAAGGGCCAGACCCGAGTGCTGACCACCGCCACTGTCATGGAAACCGGCCAGGGTAATTTTGACAAAGCCATCGCCCTGTCGCTGATTCTGCTGCTGCTGGCCTTCGCTGTCAATTATCTGCTGACGGTCATCCAGCAGCGGGAGCGGCCGCGATGAGCAACGCAACGCCTCTGCTGCATATAGAAGGCCTGAAGATCCGGCGGGGCGGCGTCCAGGTGCTCGACCTGCCGCGCTTTTCCCTATCCGCCGAGGAAAAGGTCGCCGTAATCGGGCCGAACGGGGCCGGAAAATCCAGTCTGCTGCTGGGACTGGCCTGTCTGATCGGCCGCGATTGCGGCAGGGTCATCTTTCAGGGTTCCGAGGTCACACCCCGCGAAGAGACAGCCTTCCGCCGCAGTATCGCGATGGTCTTTCAGGAACCGCTGCTGTTTGATACGACGGTGCTGGATAACGTGGCCGAAGGGATGCGCATTCGCGGCAAGGGACGCAGCGAATCCCGTGAACTGGCCATGGAGAGCCTTGAGCTCTTCAGGATCGGGCACCTGGCCAGGCGCTCGGCCCACAAGATTTCCGGCGGCGAGGCCCAAAGGGTCAGCCTGGCGCGGGCCTTTGCCGTCAGACCCAAGCTGATCCTGATGGACGAACCCTTCTCCAGCCTTGACCTGCCGACCAGGATCGTGCTGGCGGAGGATCTAGGGCGTATCCTGCACGAATCGGGGACAGCGGCGCTGATTGCCACCCACGACCGGATCGAGGCGCTACGGGTGGTGGATCGCCTGGTTGTGATGGATGGCGGTGTTGTTGTTCAGGAGGGGACGCCGAAAGAGGTCATGGAACAGCCGGTCAACGCTTTTGTGGCGGCCTTCAGGAGGACAACCGGGACAGTTGCAGGGTAAGTAGCTATAGCCATGTTGTTCGGCAATCCGCTTGACCTCATCCCGGTCCCGGATGCGGTAGGTCTTGCCCTCCAGGGTAAAGGTGAAGCCACCCTCGCCATCCGGACGGGCGTCCACCAGCCGGGCCTCGAATGTCGCTGTCTTTACTATGCCATCCTCTTCCCGTTCAAACTCCTGCCGCCTGCCGAACCGCTTCCACCAGCTCCCGCACATCCTCTTCCGTGGTCTGCCATGAGCACATGAAGCGGGCGCCGCCGGTGCCGATGAAGGAGTAGAAATGCCAGCCACCAGCCCGCAGGGTGGCGATTGTGGCAGCAGGCAGCTCGACAAAGACAGCATTGGCCTGGCAGGGGGACATCAGCCGCAGACCGGGGATTCGCTCCAGTTCATCGGTCAGCATGCGCGCCAGGCGGTTGGCGTGAGCCGCGTTGCGCAGCCAGGTGCCGCCTTCCAGCATCCCGATCCAGGGGGCCGAGATAAAGCGCATCTTGGAAGCCAGTTGGCCGGCCTGTTTGCAGCGGTACTCGAATTCATCAGCCAGTTCCCGATTGAAAAAGACCACTGCCTCGCCGATCGCCATGCCGTTTTTGGCCCCCCCCAGACAGAGTACATCCACCCCGGATCGCCAGGAAATCTCCGCCGGTGCGACACCCAGAGCCGCGACCGCATTTGCAAAACGGGCACCATCCATCTGCACTCGCAGGCCGTACTGTCGGGCAAGCGCCGATGCGGCCCTGATCTCGTCGGGGGTGTAGACCGTGCCCAGTTCCGTGGACTGGGTCAGGCTCAGTACGCGCGGTTTGGGGTAGTGGATATCGCTGCGCCGGGTGATGGCCTGCTCAACGGCGTCCAGGTCGAGTTTGCCGCACGGGCCGGGTATGTGCAGGATTTTGGTGCCGTTGGAGAAAAACTCCGGTGCGCCGCACTCGTCGGTTTCCACATGGGCCAGTTCGTGGCAGATAACGCTGTGATAGGAGCGGCACAGTGCCGCCAGGGCCAGCGAGTTGGCGGCCGTGCCGTTGAAGACGAAGAACACCTGACAATCGGTCTCGAATACCTCCCTGATACTGGCACAGGCCCGTTCCGTCCACAAATCGTCGCCATATGAGGTTGCAAAGCCGCAGTTGGCCGCGTCCATGGACCGCCATGCCTCCGGGCAGATGCCGGCATAATTATCGCTGGCAAACTGGTTATGGATTGCTGCCGTTCCCTGATTGTTGTCGGTTGTCATGTAAACCCCTCCCATTCATGTACGTTACTGTAGTGACAATATCATGCAACCAGCTGTTTTGCCAGACTATCATGCGGCAAGCTACGACTAGTAGTTGAATATTATGCTGATAATGCCTAGTATGTAAATTCATTTTCATAGTCAAGAGGGGACTGTTATGCGCAACAGCCGGATGCGGCTATCTCACAAACTGGTTCTGATCACCATCTTCACCGGTCTGATGGCAGGGTTTACCATCTTGCGTGCACCCTCGGTAACCGATGAACCTGCTGCATCTCCGGCTGACAAGGCCATGGAAGACCTTTCTCGGGTTGAATATCCCAGCCTCAAGAATATCAACTGGCACCCACATTTCATACAGCCGCAGCAATCCCTGGAATCACTCTTCGGGCCCGACTGGATCTGGGTGGCTCGTTTCAACCGCATCGACCGACGCCACGTCTATCCCGGCATGACCATCAAGGTCCCCGACCGGATTGCAGACATTCGGGGCTATACCCCCTTGCCGAAGCGCTATGATCCGGCCCTTCGGCACGAGAAATACCTGCTGGTGGATATCACCGAACAGTGGCTGGGTGCCTACGAGTACGGCCGCCTGGTGTTCTCGGTACCGGCAGCGACGGGCAAGGCCGGTACAGAAACCCCGCTCGGCCTGTTCCGTATAGACGCCCGGCACCTGTGCCACACCTCGTCATTGTACAAGACCGAAAACGATGAAGAACAGTATCCGATGGATAACGCCTTGCGCTTTCACATTGGCCCGGATAATGTCTCCTACTGGATACATGCCCGTGACCTGCCGGGACGACCCGCCTCCCACGGCTGTATTGGCCTGTTCGACGAAGAGATGCAGAACAGGGTCTTTGGGACACCGGAGAAACCGGTACTGCTGGACTCTCAAAAGCTTTACGAATGGGTGGCTGGTGAAGCGGAGTACGGAGACGATTACGGTGAACTGGACGAACTGGAGGATGGACCGGTGGTTGAGGTTCGAGGCGGACTGCCGCGCTATATGGATAAAAGCCAGCTGTAGAAAAGTTGGATAGAATACAGATAAAAACAGGAGGATAACATGAGGCGAATACTGTGTGCAGTTTTGATGGCCGCCACCCTGGCAACGCCGGCGTTTGCGGCAAAGGTCTATCTGAAGGAAGGCGGAGTCATTCAGGCGAAAAGGGTCTGGCGCGCAGACGGCAGGGTTTATGTGCTGGCTACTCGCCACACCATGACCTCGTTTGAACCACGCGAAGTCGACTTGAAACGTACTTTTGCCAAGCGGCGCCGGACTGCAAGAAAGCTTGGCGCCGTCAGAACTCAGGTCCAGACAGCGACAGCCGCCCCGGTCGGAGCGGCTGTGCAACAGAAACCAACTGATAAGAAGAGTGGCATTTCGCTGCCCAGTCTGCCGAAGCTTCCGGAGAGATTGCCTGACAGCTTGACGCCATCCAGCGGCAACGGCGGCAGCATCAAGCAGCAAAAAAAAGAAATGTCCGAACGGCTCAGCGAATAGACCGATCGTTATCCCTGCTGCAGCCAGCGCGCCACATCCTTGGCGTGATAGGTAATGATAATGTCGGCTCCGGCCCGCTTGAAGGCGATCATGGTTTCAAGCACGACCCGTTCCTCGTCGATCCAGCCCTGGGCTGCCGCAGCCTTGATCATGCTGTATTCGCCTGAGACGTTATAGACCGCCAGCGGCAGGTCGTATTCGTTGCGCAGCTCGCGCAGGATGTCCAGGTACGGCAGTCCGGGCTTGACCATGATGATGTCGGCGCCCTCTTCGATGTCTAATGCCGCCTCCCTCAATGCTTCCCGGCGGTTGGCCGGGTCCATCTGGTAGCTGCGGCGGTCGCCGAACTGGGGGGTTGATTCGGCCGCTTCGCGGAATGGCCCGTAATACCCGGATGCATATTTGACGGCGTAACTCATGATCGGGACCTTGTCGAAGCCGTTTGCGTCCAGTTCCTCGCGGATCGCCGCCACGCGGCCATCCATCATATCCGACGGCGCGACCATGTCGGCGCCGGCCCTGGCATGGGAGAGCGCTTCCCGTGCCAGAAGCTCCAGCGTGGCATCATTATCAACATCGTTATCCTTGATTATCCCGCAATGGCCGTGATCGGTATATTCGCACAGACAGACATCCGTGATGACCACCAGGCCCGGCACCTCGCGCTTGATGGCGCGGATGGTTTCCTGAATGATGCCGGTGTCGCAATACGCGTCGCTTCCCACCGCATCCTTGGTCTCCGGTATGCCGAACAGCAGCACCGCCGGAATGCCCAGTCCGTACACCTCTTTTGCCTCGGCCACGATATGCTCGATGGACTGCTGGTAGATGCCCGGCATGGAGGACACCTCTTTTCTGATCCCGCTGCCGAATGCCGAGAACATCGGATAGACGAGGTCGTTCACTGACAATGTTGTTTCACGGACCATTTTCCTGAAGACTTCGTTTCCGCGGATTCTGCGGGCCCTGAATTGCGGGAAAAACATGTAAACCTCCCATTGCTGATTTTTTTAATAATTCATAATAATACCCAACGGTCTGTGAAATTGCAAGTGGCACCTGCAGACCCCCGACGCTTGCCGCCATACAGGCATTTTGTATTGGATTCAAACGACAGAAAAAGATTCCACCCTTGTCATTACTCGTTTCGTCGGATACAATCTTTTCAAACTTCACTATCAGAAACAACTGTGTGACTATCGCGACCAACTAATTGTTAGTACACATATTCAGGAGCCAATATGAAAGCAGCTAGTTCCATTGATCAGTCGATCCTCCCTGAACAGGCTCGACAAGAGTTGAATGATTTCTACCGTTTTCTGGTAGGAAAATATGTTCGTCGGCGTCAACGCAACAAATCTGTGAATTCATCTTCACCCGGAACCGCAGGTGCGCTGGTTGCATCAGGAATTGTCGGAATATGGAAAGAACGCACCATGGACGATAGCCCGGTATATGCGAGTTTTTTGCGGGAGAAAGCTCAACTCCGTAACCTGTCATGATTATCTGCGATACGGACATCATGATTGACATCCTCAGGGGACACCCGGCGGCAATCACCTGGTTTGACACCATCCGTGACGAAACCGTTGCGCTGCCCGGCATTGTCATGATGGAACTGCTTCAATGTTGCAGATCCAAGGCAGAACAACAACGTTTGCAGAAATTCTTCAGGAATTCCCCCATCCTCTGGCCTTCTGCCGAGGCATGCAGCAAGGCTCTCAAACATTTTGCAGCGAACTACTTTAGTCACGGTATCGGAATACTGGATGCCCTGATTGCCGAAACATCCGTTGAAGCCAGATATCCACTGCACACCTTCAACCAGAAACATTACCTCCCACACCCTTTGTTGAAAATCAAACTACCCTACGCACGATAATCATATGCATTTTTTAGCACAGACGTAACCAGGAACTTTATAGATGCCTGAAAAAATATCATTCACACCCGCCCTGCTGGACAGCCACTGCATCATCGATGTGCGCACACCCCTGGAGTTCGCCGAAGATCATCTGCCCGGTGCGGTCAACGTACCGCTGCTGACCGATGCGGAGCGGGTCGAGGTCGGTACGCTCTACAAGCAGACCGGACCGCAGCAGGCCCGCCAGCGAGGTCTGGAGCTGACCTGCGGCCGCTTCGGCGCCATGGTGGGCGAGATTGCCGCACTGGCCTCTGGCCGGCCGATTCTGACCTACTGCTGGCGCGGCGGCCTGCGCAGCCTGTCCATGGCGATCCTGCTGGAGATGAGCGGCTATCCGGTAGTGCAGCTGCGGGGCGGCTACAAGGCCTTCCGCAGCCTGGTTTTGGCATATTTTGAGGATTTTACTCCCCCGGCGTCCCTGATCGTCATCCACGGCATGACCGGCACCGGCAAGACCACCTTTATCAACGGCCTTGATCAGCAAAAATGGACCTCCATCGACCTGGAGGGCCTGGCCAATCATCGCGGGTCAGCCTTCGGCGAAGTCGGCCTGGACCAGGCGCTGAGCCAGAAGCGCTTCGACACCTTGCTGTGGGATGCCTTTCGCCGGGCACCGGGCGACCGGCCGATTGTCCTGGAGGGAGAGAGCCAGCGCATCGGCAAGATCTCCCTGCCGGGAACTTTGTATGAAGTCATGGCCGCCAGCTGCAAGGTCTGGTGCAGCGCCGCGCTGGATACCCGTGTTGAGCGCCTGGCGGTTGAATATGCCCGTGAGGAGTACCGAGAGGCCATGGCAGTGGCGCTGGAACGGATCAAAAAGAAGCTGGGTGGCCAGCGCCATGCAGAACTGGCCGATCTGCTGGCTGCCTGGGACATAGAAGGACTGGGCCGCGGGCTGATCGAGCACTATTACGACAAACTCTATTACAAAAACCGCCCCTGGACACCGGAGATGGAAATGGATCTGGAGGATTACAACGAGGCAGAGCGCCTCTTGGCGCAGTTCTGGGACAGCCGGAGGCAACCATGAAATTCGTAGTCAAGCACCTGAAGGGGACATTCCTGGCGGGGTTGTTCGTGGTGATCCCGATCGGCATCACCATCTTCATCCTCAAGTTCCTGTTCAACTTTACGGACGGTATCCTCAGCAATTACCTTGACCAGCTGTTCAGCCTCACCACCCACCACGAACTGCATATCCCCGGCCTCGGCATCATCACCGGTGCCGTGGTGATCTATCTGGCCGGACTGCTGGCCACAAACGTACTGGGAACGCAACTGCTCAAGTTCGGGGACGAGCTGCTGTCACGCATCCCGCTGGTCAAATCGATCTATTCCTCCAGCAAGCAGTTGACCAAGGTCTTCCGGGAGGGCAAGACATCCTACCGCCGGGCAGTCTTTGTGGAATGGCCGCGTCCCGGCGTCAGGGCGGTCGGGTTTGTGACGGCAGAGGTGGAGCGCAACGGCGAGCGCCTGGTTGTGGTCTATGTGCCGACCATGCCCAACCCGACCTCCGGCTTTGCCCTGTTCTTTCACGAGGAGGAGGTCTCCGACAGCGGCATGACCGTCGAAGAGGCGATCAAATTCGTGGTTTCCGGTGGTGCGGTCGTCACGTAACAAGAATGGTCAAACCGGCAATGTCCCACCCGTCAACGGGATACGGGACGCCTCGAAATACATAACACCCCACTGCAGGATCTCCCCGCAGGGCGCGCATGCAAGCCCCTGAGGCGGCGCCTGTCCCAGGAAGCGCAGCACCTCCAGCAGCAGCCCCCCTTCCCGGCCGGTCCAGTTCCCCAGATGGTGGGAGACCAGATTATCCCGTTTGCTCAGTTTGCCGCCACCCGGTCCGGTCACTAGCGGCAGGTGGCAGTATGCAGGTTGCGGAAGGCCCAGCAGACGCTGCAGCCAGATCTGGCGCGGCGTGGAAGCCAGCAGGTCCTCTCCGCGCACCACCTGAGTTACCCCGGTCAAATCGTCATCCACCACCACCGCCAGCTGATAGGCAAACTCTCCGTCCCCGCGCCGCAGCACAAAATCTCCACAGCCCTGCCCAAGATTCTGGCAGATGCGCCCCCGGCGCTGGTCATCGAAGCAAATTACCTCATCCGCCACCCGCACCCGCCATGAGCGGGTCGTGGTACCCCCCTGCATTCCATCCCGACAGCTGCCGGGATAGGGGATCGTGTCATCATTCGGGTGTGGGGCAGATGCCGACCGGGCGATCTCCTTGCGCGAACAGCCGCAGGGATAGATCAGCCCCTGCCGGTTCAATTGTTCGAAGGCCTGCACGTAGGCCTCCCCATGCCGGCTCTGCCAGGTAATCTCACCATCCCAAAGAAGAGCGAAGCACTCCAGCGTCCGCAGGATATCGTCGGCCATGCCGGCCACCTGGCGCGGCGTATCCAGGTCATCCATGCGCAGCAGCCAGCGCCCACCGACGGATTTTGCCAGCAGCCAGCTGCCCACCGCCGCCACCAGCGAGCCGGTGTGCAGCGCACCGGTGGGGGACGGAGCAAAGCGGCCAGTTACGGAATTTGGATGTGTGTTCATATCCATAGTGACAAAGGAACGAGGATTTTTTCGGACTGGCAAGGCTGTCGAGGGAGTGTGCGGAGACGTGGCAGCGCCACGTCGCACAAACACTCGCGAAGACTTACGCAGCCAGGGCGGAAAAAGACCGGTCCTACGCGATGAACGAGCAGCAGTAGTCGCACACCACCGGCACCCTCATCAGGAAGGTCGCGTTGGCCGGCACATTGAAGGCCTGACCGGAAACGACAGTCTTCCACTCGTTCTCGCCTTTCATCTGCCACTGTAGGTCACCGGAAAGGATCTCCATGATCTCGGCCGCAGCGGTGGAAAACTCGTACTCGCCGGACTGCATGATGCCCAGGGTCTTTTTGCTGCCGTCGGGGAAGAGGACCGTGTGGCTGACTACCCGGCCGTCGAAGTAGATGTTGGCCTTCTTGACTACGGTTACATTGTTGAATTCTGACATAGCGTCTCCTTCTTGAAAGTTGTAGCCACGGTTATACCCGCAATCCGGGATGTGACGCAAAAGAAAAAAGCCCGCTGCAGAAGACTGCAACGGGCTGGGTATACGAATGGCGGCTTGGTGAAGTCCGGGTTAGTTGAAGGTACCCTGCAGAATGTTTGCCCGCACAGAAACGACCATCTGCCTGGTGGATGGAGATTCGGCCAGGTCGGGGATGATCGTCGGCATGGCAATCCGGAAGTTACCGTTTTCGATCGAAGCCAGGGCCCGTGTCGATTTTACCACACCGTAGGCCGTACCGGCCAGAACACCGGCTGCGGCGCCAAAGCCCATATAATCCAAATGATCGGCGGGTTTGTGAGTGAAGACCAGCAGGGCCGCCCCAACCAGCGCCCCCACGGCACCGCCGTAGAAGGCCGCCTGAAAGGTAGTTTGAAATGCGTTTTCATCGGCGAATGCCGAAGTGGCAGCACCAAGCATGGAGATAAGCGTCAGAAATACGATGATCTTATTGAATCGTTTCATGGTGCTCTCCTTGCAATTCAGCAATTGATACTTGTCTGAATAAGAGCAAGTACGGTGCCAATCAGGAATGGTAACCAACTATTTCGCGCAACTCCTCATTAATAATAGACTCTCGTCTTTATTCCCGCAGGTCTTATGCGCAAAATATGTGACAATCAGGGGTCCCTGGTGTTGCAATTATGACACAATACTGCGGTTATTTGACGTAATCAACACTGCCAACAGGTCGCGCTCTTCTTCGACACTGCTGACCTCGCCATCCAGGCGGGCGGCCAGTAAAAGGTCCAAAATGCGGCGAAAATTGGGTCCCGGCAGCAGTCCCAACGCCTTGAGGGCCTCGCCGTCCAGCCCGCTCTGTATCTGACGCAGACGGGTCAGATACAAGGATACATAGCGCTTTACCCCTTCCTGTGCAACGGCGGCCAGGTACAGCAGCAGCTCCAGCGGCAACCCGTGGAACCAGGCATGGATCTCGCTGTTGCGGATTTCGGGACCGCGCCTGATCCTGTGCTGCAGGGTGTCGAGCATGCCCAGGGCCTGGCGGCGATGGCTGAAAACCCGTCCCGTCATGCGGCTGGGTATGGACAGTCGGCGGCTGAGTTCCTCGAACTCTTCCTGCCTAAGCCCGTGGCACAGTGCCAGCAGGTATACCTGCCACTGTTCACAGGGGTCCTCCAGATACAGCAGGTGGAACCAGGTCAGTACCAGGTCGGCCTCATGGACCACCCGGGCCGTTTCCGGGACCAACTTGAGGTTTGGGTGGATGGACGGCAGCAGCCCAAGTGCCGCCATGCGTGCGATAGCGCCGGCCGGTTCCTTTTCCTTGAGGATCAGCGCCAGTTCGTTGAACAGCCGCTGGCCGCCGACCTTTTCAAGAATATTCATCCGCACGGCGCTGCGGATCAGATTTTCGGTATGGGGCGCGATGGGAAACCCCAGTCGCTGTTCGAAACGGATGGCACGAAAGACACGGGTCGGGTCCTCCACAAAGGAAAGGTTGTGCAACACCCTGACCGTTCGCCGCTGAATATCCTGCCGGCCGCCGAAATAATCGGTCAGCAGACCGAAACGTTCTTCATTGATACACAAGGCCAGGGTATTGATGGTAAAATCGCGACGGTACAGGTCATGGCGCAGAGATGAGCGTTCCACGATGGGTAACACGCCGGGCGATTCGTAGTACTCCAAGCGAGTGCTGGCCACATCAACCTTGTTGCCGTCGGGACGGATAACAACCGCCGTACCAAAGACCGGGTGGCTGCGCACCCTGTAGCCATGGGCTGCCGCGAAGCGTTCGGCAAAGAAGATGCCGTCCCCCTCCACGGTAACATCCATATCCAGGTTTTCCACACCCAGCAGCAGGTCGCGCACGAATCCGCCCACGGCATACACCGCCAGCCCCAGTTCATCACCGATTGTGCCCAGTTCATGCAGCAGGGCTCTGGTTGCCGGCGACAGGCGTTTATTGATCAAGCCGGTGATGGAGTCGCGCCGGGGGGGCGATTCCAAGTTTTCCACATCATAGATGGCCTCGGGCTGCCCCCGGCGGCCGCCGTACATATGCCGCAGCAGGTCGGTGCGCGTTACCGCTCCCACCAGCGCCTCACCATCGAAGACCGGCACAAAGCGGCGGTTGCCGTCTACCATGTAGGCCTGGATATCGAAAAGCGGAGTATCCGGCGCTGCCCGCAGAAACTCCGTGTGCATGAACTCGCTGACCGGTGTGTCAGCCAGGTCATGGTAGAGCGCCTTCTCCACGGTTTTGCGCGATATGATGCCGATCATGCGCTGCCCGTCCATGACCGGCATGGCGTTGCAGTTGTAGCGGGTCAACAGTTCCCCGGCCTCGGCCACGGTGATGCCGTCCGGCAGGGTCTTGACCGGGGCCGACATTATATCAACGGCGGAGACTCGCGGGCGGACCGCCACCCGCAGCAGTTCATCCAGCTTCTCCAGCACCTGTTTCAGCGACTGGTCGTGGACTGTGGCCGAGGCAGCCGACGGGTGGCCGCCGCCGTGAAAACCGCGCATGACCTCGCCCACATTGACCTCTGCCACCCGGCTGCGGGCCACCAGGCAGACCCGTTTCTCCATGGCCACCACCATAAAAAGCACATCCGGGTTCTCCATATCCCGCACCAGGTGCGCCAGCCCGGCAATATCCGGGATATAGCTGTCACAGGCAGCATAGGCAACGGAGATGGTGATGCCCTCAACGGTGGTTGTCCTCAGGTTTTTCAGCAGGGAGTTCAGCAGCGACACCTGCTGACCGGTCAGGTCCTGGGAAACAGATTCGGCCACGATATTCAGATTGGCGCCCTGCCCCCGCAACCAGGCCGCAGCCAGATAATCCTCCTGCGTGGTGTTGGGAAACAGCAGGCGACCGGTATCCTCGTGGATACCAAGCATCATCAGGGTGGCCTCTTCCGGCGTCAGTGAGACACCCTGCTCCCGAAGAAGGCCGGCCAGTATGGTGGTCGAAGAGCCGCAGGAACGGACGACACCGCCGCCGGCCGGGATACTGTCGCTCAAAACCGGATGATGGTCATAAATATGCAGCTCCAGACCGGGGCGGCCAAGGATATCGGCAAAGCGCCCTATGCGGGCAGCCTGCTGGCAATCGACAATAATCAGGCGGGAGACGGCGTCAAGATCAATATCCTTGGAGCGGGTAACGGCTGGCAGGTAGCCGGGATGCCGGGCAAGAAAGTCACGTACCCCCTTTTCCTGGGAACCGGGAAAGGAGATCAGCGCGCCGGGGTAGAGCCGCGCGGCGGCGGTCATGGCACCCAGGCAATCGAAGTCGGCGTTTATGTGGGTGGTGATGACGTCCATAGGGATTCTTCCTGGTCACAACGGACCGGTCTCTATAATTGCGGCCCGGCAGCTATCTCAGTTATGCCAGATACACCATGATATCGTCAAGAAACACCGGACTCCAACGGGGCAACGCTATCGTGCCGGAACCTCGGAGTCAATAAACGGTATTCATAAATATATTTATGTTAAGGGCAAAAGTGCTATAACCAGCTGGAATTTATAAGGAGAAAATGTGATGAAAACCCAGGTCAAATTGAAGCCGGGACAAAAATGGAGTGCAAATTTAGTGTGGTGTCCCCCGAATTCCCGTAGAGGAAGCTACAACAGAACCTTTTGGGACATAATCAGATGGTTACCGTTGTCGGAACGCTTGCTTGCAATTGTATGAAAAATGCAGTAATGTCGTTTTAGGAGGTGTCTATGCCATCTTTACAAGTTCGTGAACTGCCGGAACATATATATCTGGCCCTGTGCCGGGAGGCTGAAGCTGAACACCGCTCCATCGCACAGCAAGCTGTATCTGCGATTGCCAAGGGACTGGACATTGAACTTGCACCCCAAGTGAGGCGCAAAGCAGTTCTGGAATCTGTTCATGAGGCGGCTGCACAGTATACGGCATCCGGGTTGCCAGACCCGGCCCTGTTGATACGAGAGGATCGTGAACGATGAACATCGTTATCGATGCCAGTGCCGCCGTTGGGCTTGTGCTTGTCATGCCGGGTACGGAAACCTTTTCAGCACCACTGGAACAGGCCGCCTTGGTCAGCGCGCCCGATCTTTTCGTCGCAGAAGTCTGTAATGCCCTCTGGAAATACCGCAAGGCAGAGCTATTGCCCATGGCGCGCTGTGAACAGGCTCTTGAGCATGCCTTGAGCCTGCCGGATCTGATTGAATCAAGCTCTGCCCTTCACCTGGAAGCATTCGCCCTTGCCTGCCGTCACCTTCATCCTGTCTATGACGCCCTGTATCTCGTGCTTGCCCGCAGGAACAACGCTGTCCTGCTGACCCTGGATCATCGTCTGGCCGCGCTTGCCGCTAAACTGGAAATTGAGGTCATTATCCCTGGCGCTTGAAGCAGGTTGGGCGAATAGTGCGATACGCAACAAGGCCAAGCTGAAGCTTTAATAACCAGCTGCGAAACAGCGTGTATTCTCAAAAAACGCTTCATCTGGCAGCGCTTTTCTTTTGTGAAAAACTGTTCCCCACTGGTATACTCCCGCCATGAGCTGGAATATTAAACAGAAACTAAAGGCCCTGCTGGCGGGGGAAACCAACCTGTGCAGCAGCGGCCACAAACGCGGCGGCGATCTCTCCGTCTGCCTAGTCTATCCCAACCGTTACAACACCGCTATGAGCAGTCTCGGTTTCCAGACGGTTTACCGGCTGCTGGCCGGTTCAGCCGGGTTGCACTGCGAGCGGGCCTTTCTCCCTGACCGTGAGGATCTGGAGGAATATCGTCGCAGCGGGTCTCCCCTGCTGTCGCTGGAATCGCAGCGGCCGCTGTCAGATTTTGATGTGATTGCCTTTTCCACCTCCTTCGAGCCGGATTACCTGAATATCCCCACCCTGCTGGCACTGGCCGGAATCCCGCTGTATGCCTCCGACCGCAATCAATCCTACCCGCTGATCATCGCAGGCGGCGCGGCCTTTTTCATCAATCCCGAACCGGTGGCGGACTTCATGGATGCCATCTGCATCGGCGAAGGGGAGGAGATCATCCCCGGCCTGGTAGCGGCACTGCTGTCACCCCGGCTGGACGAGACGCGCCACGGCCTGCTGACCGCCCTTGCAGCCATTGCGGGGATCTATGTCCCTTCACTGTATCATCCCGTCTACAGTGCTGGGCAACTGAGCGGCTACGATTGTGATGATCGGGCGCCGTTTCCGGTAATCCGGGCCTCGGCCTGCCTGGAACAGCACACTCCCTCCTCTTCAGAGATTTTATCCACGGATACCGAGTTCGGCGACATGTTCCTGATCGAGGTTAGCCGCGGATGTCCGCGAGGCTGCCGTTTCTGCAGCTCGGGCTTCATCTACGGCAGCTTCCGTCAGCAACCCTATGCACACCTGACCGCGCTGGTGGACAAGGGGCTCGAACATCGCGGCAAAGTCGGCCTGGTGGGGGCCGCCGTATCGGATTATGCCGATATCGGTCGACTCTGCCGCTACATCGTCGCAAAGGGCGCCAAGGTTTCGGTCTCATCCCTGCGCATCGACCGGATTGACAACGATATGCTGGATGCACTGCTGGCCAGCGGCCACAAGACTATATCACTGGCCCCGGAGGGGGGTTCGCAGCGGCTGCGCGACCTGATTCGCAAAAACCTGACCGAGGACCAGATCCTGGATGCCTGCGAAATGCTGATTTCCCGCGATATCCTCAACTTGAAGCTGTATGTCATCATCGGTCTTCCGACCGAGACGGAAGCGGATCTTCACGAACTGGTGCGGTTGGTGGGTGCGATCCGCGGACGGGTCATCGAACGGGCCCGTGCAAACAAGCGGCTGGGCGAGATTACCCTATCGGTCAACCCCTTTATCCCCAAACCCTTTACCCCCTTCCAGTGGTGCGGCATGGAGCCTTTGCCGTCGCTGGAGCGCAAGGTGAAATTCCTTGAAACCAGCCTGCGGCCCCTGTCCAACGTGCGGCTCAAGGTGGAGAGTCTGCGTGAGTCCTATCTGCAGGCACTCCTGTCGCGCGGTGACCGGCGCTTGTCGCCCCTGCTGGTGGTGATGTCCGAGGGGACAAATCTCAAGAAAGCTGCCAAGGCCTGCGGTATTGACACGGATTGGTATGTGCAGCGTGAAATTGGTGAGGATGAATTCCTGCCCTGGAGTGTCATTGGTACGGCGGAGACAGTTATGCTGCGGGGAGAATATCAGCGGGCGCTGGCGGGGAAGGCGGGAATCCGGTGAAGAGCTGTACCATGTGCAAGAAGGAGTATGATGAGAATGCGCCGCAATCCGAGTATGCCCAAGCGGGCGAGTGGCTGGCGGGTGAGGTCTGGCAGGATGCCGGGGAGCTCTGCCCGCTCTGTCTGGAGAACCGGGCGCGGCTGGTAATGATGTACTGCCATGAATATAACGGGTAGGTCAACAGGTGGAATAACGTGAAATAATGTCCCAATACTGCGAGTTGAGGGACATTTTAATTCAAAAAAAAGCCCAGGTCTCCAGGAGGGGGAAAGCGGAGAACCGGGCAAAAGAGAGCGGCTGCGTCGGGCGCTGCCGCTCTGTCAATGTGAGTGTGTGGTCAGTCTACCGACTTCCTCAGGAAGGTCGGTATGTCGTACTGGCCGTCGTCATCTTCGATAAATGACGAGGCGCTCGGACGGATGCGGGTGACGTTCTCGGTCTGCTGGCGGTCGCGGATGAAGGTCGGCTTGTCCAGCGTGTTCCGGGAGGATGAGGTCTGCTTCTCTATAACGGGGATAGCGCCGAAGGTGCGTTTGTGGCCCCTTTCCACATCAAAACGGTCGCCGAAGCCGGTGGCGATGACGGTAACCTTGATGGTGTCACCCATTTCGTCGTCCCTGACAACACCGATCTTGATGTTGGCTTCTTCGTGGACCTTGTCATGGACAATCCGGTTGACCGTATTGTAATCATCCATGGTCATGGCTGTAGATCCGGTGATATTAACCAGCACACCCTTGGCACCGGAGATGTCGTTATCTTCCAACAGCGGACTGGCGATGGCATTGTTGACCGCATCGGCGGCACGGTTGTCGCCTGCGCCCACACCGATACCCATCATGGCCATGCCGCGTACGCTCATGACGGTTTTTACGTCGGCAAAGTCGAGGTTCATGAAACCGGTGGAGGTGATCAGTTCGGAAATGCCCTGCACGGCCTGGCGCAGGACATCATCGGATGGTTTGAAGGCGTCGAATAACGACATGTTCTTGCCGGCCTGACTGATCAGGCGGTCATTGGGGATGATGATCAGCGAGTCAACGTGCTTTTTGAGTTCATTGATGCCGGCTTCAGCCGCTTCGGTCTTTTGCTTGCCCTCGTAGGTAAAGGGCTTGGTGACAACGCCGACGGTCAGAATGCCTGATTCGCGGGCTGCTTCGGCAATGACCGGAGCTGCACCGGTGCCGGTACCGCCACCCATGCCGGCGGCGATGAATACGAGATCAGCGCCCTTGATGGCTTCAACCAGGGCGTCACGATCTTCCAGGGCGGCTTCCCGGCCGACCTCAGCCTTGGTACCGGCTCCGAGACCCTTGGTGAGCTGGCGGCCGAGCTGTATCTTGACAGATGCCTTCGAGTTTCGCAGCGCTTGTGCATCCGTATTGGCAACAATAAAATCAACTTTCTGTATAGAACTGGCGATCATGGTGTTGACGGCATTACCGCCGCCCCCGCCCACTCCGATTACCTTGATAACGGCACCCTGGTCTATGGCCTCATCAAATTCAAACATGCATTTCCCCCTTCGTGCAATGGCAGTATTCCGTCCAGTAAGGGTAAAATGTAACCGTAAAGTTACAAAGAATCAAAGAAAAAAAATGAAAATAATACAGCATAAAAAAATGACTTAAAATTCAGTTTGTTTGCGGTCCGGTTCAATCAAGCAACCCTGAAAATATTAGAAAAATTCCCGGAACCAGGTCTTCATGCGGCGCATGGTGGTATTGAAGATACTGTCATCGGAACCGCCCTCTTTGAAATGCTCGCGAGTTCCTGAATTACGGCTGCCATAGACCACCAGGCCAACGCCGGTGGCGTAGACCGGTGAGTTGACGACATCCACGAGTCCCCCGATCTTCTGGGGGACACCGCGCCTGACCGGCAGGTTGAAGATCTGCTCAGCCAGTTCCGGCATGCCTTCCAGGATACTGGAGCCGCCGGTGATAACCACGCCGGAGGCGATGGCATCCTCCAGACCGGATTTGATGATTTCGCGGTTAACCAGGGTAAAGATCTCTTCCACGCGGGGGCCAAGGATTTCGCACAGCACGTTGCGCGAAAGCTCGCGCGGCTTGCGGCCTCCTACGCTGGGCACCTCGATCTTGTCCTCCTTGCCCACCAAGGCCGACAGGCAGCAGCCGTATTTCTGCTTGATCTTTTCGGCCTCGGCCATGGGAGTGCGCAGGCCGACGGCGATATCGTTGGTAAGATGGTTGCCGCCCAGAGAGAGCACCGAGGTGTACTTGATGGCGCCTTCCGCAAAAATAGCTATATCGGTGGTGCCGCCGCCGATATCCACCAGACAGACTCCCAGTTCCTTTTCATCGGGAGAAAGCACCGCCTCGGAGGACGCCAGTTGTTCCAGAACGATGTCGGCGACATCCAGTCCGGCCCGGTTGCAGGATTTGACGATATTCTGGGCACTGGCCACGGCGCCGGTGACGATGTGCACCTTGGCCTCTAGGCGCACCCCGCTCATGCCGAGTGGTTCGCGGATGCCGTCCTGCTCGTCGATGATGAACTCCTGGGGCAGGATGTGAATGACTTCGCGATCCATGGGGATGGCAATCGCCTTGGCGGCGTCGATGACGCGCCGGACATCCTCCTGGGCTACCTCGCGGTTCTTGATGGCGATCACGCCCTGGGAGTTGATGCCCTTGATGTGGCCGCCGGCAATGCCGACATAGACCGACTTGATCTCGCAGCCGGCCATCAGTTCGGCCTCATCAATGGCCTTGCGGATGGATGCGACCGTACTCTCGATGTTGATGACGACACCCTTGCGCAGGCCGCTGGACGGACTGGTGCCGATGCCGACGATATCGATGCCGTCCTCCGTGACGTTGCCGACAATGGCGCAGATCTTGGTGGTGCCGATGTCGAGACCGACGATCAGATTCTCCCTTTTGATTGCTGACATACTCCCCCCTGCCTGATAATTAATGCTGAATTCAGCTCTTTTTGACGATTATCTTATCGTTATAATCCAGGTCGATGTATTGCAATGAGGGCCGCTGGGCCATCAATTCCTTATAGATACGGGCGAAGCGATCCACCTTGGCTGCAAAATCACCGGAACCTACCTTTACCGGAAGCGCACCGGCGGCGGTGAAAAGCGTAAAACCATAGCCCTTATCGTAATGAATCTCCGAGACATCCGCAAGGATAAAGGCGCCTTTTTCCCGTAATATCCCCAACAGCTCACAGGTTGTTTTCAGTGCTTCTCTGGTACCGGCCGGGTTACTGCTCAGTTCCTCTTCGCTGAAGCCGGTTACAACCGGGTAGTCCAGCCGGTCGCCCCGATTGAGCACCTTGAATACGGTGCCTTCTTTATCCAGGTAGTAGATGAAGCCCATGTTGACGATCGCCAGCGGCTCGCGTTCTGTAATGGAAATGGAGAGCCGGTCAGGGAAGTAGCGGTGGATGCGGACCGTCTCCACCCAGGGGTTCTGGGCCAGCTGTTCCCCCATCCGTTTAAGGTTCATGCGCGCCAAGTCCTGCCCGGCTTCAACCCCGACCAGGGCCAGGATCTCCTCGCGGGTCAGGCGCTTGGCGCTGGATACTTCAATGTTCTTCAGCCGGAAAAAGGTAGTTGATCCGATGGCCCGGTAGGCAACAAACACAATCCCGAAGAGCAGTGAGATCCCCGCAGCTCCCAGAGCGATCACGCCCAGCGGGCGCAGGTATCTTCCCCATTTAATCGGCTTGCGCTGGATCTTGACCTTGTTGATGGCCACTTTCTTGCGCTGGTATGTTGATTTAGAAAAGTCTTGCACCGTTTTCAGTCTGCCTTTGTGTGCAGCGTTGCCGACTCGATGATACGTCCCACCAGCGTCTCAAAAGGGAGCCCGGCACCCTTGGCTGCGATTTCCGGCAGCAGACTCAGGGCCGTCATGCCGGGCAGGGTGTTGACTTCCAGAACAAAACATTCACCGCATTCCGTTACCAGCAGATCAACCCTGCTGTAGCCGTAACAGCCCAGCGCCTGGTGAGCGGCCAGCCCGACCTGCTGGGCTTTCCGGTAGAGATCCGCCGGGAGGCGCGCCGGGAAGATGTGTTCGGCCATGCCGTCGGTATACTTGGCCTCGAAATCGTAGAACTCATTTTTGGGTACGATCTCGATGGCACCTATCGGACAGTCGTCCAGAATGCCGATTTGCACCTCCTGCCCTTTGATATACTGCTCCACAAGGATCTCCGGGTCGTGCCGGAAGGCAGATGCCAGGGCAGCTTCCATCTGGTCTGCCCGCCTGACGATGGAGATACCGACCGAGGAGCCCTCCTGCACCGGCTTGACCACTAACGGCAGGCCGAAGGCAAGATCGTCCAGACGGACCTGTTGTCCGCGCCGAAAATGATGGAAGGGTGCCGTGAGGATGCCAGCCGAGGTGAAGGTCTGCTTGCTGTACAGCTTGTGCATGGCCAGGGCGCTGGCCAGAACACCGGAACCGGTGTAGGGGATCTGCAGCAACTCCAGCAGTCCCTGTACGCAGCCGTCTTCACCGTAACGGCCGTGCAGTGCAATGAAGGCAGCCTCGATCTTTTCCTGTACGAGAACGGCAGCCAGGTCGCGGCCCACATCGATAGCCACCGCCTGGTAGCCTCCGGCCAGCAGGGCCTGGTGAACGGCCGCCCCGCTCTTCAGGGACACCCCCCGCTCGGCGGAAAGGCCACCCATCAGGACACCGATTTTTCGCGATTTCATGGCTGCCATGAACTAATCCTCACCCATGATGCGTACTTCCTCTTCCAGGCTGACGCCGCTCGTGTTCAATACCCGCTCTTTGACGATGGCTGCCAAGCGGATAAAATCGGCGGTTTTAGCACCACCGATGTTGACCAGGAAATTGGTATGGGCCTCCGAAACCTGGGCGCCGCCAACGGTCATGCCGCGCAGTCCGGCTTCATCGATCAACCGCCAGGCCGCTAGCCCGGCCGGGTTCCTGAAAAACGAGCCGGCGCTGGGGAACCTGACCTGTTGTGTTACTTTCCGTTTCTCCAGGCAGGCGTCCATGGCCGCGGAGATGGTCTCGCGTGTGCCGACGGCCAGCTGAAAATTAGCCGCGATTATAATTTTTTTAGGATCAAGTTGCAAGCTTCGATAGGCGTACTTCCAGGATTTTTTGTCACAGTTCTGGATGCCGCCATTGTCCAGCAGTTCCAGCGATACGAGGTGATCGAATATCTCGCTGCCGTGAGCGCCGGCATTCATTCTCACGGCGCCTCCGATTGTACCCGGGATGCCGACCAGAAACTCCAGCCCGCACAGACCATGGGCTTCAGCCAGGCGGGCCAGATCGATATTGCGGCCCCCGGCCTCGGCCCGGATGATACCGTCCTGCCGGACTGCGATTGTATCAATTCTGGCCAGTGATATGGCTGCGCCGCGGAACCCGCCGTCCCGTACCAGCAGGTTGTAGCCGCCACCGATGACAAGCCGCGGAATCCGCAGTTCATCCAGGGTCTGCACCAGTTTGCGAAGATCCGCCAGATCCCGGGGAACGGCATAGATGTCGGCCGGTCCCCCGACCTTCAGGGAGGTATGCCGGGCCAGCGGTTCCCCTTCCAGCAGTTCGCCGTCGAAAACCTTGCGGATTATTTCTATCGCATTGTTCATGGCACTGTTACTCCTGCAGCCGTTTCAGGAAGCCTTCGCCGGCCTGCCAGATATTGCCGGCACCCAGCGTCAGCACGATATCGTCCGGTCTGGATATGCTCGCCAGATATTCGGGCAGCGTTTCCCGGTCGGCAACATAGCTGACATCGCGCTGGCCGTGCTTTTTGATGGCAACAACCAGCGACTCAGCGGAAACGCCCTCAACCGGCTGTTCGCTGGCGGCATAGATGTCGGTCACTATCAGTACATCGGCGTCGTGGAAGCATTTCACAAAGTCATCGAACAGTTCTTTGGTCCGCGTATAGCGATGGGGCTGAAAGGCCACCACCAGACGGCGTTCGGGCCAGCCCCCCTTGGCTGCCGCCAGTGTGGCCCTGATTTCGGTCGGATGATGACCGTAGTCGTCAACCACCATGATGCCGTTAACCTCGCCCTTGACCTGGAAGCGCCTGCCCACGCCGCCAAAGCGGGCAAAACCCTCCTGTATCGTGGCGAAGGGGATATCCAGCTCCATGGCGACCGCGATACAGGCCAGGGCATTGAGGACATTGTGAGCGCCCGGCATGGCATAGGTGACCTCACCCATGCGGTAGCCCTTGTAATGGGCTACAAAAGTGCTGCTGCCGCCTTCCAGCCGGACATGCGTGGCACGGATATCGGCCTGCGAGGAAAGCCCGTAGGTGACAAAGCGCTTTCCGACACGCGGAATGATGCCGGCGATGTTGTCATCGTCCAGACAGAGCACGGCCAGGCCGTAGAAGGGGATCTTGTTGATGAAGTCGACAAAGATGTCCTTGATCTGGCTGATGCCGCCGGTATAGAAATCCAGATGATCGGCGTCGATATTGGTCACCACGGCAATGGTCGGGGAGAGCTTCATGAACGAGCCGTCCGATTCGTCGGCCTCGGCCACCAGAAACTTACCCTGGCCCAGCACGGCATTGGTCCCCAGGGTATTCAGCTTGCCGCCGATGACGATGGTCGGGTCGATGCCGCCATGGGTCAGGATCGTTGCCACCATGGAGGTAGTGGTGGTTTTGCCGTGGGTACCGGCGATGGCGATGCCGTATTTCATACGCATCAGTTCGGCCAGCATCTCTGCCCGCGGGATGACCGGTATCATCCGCTCCCGCGCTTCCAGGACTTCGGGGTTATCCTCCTGCACGGCGGTCGAAGTAACCACGACATCCACGTTGGTCAGGTTCTGTCGGGCATGACCGATATAGATATCGCCCCCGATGGACGCCAGGCGCTCCGTAGTATCCGATTGGCGGAGATCGGAGCCGGAGACCTTGTAGCCCAGGTTCAAGAGTACCTCGGCGATGCCGCTCATGCCGATGCCGCCGATGCCGACGAAATGGATCTTGTCTATTTTACCGTACATGGTAACGTCCTTTCACCACGGAGACCCGGAGGTCTTCATCATCTCATTCACAATTATTATTGCCGCATCCAGCCGTGCCAGACTGAAGGCCGCCTCACCCGTCTGCCGCAGTAATGTTGGATCATCCATCAGGCGCCTGATCGTTCCGGCCAGGTTCAGACCTGTCAGTTCCTTTTCCAGCATCATAAAACAGGCCTGTTTCTTGAGCAGCGCTTCGGCGTTACGTCGCTGATGATCGTCCACCGCATGCGGGAAGGGGATAAACAGGCCGGCCTTGCCGCAGGCGGTCACCTCAGCGATGGTGGTAGCGCCGGCCCGGCAGATGATCAGATCCGCCTTCTGGTATTCGGCAGCCATGTTGCTGATGAACGGTTGTACGTGTGACGGTATCCCGCATTTCCCGTAGGCCGTCCGCACCTCTGCATAGTCGTTTTCCCCGGTCTGGTGACAGATCTCCAACCGCTTGGAAAGGTCTGCCAGGCATGGCAGGGCTGTAATCATGGCCATGTTGATGGCATGGGCGCCCTGGCTACCACCGAATACGAATATTCTGAAGGATGTTTTGGGGGCCGAAGGTGCAGCTTCATGACGGTCTGCTGCGAGCATGCTCAGGATTTGGCGGCGGAGCGGATTGCCTGTCAGCAGGATTTTATCTTTCGGAAAAAACTTGGCCGACTCCTCCAAGGTTATAAATACCTGGTCGGAGAATCTGGCAAGGATCTTGTTGGTCATGCCGGGAATGGCGTTCTGCTCGTGAATATAGCGCGGAATCTGCATTCCCTTTGCAGCCAGCACCATCGGCAGGGAGGCGTATCCACCCACGCCCAGCACTTTGTCCGGTTTGAACGATTTAAGGATTTTGCGCGACTGGGCATAGCCGTAAAGCATCATGGCGCCGCCCTTGATCTGGCTGAAGAGACCCTTGCCGCGGATCCCGGCGGCGGAGATCAACTCGAGCCGGTACCCGGCGGCTGGCACTGCACGCGCCTCGATGCCCCGCTCGGTGCCGACAAAAAGGACCGCATTGGCCGGGTCGCGGGCCAGAAACTCCTCGGCCACGGCCATGCCGGGAAAGAGGTGACCGCCGGTGCCGCCGCCCGCAATTAACAGTTTCATTTCTCCTCCTTGAGCTTGATCGGCTCGATCTTCAGACCGGAGGAGATGTTGAGCAGGATGCCGACGGCAAACAGGCTGATCAGCAGCGAACTGCCGCCGTAACTGATAAAGGGTAGTGCCAGCCCCTTGGTGGGGAGCAGGCCGGTGACTACGCCCATGTTGACCGTAGCTTCGATGCCGAACAGTACGGCGATCCCCAGGGCCAGAAAGCGCCCGAAGGTGTCGGGTGCGGCGACCGAGATGCGCATGGCGCGCTGCACCAGCAGGAAGAACATGCCGATGATGACGATCACCCCCAGAAAGCCGAGTTCTTCTCCGACGACGGACAGGATGAAATCGGTGTGGGCCTCGGGCAGATAGAAGAGTTTCTGCTTGCCCTCACCCAATCCCTGCCCGAACAGGCCTCCGGTACCCAGAGCGAGCCAGGACTGGATGATCTGAAATCCTTTGCCTTCCGGGTCGCTCCAGGGGTTGGTCCAGGCCTCCATGCGCCCTCTGTGATACCCCCTGCTCAGCTTGTAGGCCAAAAGCGGCATGGCCAGCAGGATCATCGAAAAAATATGGCTCAGGCGCGTTCCGGCGGCGAAGAGCATGGTCATGGCGACCGCCACCAGGGTCAGGGCACCGCCCAGGTCGGGTTGCATGGCCAGGCAGCCGATCAGGATCGCCAGGACAATCATGTGCGGGACGATGCCGACGGCAAAACTCTTGACCTTGTCCTGCTTTTTATCCAGAGAGTAGGCCATGTACATGATCAGGGCCAGTTTGGCCATTTCCGAGGGCTGCAGATTGAAGCCGGGCAGCTTGATCCAGCGGGATGAACCGCCGGCCTTGCCGCCGATGCCGGGGATCAGCACCATCACCAGCAGGATCAGGCATAATAGCAGGGCTGGTACCGCCAATTTTTTCCAGACGTGATAGTCGATGTGCATGACACCCAGCATGAGGGCAAAGCCGATCACGGCAAACAGCCCCTGGCGCTTGAGAAAGAAGAATCCGTCGTGGAAGCGTTTGGCCGCCATGATGTTCGAAGACGAATAGACCATAACCACTCCGAAGCAGGTCAGGGCGATGACCATCAGCATGATCACCAAGTCGTATTCTTCCAGTTTTTTTAGCATGGTTACAGCGCCTTTACTGCCGAGATAAACCGCTGGGCCCGCTCTTCGTAATCCTTGAACATGTCAAAACTGGAACAAGCCGGCGACATCAGTACCGTGCCGCCGGAGGCGGTGATCTGCGCGGCCAGCCAGACCGCTTCCTCCAGTGTCGCCGCCCGGTGGGTATCTGTCAGCGAACCCAGTTCAAGCTGCATCCGGTCGGCCGCCTCGCCGATCAGGATCAGGTGCCGGACCCGCTCCTGGATCAGCGTTACCAGCGGAGCATAGGAACCGCCCTTGTCCTTGCCGCCGGCAATCAGGGTGATGTTGTCGAAACTCTCCAGGGCCTTTTCCACGCTGCCGACATTGGTGGCCTTGCTGTCTTCGTAGTAACTGGCTCCCTTGAATTTGCGCACGAACTCCATGCGGTGGTGCAGCGACTCAAAACCTGCAGCGACCGCGAAGGAGGTCTCGGGCCGGCATCCGAGCAGCAGTGCACAGGCCAGGGCCGCCATGATGTTTTCAAGGTTGTGCACCCCCTGCAGGCGGATGGCATCGGCCGGGAAGGTTTCTTCGTGACCATTGTGGCGGAAGGTTATCACACCCCCCAAGTGGAAGATACCCTCTTCCAGTTCCTGTTTGCGGCTGAAGGGAAAGAGCTGCGCCTTCAGATTCCGGGTGTATTTCCAGACAGCGGCATCATCCCGGTTGATGACGGCGAAGTCAACGTTGGTCTGGTTTTCAAAGATCCGCAGCTTGGCTCCGATGTACTCCTGATAGGAGGCATAGCGGTCGAGATGATCCTCACTGAGATTGAGCAATGCCGCTACCTTCGGCCGGAAACTGGTGATCCACTCCAGCTGAAAGGAGCTGATCTCGGCCACCACCCGTTCTGCCGGGACACCGGATTCCACCAGTCCGATCAGCGGATCGCCGATGTTGCCGCCCACATAGGTCATGAAACCGTTGCCCTTGAAGATCTCACCCGCCAGGGTGGTGGTGGTGGTTTTGCCGTTGGTTCCGGTGATGGCCACCAGCGGTGTGGTAATGAAACGCGAGGCCAGTTCGATCTCGCTGACGATCTCGACTCCCGCGGCATGGGCCTTGACCAGCAACGGGTGGTCCTGGGGCATGCCGGGAGACACCACGATCAGCTCGCTGCCCAGGAAGTCGGCCTCGTCATGCCGGCCCAGCGACCAGTGTATGCCGAGCCCTGCCAGCTCTTCCATGGCACCGGCCAGGGCGAGCTCGTCGCGCATGTCGGTTGCCGTCACCCGCGCCCCCCGTCCGGCCAGGAATCGCGCCACGGAGGCACCGGTGCGGGCCAGCCCGACGACGAGTATGAGTTTATTTTTCAGATCCATGAAAACCTCAACATTTGAAACTAACGCATTTTCAGCGTTGAAATCGCCACCAGCGCCAGGATGATGGTGATGATCCAGAAGCGGACAATGATCTTGGGTTCGGCCACACCCTTCAACTCGAAGTGGTGGTGAATGGGTGCCATGCGGAAAATACGCTTGCCGCGGTATTTGTAGGAGCCAACCTGGAAGATGACCGACAGCGCCTCAACCACGAAGACGCCGCCGACGATCACCAGCAGGATCTCCTGCTTGGTCAGGACGGCGATGGTGCCGAGCGTCCCGCCCAGGGACAGCGATCCCACATCTCCCATGAAGACCTCGGCCGGATAGGAATTGAACCAGAGGAAGCCGAGACCGGCGCCGACCATGGCACCACACATGACGGCCAGTTCACCGGCGCCCACCACGCGCGGAATCTGCAGATAGGCGGAGAGGGTGGCATGGCCGGCCACGTAGGCAAAGAGCATATAGGTAGCGGCGTTGATGGTTACCGGGCCGATGGCCAGCCCGTCCAGTCCGTCGGTCAGGTTGACAGCGTTGCTGGCACCCACGATGACCAGGGTCGCAAAGGGTATGAAATATATCCACAGGTCAGGATGAAATCTCTTGAAAAAGGGGAAGTACAACTCCGCACTGAATCCGGGCTTGAGAAACAGGAACGTCGCTACCGAGCCGGCCAGCAGCACCTGCCAGAACATCTTCTGGCGGGCGGAGAGACCCTTGGTGCTCTTCTCGACCACCTTCTTGTAATCGTCCACAAAACCGATCAGGCCGTAACCGACGCAGATGAAGAGTGCCGTCCAGATATACTGGTTGGAGAGGTCTGCCCAGAGTAGTGTGGGGATGATGATGGCAGCCAGGATCATCACACCACCCATGGTCGGGGTGCCCTGTTTCTGCAAGTGCGATTCGGGACCGTCGGTGCGGATTACCTGACGGGCCTGCAGACTCTCCAGTTTGCGGATGATCCAGGGACCGAGCACGAAGCAGACCAGCAAGGCCGTTATCATGGCGTAGATACTGCGGAACGTCAGGTATTTGAATATGTTGAAGAGCTTGACGTTGGCCGATAACGGATAAAATATGTGATAAAGCATGACTTGTCTCCGATGTGTGTAGGGGCGGGTCTTGTACCCGCCCGAACAGGGCAACCACAAGGGTTGCCCCTACTGCTTTGCCGCCCGGATTGTGTCGGCGACTTTTTCCATCCGCATGCCTCGGGAACCCTTCAACAGTATGAAATCTCCTTCTACAGCGCTGTTCAGGATATCTGTTGCGATCTCTGCATGGGACAGCCCACGGATAATCGCCCCGGCTGGCATGCCGGCACTGATGGCTCCTTCGGCGCAATAGCCGGTCAATGGCCCATGCAGGTAGAGCCGATCGGCCACCTGGGCCGCCTGGACACCGACCATTCGATGCAGTTCGGCCTCGTTCCCGCCCAGTTCCAGCATGTCACCCAGGGCCACGAAGGCCGAATTATCCCCCTTGAGTTCTGCCAGGGTAGCCAAGGCGGCAGCCATGGAGGCCGGGTTGGCGTTGTAGCTGTCGTCGATCAGCATCAGCCCGCCGACCTGTTCCAGACTGAAACGCTTGTCATAGGGCCGGAACAACTCCAGCCCGTTGACGATGATCTCGGGCGGGATGCCCAGGGCGTAGGCTGCCGCAGCTGCCGCCAAGGCGTTGTAGATGTTGTGTACACCGTATGCCGCCAGTCTCACGGTTCGGGATGTCTCCGCGATGTGCAGGGTGAAACTCTGCCCTTGAATACTGCACGATGCGCAATCCGTCGCCCGAATCTCGGCTTTTCCCCGTCCGAAGGTGATCCGGCGCACGTTATCCGCTGACGGTTGCCGGGCAATCAGCGGGTCGTCGGCATTGACCACGGCACACCCGCCGGCCGGCAGGCGCAGCAGCAGCTCGCCCTTGGCCCGCGCCACGTTTTCAACACTCCCCATGCTCTCCAGATGGGCCGGAAAGGCGTTCAGCACCACCCCTACCTGGGGGGCGGCAATCTCCGTCAGACGGTCGATCTCGCCCGTCTGGCTCATGCCCATTTCCAGCACTGCCCAGCCGTGTTCCGGACCCAGTCGGAACAGCATCTGCGGCAGTCCGATCAAGTTGTTCAGGTTTCCGGCGGTTTTCAGGCCGGGACCGATCTGGTTGAGAATGGCGGCCAGCATTTCCTTGCAGGTAGTCTTTCCGTTGCTGCCGGTGATTCCCACCACCGGGATGTCATAGCGCTGCCGATAGGCCGCCGCCAAGTCTCCCAGCGCCCGCAGGGTGTCACCCACGGCGATGCAGGTCAGCCTGTCCGGCAGGTGGTGGTCTGCCAGCCACGACTCAGAGGCCAGGACCGTTTCGATGCCCTGATCGGCAACGGCTGCCAGATAGTCATGCCCATCGAAGCTGGCCCCCTGAAGCGGTACGAACAGTTCGCCGGCACTGACGCTGCGCGAGTCGGTGGAAATGCCGCTGACCTCGCCTTCGGCCACCCCGATGACCCGCCCGCCGCTGGCCTGGGCTATGTCGCTGATGGTGAACATTCAGCCTTCCAGTACTGCACAGGCCTGTGCGGCCTCTTCGCGGTCGTCGAAGTGGATTTTGGTTGTGCCGATGATCTGATAATCCTCGTGTCCCTTGCCGGCCAGCAGCACGATATCGCCCGCTTCCGCCAGGCGGATCGCCAGACGGATGGCTTCGCGGCGGTTTTCCAGCATGATGAAGCCTTTTTCAGCGAAACCGTTGTTCAGCTGTTCCTGCGTATATTCACGTAAGCCCAGCGCTGTGATGCCGTCCCTGACCTGGGCCAGTATGGCCAGCGGGTCTTCACTGCGGGGGTTGTCGGACGTGACAATGGCCAGATCGCTCAGCTGCGCGGCCGTTCTGCCCATGATCGGCCGTTTGCCGGGGTCGCGGTCGCCGCCGCAGCCAAAGACCGTGATGATCCGTGCGCCGGCCAGCTCTTTCAGGGTTGACAGTACGTTTTCGAGGGCATCACCGGTATGGGCATAGTCCACCAGGATTGTGATGCCGCGGGTGTTTGCCACACGCTCCATGCGCCCGGGAACGGTTGCATGCCCTTCGATTCCGGCCCGGATAGCTTCCAGTGGCAGGTCCAGCGCAATACCGGCCGCCACGGCTGCCAGGATATTGGAAAGATTGAACCTGCCCACCAGGCGCGACTTGAACGGGGTCGTACCCTTGGGTGTGACCAGTGTGCCGCTCAAGCCGCCCACCGATGATGAAACAGCGACCGCCTGCACATCGCCCCTGAAATCTATCCCGTAGGTGATGACCGGACAGGCCGCCCGTTCGGCAATAGCGGCACCGTAGGGATCGTCCATGTTGATCGCGGCGCGGCGGCGTGGTTTCAGTGCCGTCGGGCAGAGCAGTTCGGAGAACAGCCTCAGCTTGGACTCCAGGTAGCTTGCCATGGTTTTGTGGTAATCCAGGTGGTCACGGGTCAGATTGCTGAAAATGCCGACGTCGAAGTGACAGCCGTCCACACGCTTCTGTTCCAGGGCATGAGAGGAAACCTCCATGACAAAAGAACGCGCGCCGGCATCGGCCAGCTGGCGCAGGGCGGCCTGCAACTCGGTCGATTCCGGCGTGGTGTGGGATGCCTCGATGCGTGTGCTTCCGAATCGGTAACTGATGGTGCCCAGGACTGCCGCCGGCAGGTTGGCCGCTGCCAGGATCGCCTCGATCAGATAGGTGGTGGTAGTTTTGCCGTTGGTGCCGGTTATGCCGACCAGCGGCAGCGCCAGAGTCGGGTTGCCGTAAAATTCAGCCGCCACCTGCGCCATGGCTGCCCGGCCATCGCTGGCCCGCACCCAGGGGATGCCCTGTGGGGCGCTGGCGGCATCCTCCAACACCACCGCAGCAGCACCGGACTCGACCGCCGCCGGGATGAAACGGTGACCGTCAACGGTCGCCCCGCGCAGAGCGAAGAATAGTGTCCCGCGGGTCACCTTGCGCGAGTCGCAGGTCAGGCCGGAGATTCTTCCTGAGCCATCGCCGTGGAGGTCGTAGTCTATTACCCCTTTGAGTAGTTGGGAGAGTTCCATGTTGTCGCCGGCCCCCGATATCGGAATCGTTTCTGCCCTGCTGAGATGCTGAGGTCCTGCAGATGCTACCTATGCTGACGGAGCGAACTTGATCCAGACCTCGCCGACGCCTCTGATCCTGTGTCCCGGCGGCGGGCTCTGTTCCATGGCCCGGCCGCTGCCCAGCAGCCTGATGTTGATGCTGCGTTTTTCCATGACCTGCAGTACCCGCCGCATGCTCATGCCGCGGAAATCGGGCATGACGACCTCTCCCGTTGCAGGTTCCTCCAGCGCATCGCCTTCCGACATGGCTTCCTGTTGGAGCGCCAGGCTGATCCCGGCCTTATCTGTCTTGGCTTCGACAGGCGTGGTTTTTTTTACGGACGCGACGGTCGGGACGACCTTCAGGTAGGCCAAGGAATTCTGGGCTATGGCACGGAAGGCCGGTGCAGCAACGACTCCGCCATACTGGCTGGTTTTGGGTTCATCCACAATCACCAGGATAGTCAGCCTCGGTTTGTCGGCCGGGATGAAACCTACGAAGGAAGCCGTCCGCTTGGCACCGTATCTGTGGGTAACCGAGTCAACCTTCTGGGCTGTTCCTGTTTTGCCCGCCACCCGGAAACCCTCGACAGCGGCGTTTGTTCCGGTCCCACCATTGGCGGTGACTGTTTCCATCATGCGGGTCATCAGTTGGGAGGTTGCCGGCGAGATGACCCGGCGAACGGTCTGCGGCTCGAATTTTTGAACTTCCTGTCCACTGTCGTCCAGGATGCGCTCAACGATATAGGGTTTCATCAGGTTGCCGCCGTTTGCTACCGCCGAGACTGCCGATGCCAGCTGGATGGCAGAGGTGGATACACCCTGCCCGAAGGAGATGTTGGCCAGGTCGACCCCGTACCAGCGGCGCTTGTCCCGCAGGTTTCCGGGTGATTCGCCCGGCAGGTCGATTCCGGTCCGGTCACCGAACCCGAAGCTTTTCAGATAACGAAAGAGCCGCTCATCGCCCAGCTTGAAGCCGATCTTTGCCGCTCCGATGTTGCTGGAATACTTGAGAACGTCTGAAACGGACAGGCGGCCGTAGCTGTGTGTATCATGGATGGTGCAGTCCGCGACTTTGTAGCGGCCGTTTTCACAGTTGAACATATCGGCCGGCCGGATTATTTTTTCCTCCAGGGCCGCGGCGATCAGAAAGACCTTGAAGGTGGAGCCGGGCTCGAAGCTGTCGGCCACGACGCGGTTACGCAATTCTGCCTGCGAGTAGCGGGAATACGCGTTGGGATTGAAGGTGGGGAAGTTGGCCATGGCCAGGATCCTGCCGCTGTCCGATTCCATCACCAGCGCCATGCCGTTTTTGGCGCCGCTGTCGGTGACCGCTTTGGCCAGTTCTTTCTCGGTGATGTACTGGATATTCTTGTCCAGCGTCAGAATGATGTTATTTCCTGGAGAGCTGTTCTTGATGACGGTGTTCTTGACGGAGATATCGCGTCCAAGGTTGTCGCGTTCGGTTACCAGATAGCCGGTGTTGCCCAGGATGGTCGAGTCATATTTGAGTTCGATCCCTTCCAGCCCGTTGGGGTCCTGACCGGTGAAACCGAGTACGTGTGCCGCGATCTCCAGATTGGGGTAGAAGCGTTTGTTTTCCTTGACGAAGCCGATGCCGCGCAATTTCATGTTTTTGACGCGCAGGGCGATTTCCGGTGTCAGGCGGCGTTCCAGCCAGATAAAGCTCTTCCCGTTGGAGAGTTTTTTCAGGAGCTCACTCTTGGGGGTGCCCAGCAGTGGCGCCAGCACGGTTGCTGTGCCTTCCGCATCCTGAATATGGCGCGGTTCACCATAGCAGGAGTCCATTTCGACCGAAACCGCCAGCGGTGTCCCGTTGCGGTCCATGATTGCCCCGCGGGCCGGTGTCAGCGGTACGATGCGCTGATGCTGCTTGTCCGCTCTTATTACCATCTCCTCGTGCTGGAGGATCTGAAGATAGAAGGCCCGGCCGGTTACACACAAAAATAACAGGCCAAAGAATGTCCCGATCATGACGATCCGGACCCTGGCCCATTTTTCGCGGTCATCCTTCATTTGACGAGAACGACCTGCTGTTCGGTAGGCAGCGCCATGCCGAGTTCGTTCTTGGCGATGGACTCAATCCGGGAGGGTGTCCTGAAAGAGGCCACCTCAAGTTTGAGCCGTTTCTGCTCCTGTTCGGTCTCTTTGAGCAGGCGGCTTGATTCTGAAATCTGCAGATTCAGATCAACCAGCTTGAACCGTGACCAGACATGAAATACCGAAACTACCGTCAGCAGGATCATGCAGATCATTAGAAACCTGAAGACATCCAGACGGTCGGTTGCCAGCTCCGCGCCAAAATGGCGTGGAGCGGCGACTTTACCGTAATCTACCCGTGCCTGAGCCATACTACACCTCCCTGAACCTGACTACATCAATCATGTACTGGCCGCTTGCGGCTAGTACATGCATCACAACTTTTCTACAGCCCGTAATTTTGCACTGCGCGATCGCGGGTTCACTTCAAGTTCCTGCGCTGTTGCCAGAACCGGTCTGTTGGTCAACACCTTTAAACGTGGCTTGTTGTTGCAGGCACAGACCGGAAAATTCCGCGGGCAGATGCAGCCGGCGGCGTATTCCCGGAAGATGTGCTTGACGATCCGGTCTTCCAGAGAGTGAAAGGAGATCACGACCCCCCGTCCGTTCGGCTTCAGGCGGTCAATGGCCGCCCGCAACCCCCTCTCCAGATTTTCCAGCTCCCGATTTACCGCAATCCGCACGGCCTGAAAGGTGCGAGTGGCCGGGTGGATGCGCTCCTCCCACTTGGCCTTGGGGATGGCCCCCTTGATGATGTCTACCAGCTGGAAGGTCGTCTCGACCGGTGCTTCAGCACGGGCTCGGACGATGAATGCGGCGATCCGTTTCGCCCAGCGTTCCTCGCCATAGTCCCTGATGATCCGCTCCAGTTCCTGTTCCGGCAGATCATTGATCAGATCGGCGGCCGTATCGCCGCGGCTGGTGTCCATGCGCATGTCCAGCGCTGCATTCTGTTGAAAACTGAAACCGCGAGCGCCGCTGTCGAGCTGATGCGATGATACCCCGAGATCAAACAGGAAACCGTCCAGTCCGGCGATCCCGAGAGTGTCCAGGTGGCGTTCCAGTTCCCCGAAGTTTCCGTGGACAAGTTGTGCCGCTGTTCCAAAACCGGCCAGGCGCCGGCCGGTTGCCTGCAGTGCCTCCCGGTCCTGGTCAATGCCGACCAGCGTGCCACCGGGGGTGCAGCGTTCCAGGATCAGCGCGGCGTGGCCGCCGCCGCCCAGGGTGCCGTCCAGATAGGTTCCACCCGGGTGCGGGACCAGAAGGCTGATGACCTCGTCCGGCAGAACCGACAGGTGCTGGAAGGTATCCACTTAAATGCCCAGCGCGGCCAGCGCTTCGGATTCCAGCGGGAAATTCTTTTCGTCCTGGGCGTTGACGCGGCTGTAGGTTTCCTTGCTCCAGATGTCAAAACGTTGTCCCATGCCGACGAACCAGATTTCCCGCTCAAGTCCGGCATGGCTGCGCAAGGACGAGGGTACCAGCACCCGGCCGAGTTTGTCGGCCATGCACTCCTCGGCGGGGTTAATGATCTGGCGTTTGATGCTGTTGAGCTGAACCGAGGTGAAGCCGCCCGCGTTGGCAAGGATCTTTTTCTTTATTTCGCGCCATTCTGACAGGGGATAAACGGACAGGCCGCGACCGAAGCTGCCATCCCCCAAGTCCACCGGTGCAGCCTTGGTGATGATAAATCGCTCATCAGCGGGCTGGGTGACGAGAGTTTCCCTGAACCTGGCTGGGATGCAGGTGCGTCCCTTGCCGTCGATGGTGCTTGGGTTTTCTCCCCCGAATATGGTGTTAGCCTCGATCATCTGCCACTCATTTCCACTTTTTTCCACTTTATGGGAAATTTATAGCGCCCGTCAAGGTCTCTGTCAAGATAAAATATTATTATTGCGCGGGTTTCTTGCACAAAAAAACCCCTCCCGGAAACGGGAGAGGCTTTTGCTGTCGAAATGTCGGCCGGAATCTATTTTTTACGGCGGTCCGCCAGAGAAACCACCTTGGAACTGACGCTTGCCTGCCGCTTGCGTTTCTGCTCTTCCTGTTCTTGTTGTTCCTGCTGCTGGCGTTCCTCTTCCATCGGCGAAATCACCGGCTCCAGTTGGATAGGGGTCCCTCCCATGGTAAAGGGTGCGTAGTCCAGCTGAAATTCGTCCAGGATCCAGGTAAATACCTGCAGCGGAAAGGTCAGGACCAGCAGGCGTACCTGCCACCAGCCCGGCTTGACGTCCGGTGAAATGTCTTCGATCCGGGCGTAGAAGCCCGGTTTGTTATCGACATGTATGAGCACGATATCGTTGATGGCAGCCATGGTGCATCCTTGTCATTCAGCATTCTATTCCTGACCCAGATAACTGGATAAGTGCGTTAACGAATTCATTTTCTGCAAAAAACACAGAAAACGAATTCTAACTTACTAAAAATTGGCTGAAGCAGTCCGTAAGCCGGGTTCTGTTCCTGAAAAAGATTACTCTTTTCCAGGTGGTGGCCATTCATCTGGGACTGTCGTTACCGACAGCCTCGAGCAGCCAACCCGGAGGCACGGGCGGGTCGCCCTTAACGCCTCCCTATTTGGCCTTGCTCCTGACGGGGTTTACCTGGCATCCGCCGTCACCGACGGACCCGGTGAGCTCTTACCTCACCCTTTCACCCTTACCTGCCGAGGCAGGCGGACTTCTCTCTGTGGCACTTATCCCTGGGGTCACCCCCGCTGGACGTTATCCAGCGTCATGCCCTGTGGAGCCCGGACTTTCCTCCCTTCATATAGAAGAGCGGCCACCTGTCCTGCTTCAGCCAAACCTTTGGAACGGTCTCTTTCCGCCCTGGCTGCGTAAGTCTTCGAAAAGATCCTCGTTCCGGTAATTCAGTTACCTTTAAAGCCGGTCGAAACCGTTTCTTGCTAAGCTGCCGGCTGATGTCTCAGTATCAGCACCCTCTGGCAATGTGGGCAGGCGATAAGGTCATCTACCTTGAAGAGGTTGTTGTAGAGCTGCGGGGGAAGGTGCATGTTGCATCCCTGGCAGAAACCGTCACGGGCGATGGCGAGCGCCTGTCCGCGTCTTTGACTGCGCAGGCTATTGTAACGCTTCACCAGACTGGGTGGCAGTTCCTTCGTGATCGCTTCGCGACGCAGGCTGTCGGCGTCCACATTCTGCTGGACCTTGTCAATTTCCGCCTGTTTTTCGCTGCGGCGCAGTTCGCTGTTCTGCTCCAGTTCGGCGAGTGTCGTCTGACTGGCGACAATTTCCCCGTTCAGCTCGTCCAGTTGTGTGATCTTCTGCAGAACCTGGTCTTCCAGTTCGGCTACCTGTTTGTGGGCAGCAGCAATCTCGCGGCCAACAGCCTGATATTCCTTGTTGGTCTTGATTTCCTTCATGTTGGTTTCGGAACGCTTGATATTTTCAAGCTCGGCCGCATGACTGGCTTCCAGATCTTCCTTTGCCTTTTCCAGTTGCGTGGCACGGGCCTGAAGGACCGCAAGTCCGTCACGGGCATCAGCAAGGGTACCGGCAATTCCGTTCAAATCTTCCTGCAGGCTGTTTTGTGACGTCTTCAACACATCGACCTGCGAGTCGATTTCCTGAAGTTGTTCGAGTAAATCCAGTCGTTTCTTCAAATCCGTTTCCTCCGTGTTCGATTGTGGTATCTGTTCTGTGTGGCTAAAGGTATCGAAAGGGATCGTTTTCTACGCAGCTTGCCATTATCTGACATCCATTGAAACCAGCCTCCGCGAGTCTCTGCAGCAATTGCTCCCGCACAGCCGCCGCCATGATGATTTCAGTGGGAAAATGGCCGGCATCGATCA
>JBBQXT010000007.1:0-38677 GCA_038209415.1 Geobacterales bacterium
AACGGTTCAATTGTAAAAGAGCAAGGCGTACAGGTCAAACTGGGAAGCCTATTTTTCAGAATCGGGATGCCATTAGCAGCAAAATGCCATTTTTGCCCCAACACAACAGATACATTCAAAACTACGTCACGGATTCAGGTATTATCTGAACAACGGCAAGTAGCAATGCAAGTTGGAGTTTTATGGGTATCAACAGATAAACCGAAGAAGCATTAAGGGGCACGTCTCCAGATCACAGAAACTGAATTCTGTAGATGTGACACTTGGTGAACAGTTTAGAGTTGTTGCTATCCAGCTATCAAGGCTGCGCCTTGTTCGGCCTCTCAAGATTCATTTGCATGAGACCGCAAATAAATCATTCGAGGTCCGAGCTAATAAAAATCTTGAAGTTTCTTCCATGTGGCAGGATTGGATAGGACGTGGTTTTATGGAGTCAATTTTCCGCCAGATGCTACAATATAGCTACAATGAAACGAAAAGGACCTAGCTGTAACCAGCTAAGTCCTTGATTTTATGGAGCGGGAAACGGGATTCGGACCCGCGACCTTCAGCTTGGGAAGCTGACACTCTACCACTGAGTTATTCCCGCGACGGACAGTATAAATGCCAAGAGACGGCTGGTTTGTCAACCTGAAATTACGCAGGCCTCTCTCTCGGCCGCATTCTACTCATTCGGCGCTGCCTCGAAAGGGGAGCATCAAAAGATACCCAACTCCCAGACGACGGGCGTCGCGGAACTCTTTCAGTCCTATGAACATGCCATCGTGCCCCTCCCGTGGCTGATCGCGGTAGGTGCCCAGCATGCGATCCCACCAGGGTAGATTGAAACTGAAGTTGCTGTCGGTCTCCCTTGGAATGATCGAGTGATGCACACGATGCATGTCTGGAGTGACGAGAAACAGACGAAGCCAGTGATCGATGCTTACCGGAATCCGCAGGTTGCCGTGGTTGAAAAGCGAGGTGGCATTCAGCAGCACTTCGAAGATTACAACGGCAATGACCGGAGCACCGAGAACCACCACCGCGGACATCTTGATGAGCAGAGAGAATAGGATTTCCAGCGGATGAAAACGGTTACCACTGGAGACGTCCAGATCCAGATCGGTATGATGCATGCGGTGAAAACGCCAGAAAAGCGGAATACGGTGAAAGGCGCGGTGCTGAAGATAGATGATCAGGTCCAGCGCCAAAATGACAACGACAATCTCCAGCCACTCCGGCAGCGCCAGTCTGTTAAGGATCCCCCAGCCTTTTGCCCCGGTGATCGCGGCCACGCTGGTCGGCATCAGCGGTAGAGCCAGGCGGACAACAACCGAACCAATCACGACAATGCCGATATTGCAGAACCAGCGCTGGCTCTTTGGAACCATAAGGGTGCGACGCGGCCAAATGTGCTCTGCAAGGCCGACAAGCAGAAACACACACAGGAAAATACACAGGCGTATGATTGCTTCACTCTCCATCCCCTACCTCACATGGGCTACGATGAACTCCCGCACCTTTTCCAGATCGGCTTCCATTACCTCACAGCGGGTCGGCATGCCCGTCAGTGCCATGATGGCGTCCGGTACCGGCGCCTGTGAACCGGTGGCCTGTGCGACCGCTTCACCGAATTTGGCGGGGTGGGCTGTGGCCAGGCAGACACGGGCTACATCCGCGGGAAGCAGATCCAGGGCGGCCTTGACACCGACGGCGGTATGCGGATCAAGCAGATAGCCGGTCTCGCGGTAGAAGTTGTCGATGGTTTCCAGGGTTTCGAACTGATTGACCGAAGCCGAACAGAATTCAGCGCGCACCTGCTTCATCTCATCGGCACTGAAACTGATTCTCCCCTTTTCGCGCAGTTCTGCAAAGGCCGCTCTGACCTTTTCCGGTTTTTCCAGGAAAAGATAGTACAGATAGCGTTCAAAGTTCGATGCCACCTGGATGTCCATGGATGGTGAGACGGTCGATACCACACCGCTGAGAGAATAGTCACCCTGGTTGATGAAACGGGTCAGGATGTTGTTTTCGTTGGTTGCCAGCAGCAGTTTATCTATCGGCAGACCCATGCGCTTGGCAACATAACCGGCAAAAATGTCGCCAAAATTACCGGTGGGTACGGAGAAGCTGACCGTTTTTTTGCCGGAATCCGTTACCCGCAGCCAGGCCCAGAAGTAATAGGTCACCTGTGCCAGAACACGGGCCCAGTTGATGGAATTGACGGCGCCAAGAGAATATTTTGCCTTGAAACCCAGATCGTTGAAAAGCGCCTTGACCATATCCTGACATTCGTCGAATGTGCCCCGGATGGCAATGTTGTGGACGTTGGCATCGATAACGGTGGTCATCTGCAGGGCCTGAACCGGGGAAGTCTTGCCGAGAGGGTGCAGGATGAAAATCGTGATGCCTTTTTTCCCGCGCACGCCATGGATTGCAGCGCTGCCGGTGTCACCCGAGGTAGCCCCGACAATATTGAGTTGCTCGCCGCGCTCCTCCAGAATATGTTCAAAAACGTTGCCCAGAAACTGCAGCGCCACGTCCTTGAAGGCCAGGGTTACACCATGAAAAAGCTCGAGGATGTAGACACCATCCCGATGGACCAGCGGTGTCACCTGGGGATGGGTAAAGGTGGCATAGGAGCGGCTGATCATCTCCATCAGGGCGTCTTCAGGGATGTCATCCACAAAGGGTGCTATGACCTGAAAGGCCAGTTGCGGATAGGAGAGATCACGCCAGCTATCGAGCTGTTCAGATGATATGCGCGGATAAGACTCAGGTAGAAGCAGGCCGCCGTCTGTGGCAAGCCCCATCATGACGGCGTCTTTGAAGGGGATCGGCTGAATTTTGCCGCGGGTACTGATGTAACGCATCAGGCTAATCCTTTCTCAAACGGTTGATATGTATGTGGTTCGGAAGCTATGTGCTTAAAATCAGTGCGTTGATGCATGCATTCAAAGCGCCGATTGGAAATGTAGCAGAAAAAATGAATTATTGATAGACCGTCACCTGCCGGAATCGGTCGGAAAAAACATGGAGCGCAGCTCCACGGGTGCCAGCAGGAAGAAGGTCCTGAACATGCAGTATTTGTAAAATTCCGTAAACAGCAGGTTAAAACTGCTGCCGTGATTCCACCAGGCCTCCTTGAGATTTCTGCTGTCTACCGGATAGGGGTAGATGGTCAGCTCTTTCGGGAGTGCATTACGAAAAAGGATTGCAGATCGTTTCATATGATAACGGGAGGTTATCAGCAAGATGGAACCGATTTGCTTGTTCATGATAACATCACGCCCGTAAATGGCGTTTTCCAGGGTGTTTCGTGATGCCCTCTCCAGAATAACCCCTTCCGATGAAGGGTCACCAGTCCGTGGACGGTAGAGATCGCTCTTCCGGACAGCAGGATCAACACCGATCAGAAAAAGGTAGGCCGCCCGGCGCTCACGATACAGGCGCACCCCTTCATCCACCCTGCCCTTGCCGCCGGTCAGCACGACAATGGCATCGGCCTTGACCTGGCTTTGCCGGTATGAAAAGGTCTTGTAGGTGAAATCGATAAAAAGGACAGCAATTGCTGCCAGCAGAATCACCGTAAGTGTTATAAAAGCTTTGACAAGATTCATGTGCTGATCATTTTCCTCTTGCAACTCTGCAATCAATCTGATATAAAATTCTTTTTAGCAATCAATTGGAGGAAAGATAATATGTCAAGAAAATGTGATGTCTGTGGAAAAGGCCCCAGCTTCGGTAACAATGTGAGCCACGCCAACAACAAGACCCGTACCGTATGGTATCCTAACCTGCAGAAGGTCAGAGCCGTTAATAAGAACGGAAGCATTTTGACTGTCAAGGCCTGTACCCGCTGCATTCGTTCCGGACACGTAACCAAGGCGCTCTAGCGGCAGTCCGAACATCGCGAATTTCAAAGCCGCGTCACGCAAGTGATGGCGGCTTTTCTTTTGGATGTTGCCCGGCCCCTTGAATCCCGAACGCCTATCCATGGCAGGCGGTGACTTCTATCTCCAGCAGTACCCAGCGCGGAAGGGCCTTGACCGCCACCGTCGAACGGGCCGGCTTGTGTTCCGGAAAACGGCGGCCATAGACCTCGTTCACCGCCCCAAAATCATTCATATCCACCAGAAAGATCGTCACCTTGATCACATCGTTGAAGCCTGCACCCGCTTCAGTCAATACAGCCGCGATATTCTCCATGACCTGTTCGGTTTGCCTGCGGATATCTCCGGCAACGATCTCACCCGAGAAGGGGTCCAGAGGGATCTGCCCGGAGCAGAACAGAAGGTTCCCGGCTTGGATCGCCTGCGAGTAAGGCCCGATGGCAGCCGGGGCATTCTTGGTAGCTATTGCTTGTAATTTCATTGTTTTAACCTCTCTACCTTAATCACACCTTTAACTTTCATGATCGCGTGCATAACCTTGTTCAGGTGGGTCAGGTCTACAACATTCACCTCGAACGTATTTTCGCCGCGCTGGTCGATGGTGCTCTGGATGTGCGCGCTGGAGATATTGGCCTCGCTATTGGTAATGGCCATGGTAATATTGGCCAGGATGCCTTTGACATCATGGCAGATGACCCTGATCTTGACCGGCAGCACGGAGGATTTCCCCTTGCTCCAGGCCACGTCGATACGCCGCTCCGGATCAGTATCAAGCGCCAGCTGGCAATCGGCAGTGTGTATGGTAACACCCTTACCGCGGGTGATAAATCCGATAATGTCGTCGCCGGGAACCGGGTTGCAGCACTTGCCGAAGCGCACCAGCACGTCGTCAACACCACTGATTTCGACCGCGCTGGAAGAATGGCCCTTGAGCTTGTTGATAACGGCCGACAGCCGCGATTCCTTGTGTTCGGCCCGTTCCTGGATCTTTTCATGGGGGAGCAGTTTCCCGAGGATCTGGCCGGCGGATATTTTGCCGTAACCAACCGCAGCCAGCAGGTCGTCGTCAGCGGCAAAGCCGAATTCGCCAGCGATCCGTTTGAAATCAGCGCTCTTCTGGATTTTTTGGAGATTGACGGAGTATTTGCGGAACTCCTTTTCGCAGATTTCGCGGCCCAGGACAACGCTGCGCTTACGCTCCTCGGTTTTGATCCAGGTACGGATCTTGTTGCGGGCTCGGGAGCTCTTGACGATTTTGAGCCAGTCCTTGCTGGGGGTGTGATGCGGCGACGTGATAACCTCGACGATATCACCGTTTTTCAGCTCATATTTGAGCGGCACCAGCTTTCCGTTGACCTTGGCGCCCACGCAGCGATGACCGACATCGGTGTGTACGCTGTAGGCAAAGTCGATCGGTGTCGAACCCTTGGGATAGCCCTTTACATCCCCTTTGGGCGTAAAGACGTAGACCTCTTCCGAGAACAGGTCCACCCGGACCGAGTCCATGAATTCCCGGGAATCCTGCAGTTCCTGCTGCCATTCCAGGAGTTGCCGCAGCCAAGCGAAGCGTTTGACCTCCTTCTCGTCATAGCCCTTGCCTTCCTTGTACTTCCAATGGGCGGCGATCCCCGAATCGGCCACAGTGTGCATCTCGTGTGTGCGGATCTGCACCTCCATCCGGTCGCCGTGTGGGCCGATGACCGTTGTGTGCAACGACTGGTACATATTGCCCTTGGGCATGGCAACGTAATCCTTGAAACGCCCCGGGATCGGTTTCCAGGAAGAGTGGATCACGCCCAGCACCTCGTAGCATTCACGCAGGTCATTGACCAAGATGCGGATGGCAATCAGGTCATAGATCTCTTCAAATTCCACATTGCGCTTTTCCATCTTGCGATAGATGGAATACAGGTGCTTGCTGCGTCCGGAGACCTCGCCCCTGATATCATGCGTCGCCAGTTTCCCCAGGATGATCGCCTTGGCCTCATCGACAAACGCCTCACGCTCCTGCTTCTTGAGGGATATCTTGCGCACCAGTTCAAAATAGGTGTCAGGATTGAGGTAGCGGAAGGAGAGGTCTTCCAGCTCGACCTTGACCCATGAAATCCCCAGGCGATTGGCGATGGGGGCATAGATATCCATTGTTTCACGGGCAATGCTGCGCTGCTTGGTTTCCGGCTGAAATTCCAAGGTGCGCATGTTGTGCAGGCGGTCAGCCAGCTTGACCAGAATAACGCGGATGTCATTGGCCATGGCCAGCAGCATCTTGCGAAAGTTCTCGGCCTGGCTTTCTTCCTTGGTCTTGAAGTGGATCTTGCTGATCTTGGTCACGCCATCGACCAGCAGGGCCACCTCTTCGCCGAACATCTCAACCAGCTCCTCGTAAGTCGCCAGAGTGTCCTCTATGGTATCGTGCAGGAAGCCGGTGACAATGCTGGGGACATCCAGACGCAGGTCAGCCAACAGGCCGGCCACCTCCATCGGATGGATGATGTATGGTTCCCCCGACAGCCTGGTCTGCCCCTGATGAACCTTGGCACAGTAAACGTAAGCCTTGCGGATGAGATTGAGATCCGCCGTCGGGTTGTACGTCGTTACCTTGTCAAGGATGTCATTGAGCCTGATCATGTGTTATCAGTCGCCTGATGAGAATTGGATTAGAGTGTCGCAGAGGGGGGATAAAAAAGGGTGAGACCGAATGATTTCGGCCTCACCACGATACCGGACTTAATTGGCGTGATGCTTCTTGCTGACCTCGAAATTGACTTTTCCAGCCGCGATCTCGCGCAGGGCAGTCACCACTAGACGATTGTTCTTGGGGTCAATCAGTGGTAGATTGCCCTTGTAAAGCTGTTTGACCCTCTTGGAAGCCAGCATGACCAGAAGGAAGCGGTTATCGACATGTTTAAGACAATCTTCGACGGTTACGCGTGCCATAATGTTGTACTCCTTCCTGCAATAAATAAATGGAGTCTGTTACTACCCTATTTTGCTTCAAATATCAAACAATTTCGCCACCTGCCCCAGCATCCGGAAGGTCTTGCGGCTGTGCGCAACAACAATGGCGGCCAATTCCTCGAAAGCGGTTTCAAAATTGTCGTTGATAATGATGTAATCGTACCAACGCGCCTCCCGGATTTCTTCGGCGGCTCTTTCGATGCGGCGCTCGATCACTTCCTGGTCATCCGATGAACGGTTCTCCAGCCTCCTGCGCAGTTCTTCCATGCTGGGCGGCAGAATAAAGATGTAGACGCAACGCTCGATCTGCTCCTTCAGCCGGCAGGCACCCTGGCAATCGATATCAAGAACCAGGTCCACGCCGTTTTTCCGGGCATCTTCGATTGTGGCCAGCGCCGTGCCGTAAAGGTTGCCATGCACCTCGGCCCATTCGGCAAAGGCGTCTTCATCCACCATGCGCTGAAATTCCTGGCGGGAGACATAATAATAGTCCTGGCCAGGCACTTCACCGGCACGCGGAATGCGGGTCGTATAGCTGATTGATTCCTTCATGTTCGGAAAGCGCTGCAGCAGTCCGTGACAGAGTGTGGTCTTGCCGGCACCGGAAGGTGCGGAGATGATCAGTATTATGCCTTCGCGTTTCATGAAAAACCTCTCTACATTTTTGTGCAGGGTAGCAAACTCAACCAGAAAAAGAAAGCTGCGGCGTACTGACTTCGTTGAGTGTCTGCAGCAGTGTCCAGCGGAGAATAAAGTATCCGGAACTGGTCGATAAATTATTTGTATATGTTTTTATGAATATATGCTAGAAACACAACAGGAGGGCCGCTATGAAAGACATCTTGATTATCATTGCTGTTGCAGTCATCTGGTTTGTTCTTAACCGCTATATCCTTCCCAAACTGGGTGTACAGACCTGAATGTCCGACGCCTGTTCCCCCGCGGTGCGGGAGGAGAAGAAAGAGAAGAAAGAGAAGTAAGTAATAAAAAAGGCCGGACTAAGCTCCGGCCTTTTTTATGTTTCCCCGTGCTTCATCCAGCACAACCAGGTAACCGTCAGGGTCGAAACACCACATTTCCTTGATACCGTAGGGTTTGATTTCCAGCGGATACAGAATTTCCAACTCTTCCTCATTGATGGCATCGCTGATGCTTTCTAAATCTTTGACCTCAAAATGCAGGGTAACTCCGATCCCGCGCGGGAACATGCTGAAACGGTTTCCCAGCACCGGGTGTGCCCTGACAACGTCATCCTCTTCCACAAAGACCAGCGCGATGCCGTCCATATCCAGCACAAGGTGATCCGGCGCTCCGATTGCAGTCAAAGAACGCTGCAGCGGCACTTCCAGAATGCCGGCGTAGAAGGCCTCGGTCACCGCCAGATTGGTCACGGCAAGCTGAACAGAGTGTTGAGCACGATGTGACTTCATCTAGCGTCCGCCGAACAGAGCTGAGAAAACTGTTGAAAGGCGTGACAGCCAGTTGAAATAGATCGTGACTCCGGTCAGTATCAGAAAAACACCGGTACAGACTTCGAACAGCCGAATGTATTTTTTGAAACGCTGAAAGGCCACAATAAACTGGTGCATGGCCAGAGAGGAGAGAAAAAACGGGATGCCGAGCCCCAGAGAATAAATCAGCAGCAGGACGATGCCATGATAGACATTTTCTTCCGTGGCAGCCACCATCAGGATCGCTGCCAGGATCGGTCCGATGCAGGGGGTCCAGCCGGCGGCAAACGCGAGGCCGACCAGAAAGGTACCGGCATAACCGGCCGGCTTGCGGTGCAGTGTCACACGCTTTTCACCCATCAGGATGCGGAGCGGGAGTAGTCCGGTGACATGGATTCCAAACATCACGAGCAGGATGCCGCCGGCTTTTCTGAGGATACTGGCGTGCTGATTGAGGAAGGAACCGATGTAGGTGGCGGAGGCGCCCAGCAGCACAAAGACCACGGTAAAACCGAGGATGAAGGCCAGGGAGTGCAACATGGCCGTCTGGCGCACCTTGTGGTTCGGGTGCGCATCCTGCAGATCCACAAAGGAGAGACCAGTGATATAGGTAATATAGGACGGTATCAACGGCAGAACGCAGGGCGAAAGAAACGAGAGCAGTCCCGCGATAAACGCGCCGAAATAGGTTACTTCCTGGGAATGCATTACAAAGATTCTCCTATTTCATCAAACCTTCAAGAAAGGAAATAGTCTCGGGCGAATCCCAGGCCAACGGGCCGATGACCTTTTTGACCAGGATGCCGTTCTTATCGATAACAAACGACTCCGGTACGCCGGTGATGCCGTAGGTCTTGACCGCAACGCCGTCGGGATCGGTATAGGCCGGCAGGGAAAAACCGCTCTCCTTGAAAAAGGCTTCGATATCGGGGACACCGCCTTCATCAATGGAGACCGCCAGCATCTGAAAAGGCTTGCCAGTCATGGCGCTGTTGAGCTTAATCATGGAAGGGATCTCCTCGCGGCAGGGCGGACACCAGGTGGCCCAGAAATTGAGCAGCACAACCTTGCCCTTCAGCTCGGAAAGCTTGAGTGGGACATTTTTCAGGGAATTAACGGTAATCTCCGGGGCCGGTTTTGTTTCCTTGACTTCAGCCGCGCCGGAAGCTTGTTCTTTTTTTTTGCAACCGGCCGTCATCAGCAGGGTGACAGAAAGTATCAGACAGTATACGAGAATGCGTTTCATGGATTCCTCCAGCGAATGAAGTTTGATTATGCCCAGGGTGTTGTTTGGTCAGGCTAATGGTTTCGGGTAATTACGTAATCGGCAAGTTCCAGCAGGGCCGCCTTGACAGGGGTCGGCTCGAACAGCTCCAGGTGAGCGCGGCACTCGTTTATGTAGCGTCGGGCCACATCCACGGTAAAGGTGATGCCGCCGAACTGCTGGACCAGTCCGGACACCTGCCGGAACTCATCCAGGGACATTTCGTCCTTCTCGACAACCGCTTCGATGATGGTGCGCTCGTCGGGGCTGCACTGACGCAGGGTGTGGATCAGCGGCAGCGTGATTTTGCCCTCTTCCAGGTCATGACCGATACTCTTGCCGAAATCCTCTTCGGTGGCGATATAGTCCAGCGTATCATCCATCAATTGAAATGCGATGCCCAATGACATGCCGAAAGCAGCCAGCGCCTGCTGTTGTCCAACGGTTGAATTACCCAGTATGGCCCCGGCCTCGCAGGCCGCGGACATGAGGATAGCGGTCTTGGAGCGCACCACGCCGATGTAGCGTTCCTCGGTCAGATCGATCTCGCCGGTGCAGAGCAGCTGCATGACCTCGCCTTCGGCGATGACGGTGGTGGCGCTGGAGAGCACCCGCAGGATATCGAGGCTTCCGACCCCGACCATCAGCGAGAATGATTTGGAAAAGAGAAAGTCACCCACCAGCACCGAGGCCTCGTTGCCCCACAGGGTATTAGCCGAGGCCAGCCCCCGCCGCAGGGTGGCGCTGTCGACAACATCGTCATGCAGAAGCGTCGCCGTATGGATAAACTCAACCACACTGGCCAGAGGGACAGCCCGGTCGCCCTGGTAGCCGCTCAGGCGGGCGGCAAGCAGCAAAAGCGCCGGCCGTATACGTTTGCCGCCGCTGGAGAGGACATATTCCCCGACCTTGCGGATCAACGGGACGTCGGATTCCAGATCCTTGCGGAACTGCAATTCTACGTTCATCAGATCTTCGCCAATGATATTAAGTGCGGCCTGCATCAGGAGGGTCCTCGGAGGGGTAAATTTTCAACATAGTAAAGGAATGAATTCAGGTTTGTCAAAGAATTTCTGGCTGTTGGACGACCTGTTGCGCAAGGTTTCCATTGCCAGACAGCCAGTAGCAGTATATGGTATGCAAGGTTTTACAGCACCAATTGACACGAAACAGTACGAGGGCTTTCCATGTTATTTAATGAACTTTCTCTTCCGGAACCGCTGATGAAGGGCATTGCCGATGCTGGATTCAGCGTCTGCACCCCCATTCAGGAGTTCACTCTGCCCATCAGCCTGACCGGAACGGATGTGGCCGGACAGGCCCAGACCGGTACCGGCAAGACCGCAGCATTCCTGATCACACTTTTTACGCGACTCATGAAGACCAGCGCCTCATCATCCGGCAAGCACCCCCGAGCGCTGATCCTGGCCCCGACCAGGGAACTGGTCGTACAGATCGAACAGGACGCCCAGATTCTTGGCCGACATTGCGGCTTCACGATCCAGGCTATTTATGGCGGCGTTGACTACATGAAACAGCGTGATGCGCTCCGTGATGGGGCAGATGTGATCATCGGCACACCGGGGCGGCTGATCGATTATCTCAAACAGAAGGTCTACAGCCTTAAAGAGATCGAAATGCTGGTAATTGATGAGGCCGACCGCATGTTCGACATGGGTTTCATTGCCGACTTGCGTTTTATTCTGCGTCGCTTGCCGCCCTTCGATCAGCGTCAGAACCTCATGTTTTCCGCCACTCTTAATCTGCGGGTGATGGAACTGGCCTACGAGTTCATGAATTCGCCGGAAAAGGTTTCCGTCACCCCGGAGAAGATGACCGCCGAAAATGTTGAGCAGGTAGTATACCATGCTTCACGCAAGGAAAAATTTCCTCTGCTGCTCGGTCTGCTGCGACGCGTCGGCATGATCCGCACCATGATTTTCATCAATACCAAGCGCGAAGGGGAATACCTCAATGATCGGTTGAACGCCAACGGTTGCCCCAGTCGGATCATCTCGGGCGATGTTGAACAGAAAAAACGGATGCGCATTCTTGAAGATTTCAAGGAGGGGACGCTGCCGATCCTGATAGCGACCGATGTTGCCTCGCGCGGGCTGCATATCGACGGCGTCTCGCACGTCATCAACTACGACCTGCCCCAGGATTGCGAGGACTACGTCCATCGCATCGGCCGTACGGCCCGGGCCGGAGCAGAGGGCAAGGCCATCTCCCTGGCGGACGAGGACGGGGTTCTGTATCTGGAGGCCATCGAGGAATATATCAAGGCCAAGATACCGGTAGAATGGGCCGAAGATGAACTGTTCGTGAATGATTTCAAGCGGGTCGCCCGTCCAAAGTTCAAGAAGGATTTGAAGAGGGAAGGCCCTGGCGGGGGGCGTAGCAGCGGCAGAGCGCCGCTCAAAAACAGCGGCGCGCCGAGAGTGAACCCGGCAGCAGCCAAGGCGCCGGCTAAGACACCTGCCGTGGCCAAGCTGAATTCTGAGACAGGCGAGCCGGAGAAAAAACGCCGACGAAGAAGGAAGAAGCCGGCCGGAGAAGGTGCTCCGGCACCGCAGGCAACCGGGGAATAACAGCGCATGCAATTAATATAGTACACGACAAAACCCCGGGGCATCGCTGCCGGGGTTTTGTCGTTTCAGGCACTATGAACAACTCTGTCTTAGAAGCTGTGTGAACTTTTCATCAGCATGCTCACTCCCAGATAGGTAAACAGCATCACGAATACCCCGGCTATTCCCAGCCAGGCGGCGGCCCGGTCCCATTGGGCCCCCTTCAGGCGAAGATGCAGCACCAGCGCATAAAACAGCCACAGAATAGATGTCCACAATTCCTTTGCTGTCCAGAGCCAGTAGGTCCCCCAGGCGTAATAGCCCCAAATGCCGCCAGCCAGCATCGAAGCCGAGAAAAATGACCAGCCCACCAGGGCGGTCTTGAACTGGATGTCCAGACAGGCCCGTTCATCCCGTATCAGAAACATGGCAGACAGCAGCCCGCCCAGAACAAAGAGAGCGTAGCTGAAAAAAGCCAGCACCACATGCAGTTCAAACCAAAGCGTGTCGAGGATCTGCGGTAGCGGCATGTTTAACGGCTTGAACCAGAGCGCGAACAGCGTGAAGAGTCCGGCGGTGATCCCGGAGGCGACTGTGAACCAGCGTGCCCGCCGGACGCCGGGTGAGAAGGAGGTGATCAGGGCCGACCCGGCAATGGAGAGGGAGAAAAAAATCAGGGTGTCATGGGGACCAAGCAAGGGCAGGCGGCCGAGGGCCAGGCTGCGTTGAACCATATAGACGGTCTGGACCGCACAGCCGAAGGCCAAGGCCACACGCCAGGATGAGCAGAAAACATAACACACCAGCGAGACAACCAGCAGCCACGTCATCGTTTAGTAACCTTCCAGACTGAAACAACCTGTCATGCACGTCACAGCTTGACCACCGACCGGATCCGTCTGTCGTCAAGAAAAGTGATCAGCAGATACAAAGGCATCCCCAGCAATGCGGTTATGAAGAGGACATTGAATATTTCTATGAAGTATCCGCCCCAGGTATGGGGAATTGGCTTGATCCACCAGCGGACAAATCGTACGCTCATGGAAACCGGCACATATGCGATCAGAGCCCACAGCAGCCAGACCAGCGCTTGACGGCCCTGCGCCTTGCGCTGTAGAAAAAACACGGAAACCGCCAAAAGCGCTCCACCATAGAGGACCTTGACCCAGGGCAGCATGCCGTAGTGCAGAAAGACGTACCAGGCGGAGACCTGTTCGTCGCGTTCGACCGAGAGTCTGGCTTGAATATCGTCTCCATAGTAGTCCAGAAACCCCAGAATCCCCATAAAACAGATAATGGCTGCAACCGCCGCACAGCCCCACCCGATCAGGTTGACCGGATGGAGGTTCTCGATCATTTCTGCGATGGCGATGCCCTTGTTTTCCGGGGCCGGAGCAGAATTTGACGGCATTGACGAACCGTTCGGCATCGGCATGGGTGCGGTAGTATCACGGGAAAATTTTCTGGTGAGCAGTTCCTGTTCCCTTGCGCGGGTCATTTCCTCGCGCTGGCGCTCAATAAAGGTCTTGATCACCACGCCGCATTTGGGGCAGGTTCCGAAGCGTTCGTCGCCAAAGGTGCTATAGGAACAGGCCGGACAGATGTCCACCGTGTATTCATTGGTCGTGGCCCGCGGCTTTTTTACATCAAAGCCGTGCTTGCACTTCGGACAACTCAGAAAGCGGCCTTCCTCGGGTATTTCGTGATCAGGCAGATTCCCGCTGGCTCCGCACTTGGGGCAGGAAATTTTCATATGTTGACAAGCTCCTCACCTGAATAATTGTTCATTGCGGGTGGAGTGTAGCAAAACAAACAGCGCCTGTCATCCCGGTGAAGTTAAAAAATATAGTTTTAGAAAATAACAGTATTTTTATATAATGTATTTCCACAAATCTACAACATAGCAGTCTGCGAATAGCAGCGCTTGTTACAGATACTGCGCGTTGACCAGATTGATCGGTGCGCCGGTCAGATACGCCGATACGTTGGCGGCAACTGTGGTCATCAACCTTTTGCGGGCCGCCAGCGAGGCCCAGGCGATGTGTGGAGTGAAGATGCAGTTGTGGGCCGTCAGCAGCGGGTTGTCGGCCAGCATCGGCTCATGGGCCACAACGTCCAGCCCGGCCCCGGCAATCGTGCCGCTTTGAAGCGCCCGGGCCAGGTCGGTCTCGTTCACCAAGCCTCCCCGGGCTACATTAATAAGAAAGGCCGAGGGCTTCATGGCCGCCAGCAGTCCAGTGTTTACAAACCCCTCGTTTTCGGCGGTCTGGGGGCAATTGAGTGTCACCACATCGGCCGTGGCAAACAACTCATGCAAGGGGACAAAGCGGACCGGAGTCGGACCGGGGTCCTGCGGGATACGCGGGGTGTAGGCGATGATCCGCATGCCGAAGGCAGCACCGACCCGCGCCACGGCGCGACCGATGGCGCCGTAGCCGACAATGCCCAGGGTCAACCCGTCCAGTTCGAGGATGGAGGTCTTCCAGAAGGAATGGTCCGGACAGCGCACCCACTCCCCGGCTTTGACCGCAGCATCGTGCACCCCCACGGCGGTGGCCAGTTCCAGAAGCAGGGCAAAGGTGGTCTGCACTACCGATTCCGTCGAGTAGGCCGGCACATTGGACACCGGAATGCCCCGTTTGCCAGCCGCAGCAATATCCACATTGTTATAGCCGGTAGCCAGCATCGAGATGTACTTCAGCTTGGGTAACATCTCCAGCGCAGCTGCATCCAGCTTGCATTTGCTGGTCAGAATGATGTCCGCATCCCGGGCACGCTCAAGCTTCAGTTCGGGCGGTGTCCGGTCATGAATGATGCAGTTCCCGAGGGCCTCAACCGGAGTCCAGGGATTATCACCGGGATTGATGGTATAGCCGTCCAGAATAACGATCGTGGGTGTGGTCATGTTCGCGCTCCTCATGGAAGATTTTTGCTGCGACGTTATCAGCTGGGAGCGGTTGTCGTCAAGCGGATGCTGCAACAGTCGGAAAACTGTGGACGGGCGGGGATGGCTTAACGTATGTTGGAATGAATTTCGAGCATTAAGGAGGTTAGATATGTTTCCGCAGAATGATCTGGGCGCGTCACTTTACAAGACTTGGAACGACACCCAAAGGCGTGAAGAGATCGCGCGGCTGGTGGAGGGTTACCGCAAGGGCCTGCCGGTGGGCATCCTCTGCAAGATGGCCGAAACCGTAGCCGGCAGCCAGCCGCGCGCGCGCAAACACCTGCAGGCACTCATGACAGCCGCCGAACGCCAGGCCGCCATCGTGAAGGAAACCGGCGGCCTGCAGATAGCGGTCAAAAAGCTGATGCAATAATGGAAGGAACCGTTTCCAACATCATGAAAAAGCTGCCACTTTATCTGCTCTTCGCCTTCGTACTGTTCCTGGTGGCATTTGGAACCTGGCAACTTTTCCAAGGCAACCTGGAGGCGGCCTTTTCATCACTTCCCTTCCTGCTGATTGTCTACCTGTTCGTGATGAGACGACACTCGTAGCAAATACAGAATGGAGCCCGATTTTTCATAATAATATTACGGCCCGTCAGTAATGCCTGACGAGCCGCATGATGTGATTTGGGCACCAGCTGATTGATTTATCCAGGCAGCATCAGGTAACCACTATATCCAAAGATGTTTCCCAGTAACCGTGGAGATTACACCTTTGTGTTGCCACGAGGGTGATTTTGCCGGCAGGAGCCGCCTCTTTGGGCAGCACCACGGTAAAGATGCTTTTGGGTTTCAAGAAACCCCGCGCCTGGAAGCTAACCTTACCGGCCGGTTCGTTACCAATAGAGAGCTCGATGTATTCGATCCAGTGGGCGGTCCCCATGGGGTGAAGCACCTCTCCTACAGCAACCTCGACTGTGAATGGTTCACCGGCCTTCACGGTAGCAGGGGCGGATATCACCGGAGCATGAGTCTTTTCCAGGGGAGTTTTCTTGCCGGGATCTTTGGCCCGGTTGATGTTTTCAAAGAGTGTCTGGTCTACCTTGGCGGGGAAATAGCGCTCAGCGGCAACCACGCTGGCGGTGAGGCCGCTGGTAACAGTACCGATTGCAGCAGCCTTGAGAAATGTTCTTCTGTCCATGTGTAGGTCTCCTTTCGAGGCAAGCAGATTTCAGCATAATGCTGACCGGCGGAACCGTATTATTTGAAAGTTTTTATGATGTACTCCGCTATTGCCTTGGCTTCCTTGTCCGGGATTGTTTTTTTGTCGAACGTGGTCATCCCCTCCCCTGGTTTCCTCATGAGCTTGACAACATCATTGGCCGTCCTTACGCCGTACTTTTCACGATCCTTGCGGGAGAGGGTTTTGTTCGATTTGATCATGTTGCCCCCATCGGCATGGCAGGCCATGCAATGTTCCTTGAACCCTGCTTCTCCCTGCATTTGTGCAGCTTGTCCTGCAGTGGATGCCAGTACAACGGCCGCGGACGAAAGTGTAACCAGTGCAATCATCTTCATGTTTTTCATTTGAAATCCTCCCTCGTGTGATTTTGTTACTGCTTAGTAAGTTTGAAGTTATTTTCTGCGTTTTTTAGTACGTTATAAATTATTTCTGTGTTTTTCAGAAATGATTTCGTGAACGTACTTATCCCGTTTATCGGGGCTGGGCAGAAAATGACTTCGTTAAAGCACTTATCCTGTTTATCAGTGTTACGGTACGGCAGCATAACTGGTGTACAGATAGTCGTTATCCTTTACCGGCAGATGCCAATAGGCGTGATTATGACTGTTCTGGTTTCGTATATCCATTCTGCCGGGCTATAAAGTCCAGATCAAGCGTTGCCAAGTCTTCTACAGCGACCAACTCCGGTAATGTCGGAGTAAATGCCGTGATTACCTTGAGGTAGCAGTTGCACTCATCACAGGCTTCAATACGCCGGTGGTCGCGGCCATCCACGTACAGACTTTTCTGGGTTGCATGATCTTCGTTACCGCACTGCAGACACTGAAGTCGTGGATAATGCCAGTCTGCACCGCATTGACCACAGCGCAGATGCTTGACCTGGTCGTTGTCCTGCAATTCAGCCAGCGTCGCTTGCGCTCCACAAACAAAGCAATATCCTCTTTGCCAGCTCAATCCGGCAACATACGGCGCAACCTGTTGTCGCCAATCGTCCAGTAGCGGCTTGAGCAGATGCTGCGACAATGTCCAGAGCAACTTTTCATCAAGCTGCAGGTGCATAATTGTACGATCAAAACCTGCACGGTCTCCGCTTGCCAAATAGGTCAGTATCTCACCGATATCCAGTCGGCCATCTTCCATAAACTTTCTTATGAGCCCTGCTGAACTCTGTAATGCAGCAAGGTCAGCCAGTTCCTCAGTCGTCCATGGATTAGCATCTGCGTTCCAGCGCCACCATCGGTCCGCTGATTTTTTGGAAACACCGATTTCTTCCACGGAATGCAGCATTTTCAACAGCAGATTTTCCAGCGCCTGAAGGTCTATCTCCAACTCTTTAGCTGACAGCAGGGGAGCGCCGCTTTCAATGGAGCGTTGAATATCTGCAGGATCGAGAGAAACAGCAGCTGATTCGAATTCGGCATCCCGTGACAACGGCAGGATGGCCTCGTACAACCGGGCGATAACACGCAGTTCAGGAGAATTTCGCGCAACGTCCTGCAAGCGCTTGACCAGCGGATCACTTGTTTCTTTGGTCGCTTTCTGCATAATCCCTCCCAACGTAAGCACCTTCTACATCTGGCCTGCCTGCAGCAGACTGATACGCAGCAGCAATCCACCTGCCAGGACGCACAGGTAACTCCAAATCACTTGATCGGTTCCATATCGATCGTTGTGTGATTTGAGCTTGAACCATAACGGCAGTATTATTCCCAGAACGACCGCCCCCCCCCAGAACATCACCAGGAAAGGCAGCGTCAGGAGCGGTTGGGCGGTACTACCGGCACAGACAAGCATTACGGCAATAAGTGCCAGTTCCATGACCATAACGACACGATCGAATGATTCCAGTTTTTCAAATGCATACTCCGAAGCTCTCTTGCGCCAGATCATGAAAAGAGAGATTGCAGCGGCTCCGGTTGACGCACCCGAGACAATGAAGAGCGGCCCCATCAGCGGTGCGGTCGCAGCCCAGAAGGGTTGCGCAGTTACGTTCAGAAGCACTCCGGTATAGCCGGCAATGAAGAGACCGGCAACAGTACCAAACAGAGCGTAAAGCTTACGTGGAATAGGGTTGTAGAGATGTGCAAAGGGGGCAAAGCGGAGGCGTTTTTCCGCCACCAGATTATCCAGAAAGGAGAGCAGGGCAAAGCCGCTGAAGATCATCAAGACCCACGAACCGACTGACATGGGTGATTGCAGGTTGATGTAGGGGTAGCCTCCTTTCACATAAAAGAAGAGCTGCCAGAAACGCTCGGGTCGGCCAAGATCCGCAATCAGTGGAATCGGAACCAGCAACAACAGGGGAAAGGCGATGTAATACGCCGACCTGCTGATCTCGCGCTGTTTCTCGCCCCCGAACAATTCCTCCATGGAGCCGATGAAATAGGCGCCCGCAGAGGTACCTGCGACAAAGAAGTAGAGAGCAATATAATACCACGCCCAGTGCGGTGACTGGATCTCAGGACTCATGGCTTTCCTCCTCGGGTTTCCCGGTCAGACGCTCACGGAATTTTACCAGTGCGGCCACCCCGATTCCCAAAGCTACCAGCATAGTGACAATTGAAGAGAGGATCAACCTGCGCTGCGGCACAACGGGATTCTCCGCTTGTCCGTAGACCAGCGGATGATCCACAAAGAGATAAAATACATTCAATCCCTCGGCCTCCGTATAACCGTAAATGTTTGCCCGGCTTTCCCCTTTAGACCTGAGTTGAACCAGACGTGCGTCGGCCCGGGCTTTGAGATCTTCTACGTCGCCAAAGCGAATGGAATCGGTCGGGCAGGCCTTGGCGCAGGCCGTACCCATGCCGTTGTGGATACGGTCATTGCACAGGGTACATTTATGCACGGTTCCGGTTTTCTCGCTGAACGAGATGACACCGTAGGGGCAGGAGGGGATGCAGAACTTGCAGCCGATGCAGGTATCCTGCTGGACAATGACGTTGCCCATGTCGGTGTGGATGATGGCCTTGGTGGGGCAGGCATTCAGGCAACCGGCATCGGTGCAGTGCTTGCAGGAATCGCTGTCGAACAGCCAGCGCCTCTGGCTGCGCTGTTCATCAAACTGTTCGATGAAGCGTACATGGCGCCAATCGGTGGCACTCAGGCTGCCGGTATTGTCATAGGAGTCACCGGTAAAGTTATTGGCAACCGGATAGGGCATGCCGGAGGTTTTCCTGAAGTGGGACGGCTCTGCCGGAAGCCCGTTCCACTCCTTGCAGGCCACCTGACAGGCCTTGCATCCGATACAGATGGTGGTATCGACAAACATTCCCTTGGCCATGTCAGATCACACCCCCCTTCTTGCCGGCTTGGATGTTACAGGTGAACACCTTGCCTTCGTGGATCGAGACATTCGGGTCGGCTACCATGGCGCTGAGCTCATTGACCACATCCCCGGCAGCGTTGCCCTGCCAGCCCCAATGCCAGGGCAGGCCGATCTCGTGCACCACCTTGCCGTTGATGATAAAGGGCTTCATGCGCCTCGTGACCAGAGCTCGGGCCTGGATCTCGCCGCGGGCCGTCTGGATCGTCACGTAACCAGCGTTTTTAATGCCCTTCTCGGCTGCCAGTTCGGGCGAAATTTCGCAGAACAGTTCCGGCATCAACTCCGCCAACCAGGGCAGCCAGCGGCTCATGGAGCCGCTCAGGTGGTGCTCAGTCAGACGGTAGGTCGAAACCACGATCGGATACTTGGGGTCGGCGACGGTGTGGTAGGGGTTGCCGGCGATATTCCAGACCTTGGCGACCGGGTTGGATTGCTGCTTGTAGACCAGATTCTCCACCGGCGATTCATAGGGTTCATAGTGGGTCGGCAACGGCCCGTCCACCAGTCCGCTGGGAGCGAAGAGCCAGGCCTTGCCATCGGCCCGCATGATGAAGGCATCGTTGCCGCTCAACCAGTCAAAGCCCAGGGCACTGTCCTTGCCGCGTGCCGTGGGCGCCTTGGTCGGCTGGAAGTCGATGCCTTCCCCGGATGGCGCCACCCATTTCCCCAGTAGCGGTTTTCCGGCAGGATCCCTGCTGCCGCTATCGGCAAGCGGGTCCCAGTAGATCAGCTTCTTGCGCTCCGACCAGGGTTTGCCGTTGATGTCGGCCGAGGCCCGGTTGTACATGATGTGACGGTTGGCCGGCCAGGCAAAACCCCAGTTGGGGGAGATCCAGTCATCGCCCTTGCGGCGGGCCGCGTTGTTCTTACCTTCCTCCGGGATGACGCCGGTATAGATCCAAGCGCCGCAGGCGGTCGAGCCGTCCTCCTTGAGATTGGCGAAGCTGGCCAACGGTTTGTTGTCGCTCACTGTGAAGCCATTGATCTCCTTGAGGAACTTGTAGGCCGACGGTTCGTCCTTGATGCGCCATCTGGCAACTTCCGCGGGTTCCGGATCGTAGTTCCAGGCCAGGTTATTGATGGCCCAGTCGCGCACGATTGTCGAATCCCGATAGAGCGCCTTCAGTCGTTTGCCGAGGTGATAGCTGAACCACAGGTCGCTACGGGCATCTTTGGGCGGGTCGGCAGCCTTTTCATGCTGCTGCAGCAGACGTTGGGTGTTGGTGAATGAGCCCTCCATTTCGGGCACCGCGGCAGCCGGCAGGAAGAATATCTCAGTCTTGATGTCCGCTGTTTTGAGTTCACCGGACTGGATTTCAGGTGAATTGCGCCAGAAGGCGGCGGTCTCGGTTTCGAAAAAGTCACGAACCACCATCCAGTCCAGTTTCGCCAGCGCCTTGCGTTGAAAGCGGGCATTCTGGCCACCCACGGCCGGATTCTGGCCCATGACGAAGAAGCCTTTGATCTTGCCGGCCGCCATATCGATCATCATCGGCAGATGGGAGTGATCGCCGGTAATCTTGGGGTGATAATCGTAGCCGTAGTTGTTTGCAGCAGTGGCGGCATCACCAAATTGGGCCTTGAAATAGGATACGGCAAACTTGGGATAGTTGCCCCAGTAACTGGTGGCCAGCGGTCCGGCCTCGGTCAGGATGAAGTCCTTGAGCGTCTCGTGGTTCTTCCTGCCATCGGGCATGTTCAGGTAGCCGGGCAGCGAGTGGTAGAGCGTGGCGATATCGGTCGAGCCCTGGATGGTGGCATGGCCGCGCAGGGCCAGCACACCGCCCCCCGGTCGGCCGATGTTGCCTAGCAGCGCCTGCAGCATGGCGGCACAGCGGATGATCTGCACACCCACGGTGTGCTGGGTCCAGCCGACGGCATAGGTGATGTTGGCGGTTTTTTCACGCCCCGAATTGTCCAGCAGTGTTCCGGCTACCTTGAGGAACATTTCCTGGGAACAGCCGCAGACCCGCTCGACCAGTTCGGGGGTGTAGCGGGCGTAGTGCCGTTTGATAACCTGGAAGACGGACTGCGGGTCCTGCAGCGTGGGATCGGTCTTGGGGCGGCCCGGCACCTGGCGCAGCAGCATGTCGCTGAACGGTCCGATGCCGCCCTTGGCGGGCTGCGGGGCTGGATTACGCTGATAGGCCCAACTGGCAGTGGAGTAAGCCTTGCCGTCGGCGGACAGCCCGGAGAAGACGCCGTTTAGCTCGTCGGTGTCCTTGAACTCCGGATTGACCAGGGTAGCCGCATTGGTGTAGTTGACCACGTACTCCTTGAAGAATGGATCGCTATTCCAGCGTTCGCTGTTGATGACGAAATTGATCAGCGCACCAAGAAAGGCAATGTCGCTGCCGGCGCGGATTGGCACATGCATGTCGCACAGGGCCGAGGTGCGTGTAAAGCGTGGATCGACGTGGATCAGGACCGCATCATGCTCCGTCTTGGCCTTGAGCGGCCAGCGGAAGGCGACCGGATGACACTCGGCCATATTGGAGCCCATGATCAGTACCGCATCCGAATTGACCAGATCGCGGGGGAAGGTAGTCGAACCACCGCGACCGAATGTGACCCCCAGACCGGGGACCGTAGAGGAATGTCAAATTCGGGCCTGGTTTTCCAGATAGACCCCGCCCAGCGCATGGAACAGCTTCTGATGGGCATAGTTCCATTCATTATCGATGGTAGCGCCCCCCAGTGAAGCGATGGCGTAGGTGTTCATCACACGCTTTCTGACGGTACCGCCTTTGTTGTCCGGCATATCCTGGAACTCGTTGAAGTTGGCATCGCGAGTCTTTTTGGTCAGTTCTGCAATGCGGTTCATGGCCCACTCCAGCGGCTTTTCCTCCCAATGGTCACTGCCGGGTGCGCGGTATTTGACCGTAGTCCAGCGCTGCTCGTTGACGGCGAGCTGGTAGGTGGCGGCCCCTTTCGGACAGAGGGTGCCCTGATTAATGGGGGAGTCGGGATTGCCCTGGATGTCGATGATCGCGCCGGAGTCACTGACCGTGACAATCTGGCCGCAGCCCACGGCACAGTATGGGCAAACGCTGGGTACCTGTCTTCCGGTCTTGATGGGGAACGCTCCCGCCTTGGCCTGGGCAGCGGCCGTGTTGATTCCCAATCCGCTAACTTCTGCAGCAACGCTGCTTCCAATAACACCGGATGTAACCTTGAGAAATTGACGCCGAGTTACGTTCACTGCGTGGCCTCCTTTCTGCTCTGGCATTGATGAGGACTAAACCCAACCAATGAATTTGTTTCAGTATCGTTTCCGAATTTTAATCTAATAGCGATTGAGCACCTCTAGTATAACTATTCAATCAACGAGATTTCACCCCGGGTCATCGTTGCTGATCACGGTACACTCGCCAGCTTCCAATTTTCATTTATCAACTTTATCACTAATGTTCCGACCTGCAATTGTTTTTTGAATATTATAAAAAATTGTTTGAATAATGCTATATATCCATATGTCAATATCCATGTGTCGCAACGGCGGATTCTGTATTGCTTGACCCTGCGCGGGCTTGGGCGTAACTTAAATTGCAGTTATCATGATAAAATCAGTTTCAAAACTGATCTGCGTGAAACCGGGCACACGCTGGTCTTTGATCTGTACTGACAATTCGATTAACCGAAAGAAATGAACCATGAAGAAGTGTCCATTCTGTGCCGAAGAGATTCAAGACGAGGCAATCAAGTGCAAGCACTGCCGCGAGTTTCTGCATCCGTCCGCCCTCCCCCGCCCGGTCGAGAACAGTCTCCAATGGTATTTCCGGACGCCCTTTATCATCTTTGCCGTCTGCAGTGTCGGACCCTTGGCCCTGCCACTGGTCTGGCTGCATCCAACGACACCACGCGCCTGGAAGATCGGGCTCACGGTTGCGATCCTTGTGCTCAGCTGGATCCTGTACCAGGTAACGGTGCTATCCATTCGACACCTGACCGAGTATTATCAGTTGCTTAACGCGATGTAAAACGACACCCTGCACTTCGTCTACACGGTTTAAATCCCTGGAGAGCCGCCATGGCCTTAGCAGCAGCACTAGTCGGAGCAATCCTGATCATTGTCGTTTGTGGGAGGCCCTCGAAACCATCGTGCTCCCGCGCCGGGTGACGCGCAAGGTCTGCCTGACGCGACTCTTCTGCCGTTATGTCTGGCGCGTGTGGCAGGCTGTGAGACGTTCCGTTGCCAGTGGCAGGCGCCTGGAGTGTTCCATCAGGATATGGCTCTTGACCTCTTCAGAACAGAATGTGCATGGGTGTGATGATCCGGGCAAGAAAGTACGCCTGTGGAGAATAACTGTGACCATATTATGCACGAAAACGGCCCGCCGGGAAATACCGACGGGCCGTTTTATTTACTTATAATTCAAGGATCCACTATCCTGTGCTCACAGATGCGTCTGCATACTTTCTGTCCTCCTTGAGGACGTGACCAAGCAGCCATTGACCCAACATGATAATCAACTCACTGGCAACCTCCAGGTTGTTGTCATGATAATTCGAACGCAGCTTCTCGATTGAATGGGTGAATTCGCGGTGCTTTGCAATATGCTCATCGAATCCATGAAACCCTTTTTCTCTCATGTACTGTTCTTCTAAAGTGAAATGATATTTCGTGTACTCCGATAACTCTTCAATCATCGGGAGGATATTCTTCACCTCCTCCTTAGAGTTCATTACGTTTTCGTAAGTCGAATTAAGCAGGCTGAACAATTGCTGATGATGGCTATCCAGATCCACATCATTCACGGAAAAACCCGGGTTCCAGTTCAATAATGGCATGTGAGCATTCCTCATACTCTCGTTAAATAAGTCAACACAGATAAATTTTTTATCATAAAATCAGTGAAATGCAACAGGGAGTATTCCCGTTCCGGCTTCTGATTCACCCTGAGTGAATTTCATCGGTGAACGAATCGTAAACCATTTTGCAAATCGCAGAGAGACGTTAAGCATAATCCGGGCCAGTGGTGTTTCATCCACCTGCACCACGAGCTGGATATGGTTGTTCACCAGGCAGTAGGCATGTGTCCGGCAGCGTAATTTCTCGACGGCGTACGGGAGGATTAAATTGAGGCGATACCAATCGCTGGCGTAAAAAAAATCGGATCGACGGCTTTTTCGCGGAGGATGACGTGGTTAGACTGCGCTGGAATAATGGATGCGAGGTTTACAGGCCATGAGAAAAGGATCGCGGTAAAAGTCCGAAAGTCCAGCTTGGCGCCGTACCCGATGGCTGTTAATCCACCGCTACAACGAAACACCCTGCAAAACCTCTACGCTGATATTGCTCCTGGCCGGTCTGGGCCGCTCGCAGTGAGCTGTACCGTCCCAGTCTGACCCGGTAGTATGTAGTTCCATTCAGCACGGCCTCCCGCACAGCGCTGGTACCATATTTTCTGCCGAGTTCATCGGCATAACGATCCGCGTTAGCCCGGATGGTGAAGGCACCCATCTGAAGTGTGAATGATCCGGCGTCATAGTCTGTCGGTTGCCGGTACCCGGCCGATCCGTCGGCGTTCATGTAGCCGAGCGCGGTCAGCCTGACCGGGGCCAGGCCTTCTTGGAGCATGCCCAGCCGTTCGGCAGCGTATTCGGACAGGTCGATAATCCGCTCCCCGACAAACGGCCCGCGGTCATTGATTCGCACGACCACCTCTTTGCCGCTGCGCTTGTGTTGAACCCGGACAAAGACACCCATGGGGAGCGTTTTATGGGCGGCGGTCATGGCGTTCATATCGAATGTTTCGCCGTTGCTGGTCCTGCGGCCGTGAAACGCACTGCCGTAGGAGCTGGCCAGCCCCTCCTGTTCGAAACCCTGGTGACTGGCGAGCGGTTCATAACGCTTCCCGTCGATGGTGTATGGTCTTTGTGTCAACGGCTGGCGCTGGGTCTGCTGCTGTCCGGCGGGAGAATATGCCCGCTGGCAGGTCGTGCATGAAGCTGACATGGCGGCAGTCACGACTATAATCCATAACAGCAAGAGACGGCGGCAAACGGAGATATCTGGGCGCATGGCAATGGGTACCGGGTCTGGTTAGGTCGTTTTCTTGTAGTTGTGGCACTGGTGGCATTCGGTGGGACCCTGGCCGAGGTCACGGTGGCAGTTCTTGCAGAAAGCATGTGCCAAACGGTGATTTTCGAAGCGGGACTGGATATTTTCAAGAGTCGGGTTTTCGATGCGGTGGCAGAGGATGCAGTGATCTTTCTTCAAACTCTTTATATGCTTGGAGTGGCTGAAGACGACCTCGCCCTTGCTGTTGGGAAAGACAAGCATGTTTTGTGCCGGGCTGATGTTACGGCTGAAGATATCGCCCGGAGCTGCCAGGATGGTTCTGGCGCTAAGTATGGTCAGGAGTGCGGCAGAGGCGATGAAAACGCGGATATTCATGGTAGATCGCTCCGTAAAATAAAGTTTTTAAATATAGAATATCTTTAAATGCTTGTAAACTCATTTACTAAAGTATTGTACGCAGGTCTGTACCCGTAACCCCGGTTTGACAATCATTCTGTAATCGTTCATAGTCTGAAAATTATGTTCCGATGGAGTTGCCATGAGCAGAGATCTCTCCATAACCCCTGAAAAAATCGATGACGATTTCCAGCTTGACACTACCCTGCGTCCCCGTGCCCTGGCAGACTATATCGGTCAGGAAAAGATCAAAGGCAATCTGCGCCTGTTCATCGATGCGGCCCGGGGCAGGGGAGAGGCCCTGGATCACGTCCTGCTCTATGGGCCTCCGGGCCTGGGCAAGACGACCCTGGCCAATATAGTGGCCTGTGAGATGGGGGTCAATATCAAGTCCACGTCCGGGCCGGTTATCGAGCGCCCCGGCGATCTGGCCGCCATTCTGACCAACCTCCAGCCGCATGATGTGCTCTTCATCGATGAAATCCACCGGCTTTCCCATGTGGTTGAGGAGATCCTCTATCCAGCCATGGAGGATTTCCAGCTGGATATCATTATCGGTCAGGGTCCCAGCGCCCGCAGCATCAAGCTGGACCTGCCGCGCTTCACCCTGGTGGGCGCCACCACACGGGCCGGACTGCTTTCCTCGCCGCTGCGTGACCGCTTCGGGGTCATCTCGCGGCTGGACTTTTATACACCCGCCGAACTGTCCACGATCATTACCCGCTCGTCAGGGATTCTGGGCATGGAGATAGATCCGCAAGGCGCTGCAGAACTGGCTCTGCGCAGTCGCGGGACGCCCCGCATCGCCAACCGTCTGCTGCGCAGGGTCCGTGACTATGCCCAGGTCAGGGCCGATGGAGTCATTACCTGTAAAGTGGTCCGGGACACCCTCAATCTGCTGGAAATAGATGCCATGGGTTTTGACAATATGGACCGCATGATCCTGCTGACGATCATTGACAAGTTCGGCGGCGGTCCGGTCGGTCTGGACACTATTGCTGCAGCCATCAGTGAGGAAAGCGACACCATAGAAGATGTCTATGAACCGTTTCTTATTCAGAACGGCTTTCTCAACCGCACCTCGCGCGGCCGTGTGGCCACACCGGCCGCCTATCTCCATTTCAACCGCCTGGCCCCCGAACTTCCCCAAGGGAAGTTGTTTTGAACATGCAGCAATTTTTCGAATTCCCCGTTAATGCCGTGTGCACCTTTGAGAGCTTTGTCGCTTGTGACGGCAATGCGGGCGCCCTGGAGTTCTCTCGGCGCATCGCGGAGCCGGATGATCCGGAAAACCTGCTCTATCTCCACGGGCCGTCAGGATCGGGCAAGACGCATCTGCTGAAAGCGATCGGGCAGGTCATGGCCCGGAAAACCGGTCTGCCGGCCCCGTATCTTTCCTGTCGTGAGCCATTTTCCGCCGACAGCCTGTTTGCCAGCTTTGCTTCGGCAGATGCCCTGATCGTGGATGACCTGCAACTGCTGCCCGATGATGCCGGGTTGCGGGCCGCTCTGTGGCAGATCTTCAACGAATTCCATCTGTCAGGCCGTAAGATTGTTATGGCCGGCCAGTCGCCTCCCCGCGAACTGCCGTACCTGGACGATCACCTGGTCTCGCGTCTGCTGTGGGGACTGGTGGCGCGGGTGGATGTGTCCGATGACCATTCCCGTCAGATGATTCTCAGAAAGATCGCCGCTGACCGGCAGGTACGAATCCCCGATGATGTGGTCGAATTCATCTTGATGACCACCAGCCGCGAGGTCGGTGATCTGATCGGCGCGTTCGAATCCCTCTACTGCCTGTCCATGGCCAGTAAACGCAGGATATCGCTGCCGCTGGCCCGTGAAGCTCGCGAAGTTCCTGAAAGGCTGCTTGCGGGGGATACTGCATGAGCCCGCAAAACAGCTCGACGGCTGCCATACAGGTCCGTTCGCTGACCAAGCGCTATGGCGAACTGATCGCCCTGAATGACTTCAATCTTGAGGTGGAGCGTGGATCGATCTTCGGCCTGCTGGGGCCGAACGGTGCCGGCAAGACCACCCTGATCCGGATCCTGACGACACTAATGCGGCAGAGTTCGGGAGAGGTCCTGATTGATGGTCTTGATCCCCAAACGCATGGGCGTGAGATCCGCACCCTGATCGGGGTCGTATCCCAGGAAAACAGCCTCGACCGCTATATAACGGCCCGGGAAAATCTGGAGCTGCATGCCCGGCTGCACGGTATGGAGAGCGAACGCTACCGCAGGCGGATCGATGAATTGCTGGAACTGATGGGGCTGGCCGGTCGTCAGCATGACATGCCCGACACCTATTCGGGCGGCATGCAGCGCAGGCTGGTAGTGGCCCGGGCCCTGCTGCATGAGCCGCGGGTACTGTTCCTGGACGAGCCGACCACCGGTCTTGATCCCCAGTCCCGGCGGGCGGTCTGGGAGTATGTCCGCTCCATCGCCGGCAGTATGACGATCTTTCTGACTACCCATTACCTTGAGGAGGCCGAACAGCTCTGCGACCGGATTGCCATCATGGATCACGGCCGCCTGATTGCGCTCGGCAGCTCGCAGGAATTGAAGGACAAGCTGACCGGAGGAACGGTCTACCAGATCGATTTCGGCGGGCAGATCGAGCACTATGCGTCTCTGCTGCGGGGGATGTCTTGCGTGAAGGCTGTTGAAGTCTCCGAACAGTCGGCCTGTGTGAGTCTGGAATCCTGGGAGTGCCTGTCGGAGGTGGTCAGCGCCCTGAATGGCGCCCCGGTGCGGCGGATCGCGCTCAAGGAACGTACGTTGGAGGATGTATTCATGGACCTGACCGGGAAAGGGGTGCGGGAATGACGCTGCGCGGTTCGTTCGCCATCTGGCGGCGCGACATGCTCGTCCTGCGCCGTAGCATCCTGTCCGAAATGGTGGCGGTAGTGGCTTATCCCCTGACCATCTACCTGGCCTTCGGCATCGGCATGAAAGGCTATATCGGACTGGTGGACGGTGTACCCTACAGCCTGTTCATCGCACCCGGCCTGATCACCATGACCGCCGTCAATGCCGCCTACAACGAAAGTGTCTGGAGTCTGTGGTTCCACCGGCGGGTGCAGTTCACCATCGAATCCTACCGGGTGACACCGATCAGTGTTTCAGAAATTGTCATTGCCAAGATCCTGTCCGGCTTTACCCACGGGCTGACCAAAGGCCTGGTCGTCGGTCTGGTGCTCTTCACCATCACACCCTTCCGTTTCCCGCTGGAGCATCTCGCGTCCTACCTGGTCTTCCTGGTGCCGGGATCGGCGCTGTTTTCCTGCGCCGGCGTAATCTGTGGCACGGTTATGGACAAACCGGAAACCATCGGCAAGGTGGAAGCGGTCTTCATCATGCCGCTGATCTTCATGTCCGGGCTGTTCTTCCCGCTTTCGTCCTATCCGGCCGCGGTCATCCCCTGGGTGCGGGCTCTGCCCACCACCGCCCTGTTCGAGGGGGCCCGCCAGGCGCTGGTTGTCGGCGGCATACCGTACGTATTCCTGCTGCAGGTGACGGTAACCGCCCTGGTGGTCTTTGCCAGTGCTGTCTGGATCTTCAGATGGAAGATGTCCGAGTAGCCCTGAAGTGCTCCACCCGCTTCTGCAGGATATAATCCCGACGTTTCGACGGTTGCATCCCCTCCAGCTGCTGCAGATCGATGCCCAGATTGTCGGCCGACAGGCCGGTCAACTCCAGCGTAACCCGCCACTCTTCCGGTTCACGCCCTCCCGCCTTGTCGGCCGCAGCCACCAGCGGCAGTATGTCAGCAATACCCGCCTTGATGGCCTGTTCAGCGCTTCTGATCCTGGTTGAATCCCGCAAATTATCCCACAGATTGAAGGTTCCGTGCAGCCTGCTGACCCAGGCCAGCGCCGTACCATAATCTGCCGGTAGCCGCAGGCGCCGGCACAGGTCGATCGCCATGGCGAAACCGGCCTGGTCGTGGCCGTGGTGTCGCGGATACAGGTCCGGGGCGGTGGCCAGTTTACCGATATCGTGAAAGAAGGCGCAGAAGCGGGTCAGTGAGTCGGTCGTCATAGCGGTTACACGTTGCAGAACCTGAACGGAGTGGGTGAACAGATCACCCTCGGGGTGATGCTCTGGGGGACCGGCCGGGATATGGGGCATGCGGAAAAGTTCAGGGAGCCAGCCCTGACCGGCTCCGAACTCCAGCATGAGCTGAAAAAACCGCTCCGGTTTCCGCAGCCCCAGGGCTTTGAGCATCTCGCGGCTGAAACGCTCCACCGGGATGGAGGCCGACTCCCGGTTCCAATCACGCTGGCGGATCAACCCTTCGGTAACAGCGCTCATGCTCCAGCCGTCGGCCGCAAAGCGAAAGGCGCGGAAGATGCGCAGGGGGTCATCGACAAACGTTTGGCTGCTGCAGGCCCGCAGCAGTCTGTGATCCAGGTCGGGTCTGCCTGCCAGCGGATCCAGCACAACACCCGCCAGGGACATGGCCAGGGCGTTGCAGCAGAAGTCACGACGTTGGAGATCGTCATTCAGAGCGGCACAGTTTCTGAGGGGGGTCACCTCGATGGCGCCAATCTGTGCGTCATGACGGAACCAGATCGCAGATGTACTCTTGCCCTCCACCAGGCGAAAACCCAGCGCCGTGAATTCCGCCGGCGACAGCGCCGCCGCCAGATCAATATCGGTTCTTTCCCTGCCCAGCAGGATATCGCGCACCGCGCCGCCGACCAGAAAGATCCGGCAGTGTGTTTCCGCAGGGAACATCTCTTTAAGACAGGCGATGGTGTTTTTCATTGGTGCCCGCAGGGTTATCGGTCGTGTTGGAATTGGTTCTGATGACTGTTGCGATGGTTATGAAAAACCAGGGTCAGGGGCCGACAACGCGGTTGCGCCCTTCCGCTTTCGCCTGGTACAGTGCGCGATCGGATCTTCTGAGAAGATCGTCGATATCGGCATCAGCACGGTTTATTACGGCAACACCGGCGCTGGCGGTCACATTGACCTGAGCAGCCCCGTCTTCAACGGTCGCCAGGCAAACCGCCGTGATAATCCTTTCTGCCAGCGCCAGCGCCTCTTCGGCGGATGAGGCAGGAGCTATGATCAGAAATTCCTCGCCGCCGATTCGGCCCACGATGTCGTAGGGGCGAACGCTGTTCTGCATGCGTTCCGCCACCCGTTTCAACACCAGGTCGCCAAAGGGATGTCCATAGGTGTCATTGATTTTTTTGAAGTGATCGATATCAAGCGAGATCAGGCAGATCGACTCGCCCAGGCGAATCGCGCGCTGAAACTCCTCTTCCAGTCGCGCCATGACCTGACGGCGGTTATTTAAACCGGTCAGTTCGTCGGTCAGGGCCATGGCCTGCAGGCGGTCCTGGGTATTTTTCAGGTCCTTCGCAAGGCTGAACGTCATGAAGTAGGTTATTGCGATCAGAAGCCCGATCAGGCTGATTGCGGACAGCAGAATGATCAGCCGGGTATGTCGTGTCTCTTTGAGCAGGTCCTTGATCGGGATGGAAATGCTGACGGCGCCGAGTACATCACCCAGACGGATATCCCCTTCCCGGTGACACTCCAGGCAACTGGCTTCCGCGTACAGCGGTGAGAGGTAACGAAAGAGCGGTTTCTGCGGATCTTTATCCATCTCGAAGTGATCCAGCGTGTCCTGGCTGAAGAGCTTTAGACAGTTGCGCTCAAAGTTGTCGGGGATATTGGCGGGGTCGAGCGGTCTCAGACTGATCAGGCGAAACTTGACCCCCTCTTGTTGTTCACTGCGGCGGGATATCTCGGCGGTCATGATGGCATGATTGCGGATGGTTAAGATCTTGCCGTCCACAGACTGGATATCGGGGTTTATGCCCAGCTTTTCCAGATAGATGTTGGACCTGACGCCGTTCGACTTTTCAACGTACACGCCGCCGTAATCGAAATTCCATTTCTTGGTGTGATTGATGAGATCAAGGTAGGTGACGGCCTGTTCATGTACTCTCTGCTCCATGAGGCGGGTGGTATTGTTGTCGAGAAAGATAAAGATGGCGGCAATAAAGACCGAGATAACGACGCACAGGGAAATCAGAAACGATTCCAGCCGTTTGAAATGAAGCATTGGAAGAATGTTGAGAAATTTACGTTGCATGGATGTTATTCCAACTGGCGTTCTAAATTTAAAATGTTTATTTTTAATGTAACAGTTTTTTACGAAATAACAAGCAGATACGTCCGTCACGCTGAAAGTTTACTATCTCAAGAGTGCGATCAGAGTAATTATTGACAAAAAGCTGCAAATGTATTCATCCGCAAAGCGCCGGACAGACGGCATGAACCTCATTTGCCTCGCAGGTACTCGATCAGCAGCCGTACACCGACCCCGGTGGCACCTTTGGGTGAGCAGGGTCGCGACTTGTCGCCCCAGGCGGTCCCGGCGATGTCCAGGTGGGCCCAGCGCGTTTTGCCGACGAACTGCTTCAGGAACCAGCCGGCGGTGATGCTGCCGCCGTCGCGGCTGCCGGCGTTCTTCAGGTCGGCGATGTCGCTTTTCATGACCTCGCCGTAAGCGTCCCACACCGGAAGTTCCCAGACCCGCTCGCCGCAGCGCTCGCCGGCCCGTTTCAAGCTGTCGATCAGGCGCTGATCGTTACCCATCAGGCCGCTGGCCTCATGCCCCAGAGCCACCACGCAGGCGCCGGTCAGTGTGGCCAGATCGATCATGGCGGTCGGTTTGTAGGTGGTACGAGCGTAGTGCAGCGCATCGCAGAGCACCAGGCGGCCCTCGGCGTCGGTATTGGTGATCTCGATGGTCTGGCCGGAGAGCGAGGTGACCACGTCACCTGGCTTGTAGGCGTTGCCGTCCGGCATATTCTCGGCGGTAGGGATGATCACCACCAGATTGACCGGCAGCTTCAGCGCCGCCGCGGCCTCCATGGCCCCCAGCACCGCCGCACCGCCGGACATGTCGGTCTTCATCTCTTCCATCCCGGCCCCCGGTTTGATTGAGATCCCGCCCGAGTCGAAGGTAATCCCCTTGCCGATCAGCACCACCGGGCGGACTTTTGCGCCGGCTCCGCGGTATTCCAGCACGATCAGGCGCGGCGGCTCAACCGAACCCTTGCCCACCGCCAGCAGGGCGTTCATCCCCAGCTGTTTGAGTTCGTCCTGCTCCAGCACCCGGCAGACAAGGGCATGGCGCACCGCCAGCTCGCGGGCCGTCTCGGCCAGGTAACCGGTGGTGGCTACGTTGCCCGGGTGGGAGACCAGGTCGCGGGCCAGCGTAACCCCCTTGCAGAGGGCCAGCGTTTGATCGGCCCTGGCGCGTCCTTCCTTTACGGAGATTCCCTTCGGCAGCAGCAGGGTCATTCCCTCGAAGCTGAAACGCTCCTCCCTGTCCTTGGTCTTGTACAGGTCGAAGCCGTAACTGCCCAGAAGGCTCCCCTCGCAGACCGCCTCCAGTGCCGTATCCCTGACTCCGGCCAGATGCAGCGCCGTGGCGAACGAGGCTACCCGCGCAGCGCGCAGCGCCTGTACTGCGTTTCCGGCTGCCTGACGCAGACGCTCTTCGTTCAATTCGCTCTTTTTTCCGAGCCCGACCAGCAGCAGACGCTCGGCCGGCAACTTGCCCAGGGAGTGAATCAGGCGGGTACTGTTGGCCTTGCCGGTAAATTCCCGGCTGTCTGCCAGACGGCCGAGACAGCCATCCAGGGCGGCGTCGCATTTTGTGAACAGTTCGTCCCGGCTGTCTTCAAAACAGCCGATGACCAGGGCCGAGGCAGGGTGTTTGAGTGGGTTGGCGTTAAGCAGGTCTATGTTCATGGTGTGCCTCGTTCGGTATTTGAGTGGATTGAAATTGTTTGGCCGATTACTGCTCCGCTTTACATTTACGGTAGAACCCGATCAGAAACTCCGCGTCACGGGGGGACAGGTCGAACTTGAAGATGGCCTCCTGAACAAACTTCTGCACTGGTTGATCGGGGGTCTCCTGAAGATTCATGGAAATCCATTTGACGGCGCGCCGCAGGTCTTCTCCATCCGGTAGTATGGTTGACATGGTGTCATGCTCCTTTGATAAGTATAAAATGCTTCAGTCACTGGCGGGAGCGAAACTGGTTGCCTGCCGTGCTGTCATGCCCCGTCGCGCAGCCTGACGTCTTCCGGCGTTATATCGACCAGACCCTCCTTGTACAGCCCGCCGATCCCTTTTTTGAAACTCTTCTTGCTCATGCGCAGCAGACCGGCAATGGCTTCCGGTGTACTCTTGTCACTCAGGGGCAGCAGCCCGTTGTGGGCTTTCAGGGCATCCAGGATTGCCTCCCGATCACTGGCCGCCTCCCGGGCGCCGCCCGAGCGCAGCGTGACGTCGATCTTGCCGTCCTCGCGGATCTTTTTCACATACCCCTGTAGACGTTCGCCGATGGCCGGGGTGACGAACAATTCATTTTTAAACAGCAGGCCGCCAAAGGTGTTATTGATGACGACCTTGGCCCCCAGATCGCTGAAGGCATAGACCAGCAGCTCGACCAGATCCCCTTCGAACAGGCTGCCATCGGCCGGCAGAAGGAATTTATCCAGGCGGGCCGAAGCGGCCACCCGGTCGCTGCTGTGCAGGTATACGTACACAAGCACATCCTGCCCGCGTCTGAGCTGGTCGGTCTGTTCGCCAAACGGCAGGAGCAGGTCCTTTTCCAGCCCCCAGTCCAGGAAGGTGCCGACGGTTACGTTATCCTTGACCTTCAGCAGGGCGAAATCACCCACCACCGCCCGCGGCTTCCTGGTCGTGGCCGTCAGCCGGTCTTCCGAATCAACGTAGATGAAGACCTTCAGTGTGCTGCCCGGTTCGGCCCCCTTGGGAACCAGTCTCCCGGGAAGCAGGATCTCGCCTGCCTCGGAAGACAACAGGGCGCCCGAGGCGGTGATTCTGGCTATTTTCAAGTTATTGTAATTACCGATACGTAGCATTTATTTTCTCGCTATTTCAAGTATTGTAGGGCGTTTGCGCCCATGAAACATAAAAAAATCTCCCCTTCTGTTTCAAGAGGGGCTGGGGGTAAAGGTTACCTCATGACAAAGCGCCCCCGAAAATCAAACGATATCTACCTCTGACCACCATTGGCCTTGCCTGCCCTGCCACCACCGGACGAGCCCGTTTTACCGGCGTACTGTTTCGTGACATCTTTTACCGTAATCAACCGGTCATCGAGCATGGCTCCATTCAGCAGACTGATAGCCTCAATAGCTTCATCTTCGGTGGACATCCTGACGTATCCACACCCGCGCAATTCACCGCTTCCGGAATTTTTAACCAGATGGACGGACGTGACCGTACCCGCCACGGAGAACAGCTTGCGCACTTCATCCTCCGTAACCGCAGCGGAGAGCTGTCCGACATAAATCTCCACACCCATAAATGGTTTCCTTTTCATGCTGCACAGAGATCTTCTTCGAAGGCTAATCCGGCAACAGTAACTCTGATGCAGTTAGAGACTAACACGAAACGGCTCAATCGAGAACCTGCGAATGTAACCGAGGTCCTTGATTGTAATGAAACTATCCTCTGTTAAAAATCTACCAATACCGAGGACTGCCGAACCCGAAACGGGTACGTCCAGATTAAATAATCAAGTCGTGCTCTTGCATAGCACATTTAGCATGGTATATTTGAGTGTCGTACCTAAGAAGGGTATTTTGCCGACTGCCATGGAATTCAAAGATTAACGACTGAATCAGAAAAGCGCAATCAATGAAAAATTTCAAGGTGCCGGCTAACTAAAAAATGAAAGGAGAATCGTAAGGGATAATAAAAAAGAAACCCGCATGTTAACCAGAGTCCAACCCAGAAAATAAAGGAGACAATATGAAACGTTTTATTTTGGGAAGTCTGATGTTGCTGGCAGTGTTTATGCTAGCTGCGTGTGGCGACGATAACAAAGTCGCTGGATTTCAAATCACTACAGCTTCGCCACCTTCCGCTACTGTCGGGACAGCTTACAGTCAGACTCTCGCGGCCAGTGGCGGTACGGTTCCGTATACTTGGACGCTTGCGACTGGCAGTACCCTTCCCGCAGGCTTGACCTTGAGTACGGCCGGCATTATTTCCGGAACCCCGATCACAGCTGCGCCCGCTGCTAATTTTACCGTAACGGTTACCGATTCGGCCACCCCGACGGCAAAAATCGCCACAAAGGTTTTTTCGATCACCGTGACAGCTCCCCTCGCATTGACTGTAACAACAGCCTCACCACTTCCCGCCGGCACTGTTAACGCTGTCTATGCCCCAGTGCAACTCCTAGCTAGCGGTGGCACGGGTACGCTTAACTGGACAGGCACCCTTCCGGCAGGCCTGGCATTGAGTGCCACCGGCATTATTTCCGGGACACCGACCATTGCCGCGACTACCACCTTCACCGTGACCGTTAAAGACTCGGCCACTCCGCAGAATGTCGCAACCAAGCAGTTTTCGCTCACCGTGTCTACGACCGTGGCACTAGACGGGGCAGCACTCTATGCTTCGAACTGCGCCAGTTGCCATGGTCCCCTGGCAACATCAGCCAAGAGAGGGAGAACCGCGCTCGCGATCCAGAATGCAATAAATGCAAACACGGGGAACATGGGGTTCCTCAGCACCCTCATTCCAGCGCAGGTTCAGGCAATTGCCACTGCCCTGTTCCCCTGACAATTAGCTGACCCCAATGGAAAGAAGGGGTGAAAAGGTGCTTGCCAAGTCTTTTTGTCCCGCTCAGGGTCCCCGCCGAAAGGCAGGGACCCTTTTTAATGGTGCTCCCCGCAGCCTGCCCCCAACTCAGTGATTCCGGCCTATTAGGTATTCCCGGGCAGTACGCTACCTGAATGAGCTGGGGGGATAACAGGGGCAGGAGAACCAACGCGGGCAGAGCATTAAAAAGGGAACAGACCGGCATTAACTTTATGATAAAGCAGCCTGCCCCCATTTCTACTGCCGTCTGTTACATTTTTGCCTGGGGTGCAAGGGACTTGATGTACATGATGAGCGATTTGAGATCGGTTGAATTGGCCGCGAGAGGATTGCCCTTAAGCGGCATCTTTATGCATTGATTGATGATTCCGGCCAACTTGCTCTCTTTGTAACCGGCCGCCTTATTCATGTTATTACCGTCGGGATGACAGCTGGCGCAACTCTTGCTGTTCGTCCCCAGTTGCTTACCATTGAAAAGCTCTTTTCCCCGAGCAATTGAAGGTTGCTCGCCTGCAACCGCCCAGGATGTCGTCACTGCTAGCAAACAAAGAATCATCACCACTTTTTTCATGTATTTTCTCCTTTTTTTTATAGCTGCCAGTGATCAATTTAAACCGAATGCCGACGTTTGTCAAAATAGGCATGGTGAAAGATTGTAGAATCTTCCTGACTTCATATGGTCTATAATAATAACCGAAGCAAACATAACCGATCTGGTAAAAGGAGGTAATAATCATGGCGACTACTATTCTGATGCTTATAATCGGAGCGCTTGCACTTGTCATCACTCCGTGGATTGGATCTTTGAACCAAAACAGGTTGCATACGACAGACCTGATGGCTGGAGATGAAGGAGAAGATTAGTCTGTATCTGCGTAACGATAACAAAGGCTGACTGGAATCCATCCTGGTGAGCCGTTTAATCTATTGAAAAAATGCCTCCAAATTATTGGGGGCATTTTTGTTGAATTACGGTTGGAGGCTCTGCTGAAGTAAAAATGAGACAGGCTGGCCTATGGTTTTACGATGACAAATCAGCGGTCACTTTTCCAAGTGCGGCCGGCTATGCCTTTTTGACGAATTCTGATTTCAGCTGCATCGCCCCGACGCCATCGATCCTGCAGTCGATATCATGGTCTCCCGAGACAAGCCGGATGATCCTGACCTTGGTTCCGACCTTGACGACAGATGATGAACCCTTGATCTTCAAGTCCTTGATGACGGTAACGGTGTCGCCGTCAACCAGCACATTGCCGAAGGCATCCCGCACGACACGGCCTTCAGCGCCGCTTTCTGCCGCTGTTTGCGGCCATTCATGGGCGCATTCCGGGCAGACATAGTTGTCGCCGTCTTCATAGGTGTATTCTGAGCTACAGGTCGGGCATTTGGGCAGGGTGGACATGGTAAGCCTTTCTGGCATGATGGTTGACGTAGTCACAAAGCGGTGGGTAGCATAACACAAAAGATACATATTTTCCTCGAAAGGATAAGCGCTATCGAGTTTTGAAACATTATCAGGGGTCAGTATCTGTTGATGCCTCCTGTGTACGTCACTCTCTGCGGAAGAAGAACTATAGTTTCCGGCAGACGAGTACCATCTTGTTGTGCGGCTGAAGAAAGGAAGAATGCTTTCGTGTGACGGTAAAGCCGATTTCCCCTATGAGCTTCAGCAACTGCCGCAGGGTGAATATCTGCTTGTGGCGAAAAGGCAGGGGAGAATAGAGGGATTCGAGAAAGAGGGGCTTTGTGCCGCCACTCAAGCGATATGACCATTCGCTGATCCGGTAAAAAAGCGCATCCCGGCGGGGTGTGTCGAGAAAAAGCCAGCCCCCCGGTTTGGTGACGTTATAGGCGTTCTGCAGGGTTTCTGCGGGAAAGTTGACATGCTCGAAAACATCCCAGAGGGTGACGACATCAAAAAAACCGGCGAAACCGTGCTGCCAGTGTCGAGCATCAATGGTATCACCGTTCAGCGCAATGCCGAATTTTCGTTGGGC
>JBBQXT010000008.1:0-38099 GCA_038209415.1 Geobacterales bacterium
ATCTTTGTGGTCTGCGTGCTGGTCTTTCGGCGCGGCTTTGTCGGTGAACTGGCGCGTATGCTGAAACGCTCGCTCTGAATACAATTTTTAACCACCCCTAACCCCTCCTGAATCAGGAGGGGGACTTAAGCTCCCCTCCTAGTTTAGGAGGGGCTGGGGGTGGTTGGATTCATGGTTCTTGAATGAAATATGAAACCCAATCGAAGGAGCAATAAATGATCTGTACATCCATACCAGAGGCGCTGGCCGGCATCCCGGATGGCGCCACCATCATGGTCGGGGGTTTCGGCCTGGTGGGCATACCGGAAAACCTGATCCTCGGACTGCGGGAAACCGGAGTCAAGAATCTGACCGTCATCTCCAACAACTGCGGGGTGGACGACTGGGGCCTTGGTCTGCTGCTTGAAAACCGTCAGATCAGGAAGATGGTTGCCTCCTACGTGGGCGAAAACAAGGAGTTCGAACGCCAGTACCTGTCCGGTGAGCTGGAGGTGGAACTGGTGCCGCAGGGGACCCTGGCCGAGCGGATTCGGGCCGGTGGGGCCGGCATCCCGGCCTTCTATACGCCGGCCGGCGTCGGGACACCCCTTGCCGAGGGACGTGAAACGCGGCTTTTCGCCGGGAAGGAATATCTGCTGGAACTGGGCTTGAAGGCCGATTATTCACTGGTCAACGCCTGGCGGGGGGACGGCATGGGCAACCTGCAGTATCGTCGCACGGCCCGCAACTTCAATCCCATGATGGCTGCCGCTGGCCGCATAACGATTGCCGAGGTGGAGATCATGGCCGGGATCGGTGATCTGGAGCCGGAGCAGATCCATACACCCAGCATCTATGTTCAGCGCATCATCCGCTGCGAAAATCACGAAAAACGTATCGAACGCAGGACGGTTCGGAAAGGAGCTGCGGCATGACCTGGGCACGTGAGGAGATTGCGCAGCGCGCTGCGCAGGAAATCGAAGAGGGTTTCTACGTCAATCTGGGGATCGGCATGCCGACCCTGGTAGCAAACTATATCCCTCAAGGGAAGCGGGTGGTGCTGCAGTCGGAGAACGGCCTGCTCGGAATCGGCCCCTATCCGGTTGAAAAAGAGCTTGATCCGGACCTGATCAATGCCGGCAAGGAAACCATCACCATGATTCCCGGCGCGGCCCTGTTCAACAGCGCCGAGTCCTTCGCCATGATCCGCGGCGGGCACATCGACCTGGCTATCCTGGGGGGCATGGAGGTCTCCGCCTCGGGCGACCTGGCTAACTGGGTCATACCGGGCAAGATGGTCAAGGGGATGGGAGGCGCCATGGATCTGGTGCACGGCGCCAAACGGATCGTGGTCATCATGGACCATGTCAACAAGCAGGGGGAGCCCAAGATCCTCAATCGCTGCACCCTGCCCCTGACCGGCAAGGGGGTGGTTCACCGGATCATCACCGACCGGGCGGTGCTGGATGTAACGGACGACGGACTGCTGCTGGTGGAGCTGGCGCCGGGGCACACGGTGGACGAGATCAAAAGCTGCACGGAACCGCCACTGGCCGTCGCTCCGGGTTTGGTTTAGTCTCTACGAATTGAGTCTCTGCAAAAAATGAGCAAACCTGAACTGTTGTTGTGTTTCCTGTTTGCTTCCGGCGATGCAGGCTCAAAGGAGGATACTATGTTGAAGGGAAAGAGTGCTCTAATCACCGGCTCCACCAGCGGCATCGGTCTCGGGATCGCCCGCGCCCTCGCTGGCGAGGGGTGCAACATCATGTTGAACGGATTCGGCGAGGCCGATGCCATTGAGCAGCTGCGCGCCGACGTTGCGTCAGAATACGGTGTAACGGTGACCTACAACGGGGCCGACATGACCCGCCCGGCGGAGATCAAGGCGCTGGTGGCCGACACGGTGGCGCGGCTGGGCGGCATCGATATTTTGATCAACAATGCCGGCATCCAGCATACCGCCCCGGTGGAGGAGTTCCCGCCGCAGAAATGGGACGCCATCATCGCCGTCAACCTCTCCTCATCGTTTTACACCATCCATTACGGTCTGCCCTCTATGAAGGCCGCCGGCTGGGGACGGATCATCAACATCGCCTCGGTGCATGGTCTGGTGGCCTCGCCCAACAAGGCGGCCTATGTGACCGCCAAACACGGCCTGGTGGGCTTGACCAAGGTGGTGGCCCTGGAAACGGCCGGCCAGGGGATCACCTGCAACGCCATCTGCCCCGGCTGGACCCGCACCGAACTGATCGAACCGCAGATCGCGGCCCGGGCCCGGGCACTGGGTGTGGACATCGAGGCCGGGGGGCGTGAGTTGCTGGCGGAAAAACAACCCTCACGCCAGTTTGTAACCATCGAACAGCTGGGAAAGCTGGCGGTTTTTCTCTGTTCGGAGGCCGCCGCCCAGATTACCGGTGCGCCGATCCCCATCGATGGGGGCTGGACCGCGCAATAGACAGCCTGACGGTTCATCCTGGATACTTCAGTTAGGTACGGCAGGCAGTTCCAGGCCGGCCATCTTCTGGACCATGCGGACCACTTGGCAGCTGTAGCCGAACTCGTTATCATACCAGACATAGAGCACGCAGCGGTTGCCCTGGACGATAGTGGCCAGTGAATCGATGACCCCGGCATGGCGGGAGCCGACAAAGTCGCTGGAAACGACCTCGGGAGAGTTGGTGTAGTCAATCTGGTTCTGGAGCGGAGACTCCAGGGAGATGTCGCGCAGGTAGCCATTCAGAGTTGCGACGTCAATGGGCTGGGCCAGTTCCAGGTTAAGTATGGCCAGCGAGACATTGGGTGTCGGTACGCGGATGGCGTTGCCGGTCAGCTTGCCGCTCAGCTCCGGTATGACCTTGGCAACCGCCTTGGCGGCACCGGTTTCGGTAATGACCATGTTCAGCGGTGCGCTGCGTCCGCGTCGGGAGTTCTTGTGGTAGTTGTCGATCAGGTTCTGGTCGTTGGTATAGGAATGACAGGTTTCCACATGGCCGCTGACTATGCCGAAACGGTCGCTGATCGCCTTAAGCACCGGCACGATTGCGTTGGTGGTGCAGCTGGCAGCGGAGAAGATCTGCTCCTCGGGGGTGATCAGTTCATTGTTGACACCGGCTACGATATTGGGGATGTCCCCTTTGCCGGGGGCGGTCAGGATGACCTTGTCGATTCCCTGTGCCTTGAGATGTTTTCCAAGACCTTCCCGATCGCGCCATTTACCGGTGTTGTCGATCAAGATGGCGTTGTGGATGCCGTATTGGGTGTAGTCGATGCTCTCGGGGGCGTCGGCGTAGATGATGCGGATCATGTTGCCGTTGGCGATGATGGCGTTTTCTTCCTCGTCAATGGTGATGATGCCCTGGAAGTGGCCGTGAACCGAGTCGCGGCGCAGAAGACTGGCCCGCTTGACCAGGTCGTCGGCACCGCCCTTGCGCACTACGGCGGCCCGTAGCCGCAGCTTTTCACCGCTGCCGGATTTTTCGACCAGGATGCGGGCCAGCAGTCGCCCGATGCGCCCAAATCCGTAGAGTACGATGTCGCGCGGTTCTTCCAGGATCTGCCCGCGACCGGTATTGATGCCGGCCAACTCCCGACGGACGAAGTCATCAACATTCATTCCGTTGCCCTGGGACAGGTAGCGGATGGTCAGCTTGCCGATGTCGATCCGTGCCGGAGCCAGGTCCAGCTTGGTCAATGCTTCAAGGATCGGGAACGTATCACGTACCGAGAGCTCATGGTCCAGTATCAGGCGGGCAAAACGGTGCGCCTTGAGGATGTCGATGGTGGCACTGTGAACCAGTGATCGACCGTAGACGGTGGTTACGATATTGTTGTCACGGTACAGACGTCCGATCAGCGGCAGCATCCCTTCGGATAATTCTTCGAGCGCCTGCCATTCCTTGAGATAATCCTCCTGTTTCCGGTTGTTCATGGTCGTTTCCTTCCTGTGGGTAATTTTGCTGAAAATATCAGTTCAGATGTGCAGCGTGTGCCGGCAAACTGATCTTACATAGCATGCCGTATACAGTTTGTCATTTGCTAAAGGCCAAACAGATCAAAAAGCCAAATATTCCATCGTACTGATTGTCCTACAGAAGATTCAGAGCGCTTGACACATGCAGCGCAATATTGTACGCCCACTATATCAATCATTAATTTCACGAGAACGGAAAACTGCCCATGATAGACAACGATGATCTGGAGATGCCTGTAGAAGAAGATAACAATGGCGAAAGTTTTGCCGAGCTGTTCGAGCAGAGTGCCAAACGCAGCAACTGGCTGGAACCGGGGCAGAAAGTGACGGCCCGTGTGCTGAAGGTCAGCGACGACTGTATATTTGTCGATACCGGCCAGAAGGGTGAGGGGATCGTTGACCGGAAGGAATTTCTTGATCTGGACGGCAACGTCACGGTCAAGGAGGGTGAAAACATCGCCGTCTATTTCCTTTCATCGACCCATGGCGAGATGCACTTCACCACACGCATCGGCGCCGGAGCTTCAGGCAGTTCCCAACTGGAGGAGGCCTGGCGATCGGGTGTCCCGGTTGAGGGTCTGGTGGAAAAGGAAATCAAGGGGGGCTACGAGATCAAGCTGGGCGGCACCGGCCGTGCCTTTTGCCCCTTTTCACAGATCGCGCTGCGCCGGGTCGACAATCCGGAATCCTTGATCGGCACCCGCCTGGTGTTCCGGATTACGGACTACTCCGAAAACGGGCGCAATATCGTTGTTTCCCGCCGGGCTCTGCTGGAGGAAGAACAACTTCGACTCAAGGAAGATGCTCTCGCCTCGATTGAGGTAGGGATGACCGTCAGCGGCACGGTATTGTCGCTGCAGGATTTTGGCGCTTTTGTCGATATCGGCGGCCTGGAAGGGTTGATCCCCATCTCGGAGATCGCCTGGAGCCGGGTCAAGGACGTCCGCGAGGTACTGAGTATCGGTCAACAGGTACAGGTCGTGATCAAGACCATCGACCGGGAGAAGGACCGCATCTCCCTGAGCCTCAAGGACACCCTGGCCGACCCGTGGGACCAGGTGGCACAGTTGTATCCCGAGGGATCGTTCCACACCGGCAGCGTGTCGCGCCTGGCTCCTTTCGGCGCCTTCGTTACCCTGGCGTCCGGTGTTGACGGTCTGCTGCATATCTCCAAGCTGGGAGCGGGCAAGCGCATCAACAGCCCCCGCGAGGTCTTGCAGGAAGGTGAGACGGTCGAGGTCAGGATCGAGAGCTTCGACCGCGCCAACCGGCGGCTGTCACTTGCTCTGGCCGGTGCCGCCCGGGCCGCCGAAGAGGATCAGGCCACCCTGGCCGAATTCCGTCGCCAATCATCCGAAGCGACCAGCGGAATGGGGACGCTGGGGGATCTGCTGCAGGCCAGGATGAACAAGGCTAAAAAATAGTCTGACATACTGTCGTTTCATGGCAACCTCCTTACTTGAGTACCGCTTGAAGTGACGGATGAATTGCCGAACGGGAAGATGCTTCCACAAGTCACCAGTAACGTGGGATTATTCTGCCAGTTTGCTGGAGAACTTCAATCATTGTGGAACATATTGTGGTTTTGACAGCTGACTTTTGTTGCGCCATGTGCTATGACGGTGGCAGAAACTGGATCAGGTTCAACAATCAAAGGGAGGATTTGGAATGAACATCATCAGGACAATGGCTGTTGCAGCCATGCTGACAACGATGTGTGCTGTAACGGCTATGGCAGCGGAGCAGGCCAAGGCAACCAATAAGGCGGCCACTGCCAAGACGGTTACGACCGCCACGGGTCTGAAGTATGTCGATGTAAAGCTCGGCAGCGGCGCGGCGCCGGTCAAGGGCAAACAGGTCAAGGTGCATTACACCGGTACCCTGGAAAACGGCAAGCAGTTCGACAGTTCGGTTGGCAAGGCGCCGTTCGCGTTTGCGATCGGGGTAGGGCAGGTTATCCCCGGTTGGGACGAGGGTGTCATGGGCATGAAGGTCGGCGGCAAGCGCAAACTGATTATCCCGTCGAAACTGGGTTACGGTGCAGCCGGTGCCGGCGGGGTTATCCCCCCCAATGCCACGCTGCTCTTTGACGTGGAACTGCTGGAAGTTCAGAAATAAGCCAACATCCTGACGTTGCAGAAGGAAGGGGGGACCGCCGACCGGCGGTCTTCCCTTTCTTATAGCGCTCCCAGCACCTTCAAGAGGTGCGGCACCATCTGCTTCTTGCGTGACATGACCCCCTTCAGTTCGTAGAGGTGCGGTTCCAGCTGGGTATAGCCCATGACATGGGCCAACTCGTTTTTCCCTTCCACCAGAAAGAGCGATGTCTCCGAGTAGATGTCGGTTATCATCAGTCCCGCCAAAGCCAGTCGGTCCTGTTCCTTGATCCGTTTCAGTTCCTCGCGCAGAATCTCCTTGAGCTCATAAAACTCGTCAAATCCGACCACCTCTACCTGACCGACGCCAAAGTGGGTCTCGCCGACGGTGAAGTGCTTGAAGTCGGCCTGAATGGCCTTTTCCGGGGTGCTGTAAGCGCTGAAGCCGCTGCAGGATGAGAAGATTTCCCGGCCGAAGGCGGCGTGGTCCAGTTCGGCCAACCCTTCCAGCCAGACCACGATCTCCCGGTCGTGAGCGGTCGTGGTCGGCGATTTGAGGATCACGGTGTCAGTGAGAATACCGGCCAGAAGCAGCGCGGCGATTTTCCCCTCCGGCTGAATGCCCTGTTCGCGATACAGGGTGGCTACTACGGTACAGGTGCTGCCGACCGGTGCGGCCATAAAGGTGATCGGCTGATTGGTGGGGGGATTGCCGAGCTTGTGGTGGTCGATCACTTCCAGAATTTCGACGGCCCCGGCACCGGGTACGGCCTGGCTCAGCTCATTGTGATCCACCAAAATCAGGGCATAGGGAATCGGCGTGAGCAGCGACGACTTGGTGGCTATCCCGGCAAAGCGGCCGTCTTCTTCCACGGCGATAACCGCCGGTTCGCCCGAATGGAGCAGCTTCAGGCGCAGGTGTTCGAGGGATTCCGCTACCCCGATCTTTTCGAATTTCGGGTCGATGAAGCAGGACAGCGGAGTGGAAAGCCTGGCCAGCCAGGCGGCGGTGGCCGTGTCGTGGGGGGTGGAAACCACCGTCGTACCCGCTGCACGGGCTGCTGACAGCAGGTTGTCACAGACGGGAAACCCGCCGGTCACCACCAGGATCCGCACTCCTTTATCGACGGAGGCCTGCTGAATTGAAGGACGGTCGCCGGTCATGACCAGCAAACTGGCCGGGTCATATCCTTCAATGTGACTGGTGAACGACCCTTCGATCATGGCTCCGATGAAAAGGTGAACATGCTCCACGTCATCAGCAGGTTCTCCGGTCAGAAAGATACCCTCAAGACACCCTGCCAGCGAACGGAGCGACGTGTCCACACCCCGTTTGCGGTCGGTGCCGGCAACCAGGTACTTTTCCGACAATTTGAGCAGCGAGACCACGCCGATTGGGACGTTGCCTGCGTCAACCACCGGCAGAACCCGGATGGTATGGCGGTGAAACAGTTCCAGTACATCTTTAAGCGGCAGGGAAGCTGTGGCAGTTACCGGTTGAGGTTTGAGGACATCTCGAACCTTGGGGTGGACATCTGCCAGATACAAAGGCGTTTCCAGGCCAAGACGATCAAGGATATAGCGAGTCTGAGGATTGGGCTCTCCGGCCATGGCGGCCCGGACATGCGTTTGCCCCTGCCTTCTCTTTAGCTCCGCATAGGCGATGGCCGATGCTATCGAATCGGTGTCAGGGTTTTTATGCCCGATAACATAGATGTTCCTGTGCATGATTATCTCCATTTGCCTGAACTTGTCAGCAAGCATTCCACTCGCCATGCTCCAATGGAGAGCGGTTAAGCTCTTCCCGGTACTGCCTCCATAACGGCATGAACTGATCCATCAGGGCCGTAAAGCGGTCGTTGTGCAGTCGCTCCAGCAGATGCACCAGTTCGTGGACGATGATGTACTCCAGGCAGTGGATCGGCTTCTTGACCAGCTCCAGGTTCAGCCAGATGCGGCGGGCCTTGATGTTACAGGTGCCCCATTTGGTCTTCATCCGCTTCACACCCCAATCAGCCGTCTGAACACCGATGATCTGCTCCCACTTCTCCAGCAATTCCGGAACCTGCCCCTTCAACCGGCAGCGATACCATTCGTACAGCACCCGCTCGCGTCGAACGGCATCACTCCCCTCCGGAATTTGCAGATCAATGCTGTCGTGCTTGAGAATACCAACCGCAGTTTGGCCAGCCAGACCATTGTCAGGCTTTTACCCGATCCCTGGGTGTGCCAGATGATGCCGCCTTCGCGGTGGTTGATATTCTCCTGCGCAGCCCGGACGCCAAAGTATTGGTTATGGCGGCAGAGCTTCTTGGTACCGGCATCAAAGACGATGTAATCGTGAATCAACTCCAGGAATCGCTCTTTATTGCATATCTGCATCAAACCCCGGTCCAGCAGGTTCTCGACCTGACTCTCTACCTTCCATGTCAGGTAATACTTCTCCGGTGTTTTGATGCTGCCATAGCGCAGCCCTTCAGTATCGTTACCAGCCATGATCAATTGTATGGTGGAGAAGTAGTGCTGGATGAAGCGCGGTTCCTGATTGTCCAGATTCTGGCGAATACCTTCTGATGCTGACACGGTGGAGCGTTTCAGTTCCAGCACCCCAAGAGCGATACCGTTGACGTAGATCACCACGTCCGGGCGCTTGATGTAGGCCTTGGCGTCGGCCCCTTTGACCGTAACTTCCTCGGCAATGGCAAAGTCATTGGCCAGCGGGTTCTTCCAGTCGATCAGCCAGATCGTGACCGTATTTTCGCCAACCTCTGGCTTTACCTTCACCCCATAGCGCAACAGTTCATAGACTTCCTTGTTGCGATCGTAGAGAGTTTTGCTCTGGTCACCGGTGGCTTTGTCGAGGGCAGGGAGATGAGGGTGTCGTCATGGCCCTGTTTTTTCAGGAAGGCACGCAAGTAATCTGACTCGACATTGCGAGTGTTCTCGCGGTCGCTCCAGTCGCCGAGGTAGTCGTAGCCTAACTGGTCGCGGAACAGCTTGACGACTCGCTGCTGGGTTTTCTTTTCAATTTGGCCTACGGTGGTCATGGATCAGGCCACAACTGCTTGCAGATAAATCCGGTCTGCGGTGGCGCTGACAAACTTCTGCCGACCATGCTTGGGGAGCGGGATTTCTTCTATATCAAGCAGGCCTGCAGCAGCAAGGATATCAACGTCCTTCTTAACGCTACTCCGGTCACGATGCAGGCGCAGGGCAATTGCCGTTATGGAGGCAGGTTCAGCCTTAGCCGCACGAAAAACATCCAGTCGCGCCGGACTCATGACGGCGAACATGTCACCCGGGTCTTCAAAGGTCAGAGTGTATTCGGGCGCAAGTTTTTCACCACGATCAATGGCGCGGGCGATCTCTTTGCCGCGTTTGAAAAAGTCTTCGGCGGTTCCTGTATTAACGTGTACGTTTCGCATGATATTCCTCCAGTACTGCTACCCATTCCAGCTCAAACCGCTGCTCGATTTCCTCGAAACTTGTTATCTCGACCGACTCTATCGTCCCCATAATATGCCGGTGATGACCGTGGCGGTTGTCGTACCCGAGCACCCGACCATTGTCGCCGGAGTAAATCAGGTGGTTGATATAGGCGAGATTATAGCGGGTCACGATGCCATCATCCTGCCATACTTCATATCTGACGGTGCCGTTGCCTCGTTTGCGGGAAACAGCGAATGACTTGTCGATGATTTTTATTTCAGCCATGGTTCTTTATACCACGTCTGCTGAGTGTCGACAATAATAGAATCACTCGAAGAAACCCTCAAAGACCAGTTTTTCAGCGTGCGTGCTCATCAGATTCTTGAACTTAAAGGTAATCATAACAGCCTTATATCACTACCTTTTTTTGATATAACTGATTTTACTCAATGACTGCGTAAAATTACTCAATCATACCAGCCGTGTCCTCCTGGTCAGCAGTTCCTGCATCATCCCCTGCTTCAGCATCCGGGTCTTGTCACGCTTCTGCTCCAGTGCGGCAATCTCGGTGTCCATGTCGGAGAGGATGGCGGCGATGGCGGTTTGTTCGGGGATACTTGGAACAGGCAACGTCAGCTTTTGGATGTTGGTTTTACTGATGCCGGTGACCTTCGTGCCCACTGCATAAAAAAGAAACTGTTGGCCTCGGCCAGCCTGCCGATGATCTTGTTGACCTTGTCGCCGATCTCCTTGTCACCCTTCAGGGCAATCATATCGGCAAAGCTGCCGCCTTCGGGCACTTCGATCAGGGCATCCGGCTGACCGGCGTATTTATCGGAGACATACTTGACGAACAAAAGGACCAGCACATAGTCTTTATATTGCGAGGCATCCATCCCGCCGCGCAGCTCGTCGCAGCTTTTCCAAAGGGATGAATAAAGTTCGGATTTCTTGATCGGCATGGGTATCCTTTGTGAGGCTTTTATACTGAGTCGAAAAACATATAAAAACAGCCTCCCCGCAAGGAGCGGAGAGGCTGACAGTATTACCTGAATATCATTGGGTTTGCTATGCTATTTTCCCCAGTTTTGTATTGACTCAGCGGGCCCGGGGAGCACGTTGCGGGTGACGGGCTGCCGGAGCCGACGACGGATGGGCCGGTTTGCCGGTTTGCGACTGTGGCCTTCCCGGAGCAGCTGATTTGGGCGTGCCCGGCCTGCCTGGGGTTGCATGTGTAGCATCTCTTTTTGCTGCAGGTTTCCTGTGGTTGTGCGGCTCACGCGGCGGCCGGGCAAATTCGCTGTCCTTGTGCGGCGCCGGGACGCTGTAGTCGAAACCCTCCACGGTGCGGCGCTCAAGCTGGGCATTGAGCTTTTTCTCTATGGTTCGCACCATGAGCGTATCTTCCGCCGCCACCAGGGTAAAGGCGTCGCCGGTTTTGGCAGCCCGCCCGGTCCGGCCGATGCGGTGGACATAGGCCTCGGGTGTGTCGGGAATGTCGTAGTTGACGACGTGGGATATCTGGGATACATCGATACCGCGGGCAGCGATGTCGGTGGCCACCAGGATCTGGTAGGTGCCGTCGCGGAAACCATCCAGGGCGGCCTGACGCCGGTTCTGGGAAAGATTGCCCTGAAGCGAGGCCGCCTTGTATCCGGACTTTTCCAGTTGCTCGCCCAAACGTTTGGCGCGGTGCTTGGTGCGGGTGAAGATCAGCACCGATTCGGTGTCGGTGTGCTTGAGCAGTTCCAGCAGCAGAGGTGTCTTCAGATGCTGGGCAACCGGGTAGAGCGCGTGGGAAACCGTGACCGGCGGTGCAGTGCTGCCAACCTGGATCGTAACCGGTTTGGTGAGGATATCGCTCGCCAGACGGCGAATATCATCGGGCATGGTGGCCGAGAACAACAGCGTCTGACGTTGTTTGGGTGTATGGGTGAGAATTCTCCTGATGTCCGGCAGAAAGCCCATGTCGAACATCTGGTCGGCCTCGTCCAGTACCAGCACTTCCAGATTGGAAAGGTTGATCGTTCCCTGGCCGATGTGGTCCAGCAAACGTCCGGGGCAGGCCACGATGATCTCGACGCCGCGTTTCAGTTTGTCTATTTGGGGGTTGACGTTCACACCGCCGTAGATGGTCATGCTTTTCAGGCGGGTCTGTTTTCCCAATACTCCGATGGCCTCGTTGATCTGCTCGGCCAGTTCACGGGTCGGAGCAACGATCAAGGCGCGGACCTTGCCGCGTTCTCCCTGCATCAAACGGTGCAGGATCGGCAGGGCAAAGGCTGCGGTTTTGCCGGTGCCGGTCTGGGCCAGGCCCATGACGTCCAGGCCTTGCATGACGGGCGGAATGCCCTGCTCCTGAATCGGTGTCGGTGTAGTGTAGCCGGCCGCTACAACGCCGGCTTCGACTTGGGGATGAAAATTGAATGTCTTGAAATCCATGAAACTCCTTCTTTCTGTTTTGATACAAAAAAGCCCCGGAGTAATTCCGGGGCTTACGTTGACGTGATTTTCCGGGAACAGCACTTTTCTTTCGCTAACGTAACAGCATTGAATGTTATATGTCAAGCAGTTACTTGGATTCCTGGTATGTATGGAATCTGCTTGACAGGCAGGAGCAGCTTCTTTATATTGATTTTCATGTTCAATAAGGCCGGGGGGCAGAATGATCCAGGAAAAGAAAAAAACGTTCAATCTGTTTGCCGCCAGCAAGGGGCTGCGTTCCACTCGCCAGCGTGATTGTATCCTCGATGTCTTCCTGTCCACCCACCAGCACGTCAGTGTCGAAGAATTGTATCTGAAGGTTAAGGCCTGCAACCCCGGTGTCGGACAGGCCACCGTCTACCGTACCCTCAAGCTGTTTGTCGAGGCGGGTCTGGCGCGGGAAGTCCTGCTGCACGACGGTCAGACCCGCTACGAGCATGTGCTGGTCGGCGAGCACCATGACCACCTGGTTTGTACCGGCTGCAATGCCATAATCGAGTTTAAGAACGAGACCATCGAGAAGCTTCAGGACGAAATTGCCGCGCGGCACGGTTTTATGATCAGAAGCCACAAGCTTGAAATGTACGGTTTGTGCGCCAAGTGCCGCAGATAACCGGGCGTTTGTGCCATCCCTCACAAAGAAGGTGAGGGTGTTTTTTTACTCTTGAATTGAAAATGAGAATCAAAAGCAGGAAAGGATGTACTGAATGGCAACGAGCAGCACTACTACGCAACCGGAAACAGCTCGGGTTGAAGGGGCTGTCAAGCGTGTGGCCCTGGTGGGCAATCCCAATGTAGGCAAGAGTGTCCTCTTCAACGCCTTGACTGGTGCTTACGTCACTGTATCCAACTATCCGGGGACATCGGTGGAGGTTTCGCGGGGCAGCGCCGTTATTGGTGGTGAAACGTGGCAGGTGATCGATACCCCCGGTATGTACTCGATCCATACAATTACCGAGGAGGAGCGGGTCGCCCGGGAGATCCTGCTCAAGGAAACGCCTGATGTGGTGCTGCATGTGCTTGACGCCCGCAATCTGGAGCGGATGCTGGCCATGACGATCCAGCTGATCGAGGCCGACCTGCCGGTTATTCTGGTGGTCAATATCATGGATGAGGCTGAGCGGATGGGGATCTCGATCGATCTGGAACTGCTCCGGCAGCGCCTGGGGATACCGGTGATCGGCGCCGCCATTGCCCGCAAGCGGGGTCTGGACGAGATTCGCAATGCCGTGGCCGCCCATGGGCACGCTACCGTGAATAAATTTACCTACAGCCGTCTGCTGGAGCATGACATTGCCCAGGTGACGCAGCATATGAGCGGTTCCTACATCATGTCGCCCCAGTCCCTGGCCCTGCTTTTGCTGCAGCAAGATGATGAGATCACCGCCCTGTTCAAGGAGTGGGACCGTGACGGGTATGCGGAGCTGGCCGAAAAGGTGCGCGAGATCTCCTTTGAACGACGTGAATCGTTTCACCTGGACCTTTCTCTGGAGCGCAAGGATATTGTCCGAAAGCTGATCAAGGATGTTATTGTTGCGCCTGAAAAACGGGTGATCACCCTGGGTGAACGCCTCTCGACCCTTTCGGTACGGCCGTTGACCGGCATACCACTGCTGCTGATTGTGCTCTACTTCGGTCTCTACAAGTTCGTGGGCCAGTTCGGCGCGGGAACGCTGGTCGACCTTCTGGAAAAACAGATCTTTGTGGAGCGGCTCAACCCCTGGATCACGGATATCACGAAGAGTCTGATCCCCTGGGTGGTCATCCAGGAGCTGTTTGTCGGGGAATACGGCATCATCACCCTGGGTATTCGCTATGCGGTCGGCATCATTCTGCCGATCGTGGCTACCTTCTTCATCTTCTTCTCCTTCCTGGAGGATACGGGCTACTTTCCGCGCCTGGCGCTGCTTGTGGATCGCCTGTTCAAATATATCGGCCTGTCTGGTCGGGCGGTTATCCCGATGGTGCTGGGTTTTGGCTGTGACACCATGGCAACTATGGTGACACGGACCCTGGAGACAACCCGTGAACGGATCATCGCCACATTGCTCTTGGCACTGGCGATACCTTGTTCAGCCCAGCTGGGCGTCATACTGGGACTCCTGGCAAAGGCCCCGGGGTCGCTGATGGTGTGGGGAGTGTGCATGCTGGTGCTCTTCATCGTCGTCGGTTTGCTGGCTTCCAAGGTAATGCCGGGTGAGGCGCCCATGTTCTACATGGAACTTCCGCCCATGCGCCTGCCCCAGCTCGGTAACGTTCTGACCAAAACCTACACGCGTATGCAGTGGTATTTCATGGAAATTCTACCGTTGTTCATCCTGGCTTCGGTGCTGCTCTGGCTGGGCAAGATAACCGGTTTCTTCGATAAAATGATCGTCGCCATGACTCCGGTGATGGCCTCCATTGGTCTGCCCAAGGAAACGGCAGTGGCCTTTATCTTCGGTTTTTTCCGTCGCGATTACGGTGCGGCCGGACTCTACGACCTGCAGGCCAAGGGATTGATGGATGCCCGCCAACTGACGGTGGCGGCGGTGACCTTGACCCTCTTCATACCCTGTGTGGCCCAGTTTCTGGTGATGAAGAACGAGCGCGGCTGGAAGACTGCCACCTCCATCGGCGTTTTCGTGAGTTTGTTTGCCTATGGCAGCGGGTATCTACTGAACAAGTTTCTGCTGCTGACGGGTCTACTGGCGTAGGCTTCGGCTCCGCTCAGCCGACGCTAGATTGTTCCCTGTGCGGAGTCGAAGGGAGAGCAGTCGAAGGGGACAGTACGGTGAGAACACCATGATCTGCGGCTTCTGTGGATACGAATTTGATGAAAGCGCCGGCAAGAAGGGCTGCGGTGGCTGCCCCGGCGGTTGCCACAGCGTACATTGTCCCCGTTGCAACTACAAGAACCCTCAGGAACCGGCGTTTGTCGGAAAACTGAAAGAGATCTTCAAAAAGAATGTGCATGGCAAAGGAGACAAGCAATGAAACTGTCCGAAAAAGCGGAAGAGGTCCTGGAGGCCTTGTGGGTGGCGGTGGAGGAGGAGGGGCAGGTCTTTCTCGACCCTGAAAAAATGGCTTTTCCGGCCGACGATCCGGTCTATCGGGAGCTGACTGGTCAAGCCTTGATAGAGGTTCGAAAGGGGATGGTCTACTTCCGTCCGGAAGGGCGCGAGGAAGGGAAGGTTACCATCCGCCGCCATCGTCTGGCGGAAAGGCTGATGATGGATGTCCTCAATATTCGTGGCGATGAAGGGGAGGACAAGGCCTGCCAGTTTGAACACCTGCTCAACGAGGGTGCCGATGTAAAGGTCTGCACCATGCTCAATCATCCCGCAACCTGCCCCCACGGCAAACCCATTCCGCCCGGTACGTGTTGTGACGATGCCCGCGCCCAGGGTGACCTGGGAATTGTCCCGCTGACCGAGTTCAAATCAGGTCAGCAGGGCGAGATTGCCTACATCCAGACCGAGGATAACAAGAAGATGCAGAAGCTGATGGCCATGGGTGTTCTGCCCGGCAACAAGATCACCCTGGTGCAGTCATTCCCTTCCTATATCTTCCGGGTGGGATATTCAGAATTTGCCATAGATACCAATCTGGCCCGGGAGATATTTGTCAGGAAATAGCAGCCGGTTCAGCCAGGAAGGTTGACAAGCGCGTGATTCGGAAACTAAGATGTCCGTTATCTTGTTCTGAAAGGCATATATGAAGGTCATCATACTCCTCGGCGACGGCATGTCGGACTTACTCTACAGCGAACTGGGCAATAAATCGCCGCTCCAGGCGGCAGCTACCCCGAACATGGATTTCATGGCGCAGCATGGCCGGGTCGGCCTGGCCCACACGGTTCCCGACGGCCTGCCGCCCGGCAGCGACGTGGCCAACCTCTCGGTCTTCGGCTACGACCCGCGCACCTGCTACACCGGCCGCTCCCCTCTGGAAGCCATCAGCATGGGTGTCAGTCTCGGGCCGGACGATGTTGCCTTCCGCATGAATCTGATCACACTCAAGCCGCAAGGCAGCTCAATCTACATGCAGGACTTCTCCGCCGGACACATTTCGACTGCCGAGGCGCACGAACTGGTTCAAACGCTGCAGAAGGAGTTGGGCAACGCCGCGTTCGAGTTCCACGCCGGGGTGGGCTACCGCCATCTGATGGTCTGGAGGGGCGGTAAGGACGGCATGAAGGGGACGCCCCCGCACGATATCACCGGCAAGTCCATCCTGGATTACCTGCCCACAGGTGATGGCGCCGACACCCTGAACAACATCATGAACCATGCCCAGATGGTGTTACATAACCATCCGGTGAATGTCAAACGCGTGGAGGAAGGGCATCTGCCGGCCAACTCGATCTGGCTCTGGGGACAGGGCAAGACACCCAGGATCGCCCCTTTCCGTGAGAAGTTCGGCATGTCCGGTGCGGTTATCTCGGCAGTGGACCTGATCAAGGGCATCGGCATCTGTGCCGGCCTGGATGTGATCAACGTAGAAGGCGCTACCGGTTACATCGATACCAATTACCTGGGCAAGGCCCAGGCCGCCCTGGCGGCGCTGGAGACGCACGACTTTGTCTATGTGCACGTCGAAGCGCCGGATGAGGCCTCGCATGCCGGCAGGATGGACCACAAGCTCCAGGCTATCGAGGATTTTGACAGTCAGGTGGTCGGGACGATTTTGGAGGGGATCAAAAAGTTCGCTGACTACGTTATCCTCTGCACACCGGATCATCCGACACCGGTAAGGCTGATGACGCATACCTCCGACCCGGTGCCGTTCATCATCTACCGCAGTGGGGAAGAACCGGGGAATGGTGCCGCCTCCTATGATGAGACACAAGCCGCCTCTACCGGGCTGGTATTGGAGGGACACAAGCTGATGAAGGTGCTGATCCCCTAACATCCCCTGTCAGTATACAATCAGAAGGGCATCCGGCTAAGACCGGGTGCCCTTTTTTCATGAGTGACTGAAACGGTCCGGACGGATCAGCGTTCCTCCAGATCCTGCAACTCCGCATCGTTCTGGCGCAGGCTCTCGGCGATGGACAGGGCCAGCCGGGCGAAGACCTGCACTCCCATGGTAGCATTGGCCCGGGCCAGCTCGTTGAAGCGCGAGCGCGAGAGGACGTACAGGTCGGTGTCCGCCCTGGCTTCCACATCGACTGAGCGGACGCCCCGGTCCAGGAAGGCCAGTTCACCGGTTAGGCCACCCTGGCAGATGGTGGCCAGGTGATGAAACTTGCCCCCCTCCAGCGGCAGCAGCACCCGCAGGCTGCCACGACGCACCAGATAGAGTTCATCCCCCTGGTCCCCGCTGCAAAAGGCCTTCTGGCCTTGTTTCAGCGCGAGTTCACCGATACAGGCCGAGAGCGCCGCCAGTTCCTGCTCATCGAACTCGCGAAACAGCCGGAAGTCTTTCAAATCGAAGAGCCGCTCCTCGTCTCTTTTGACCTGTCCGGCCTCCGCCAGGATCTGTTCCTCCATCCATTCCAGGGCGCTGTCCTGGGTCTCGCTGATCATGACCCCGTCTCCCTTGCGCACCAGTCCCATCTGGGCCAGATAACGTTCGAAATCCCGTTGTTCCAGAATTCCGGAGGGCATGCCGCTGAACAGCAGCTGGCCGCCCCGTTCCGCTAGCATGGCGTGCATCTGTTCGAAGAGGTGAACAGCGGTATAGTCGATGGACTGAACGTGACGCATGTCCAGCAACAGGAAGCGCCGGGTTCTGAGATCAGGCTCAAGCTGGCTGAAGAGCTGGTCGGTCGTGCCGAAAAACAGGTTGCCCTGCAGTTCGCAGAAGACTGCCTGATCTCCATCACGATTGAGTATCTCGCGTTCAGCGGGTTCACGGCGGGTCTTGGAGGACATTTGACTGAGATAGCGCTTGCGGCGGATGACCGAGCCGCGTACCAGATCGCGGATAAAGAGCAGGATTGCCAGTGCGACGCCGACCCCCGAGGCGGCAATCAGGTCTACGGTCAGCGCGACCATGACCACCCCGGCGATTACGCAGAAATCTAGCCTGCCGGCCGGGTAGCGCAGCAGGCGGAACATGTTCCTGTCGAACATGCGCCAGGCGATCATCAACAGGATGCCGGCCAGTGCCCCGATCGGCACCCAGGCGATCAGACGGCTCAAGAGCGCCAGAGCCAGGATAACAAGGATTCCTTCGAAGACCCCTGACCTGGGCATCCGTCCTCCGCTGGCAACATTGACCAGGGTTGGTCCCATGGTCCCTGAGCCCGGTATGCCGCCGAACAGAAACGAGGCCAGATTGCCGAGACCCTGACCGATCAGTTCTCGGTTTGAGTTGTGACGACTGCGGGTCAGGGCGTCCAGCCCGACACAGGTCTTGAGGGTGTCGATTGATAGCAAAACAGAGAGGGTCAGGGCCGGAATCAGAACCCGGTTCAGGGAGCTTATGTTCACCGCCAGCAGCGAACGCATCCGATCGCTGCTGGCATCCATAAATGAGCCGGAGGTCTGCAATGGGCCGATGATCAGCGGGTTTCCGTGCAGTTCAAGGAGGGCGGGAGAGAAGGGTGCCAGGGCGAAATAGGCGATTATTCCGCCAAACAGGCCGAGTATGACGGCCGGTATCCGCCTGGTGACCAGCGGCGCCACCGCCATGACGGCCATGGTGACGATCCCCACCACCAGGCCCTGCCATTTCCACATCTCCGGCGCTAAAAGACCCTGGGCGAGATGGATGTCCTTGGGAAGGCCGAGCAGTTTGGGTAATTGTCCAATGGCGATCAGCAGGGCCACCCCTGAAAGGTAGCCGCTTACAACCTGGTAGGGTATGAATTTGATCAGGCTGCCGCCGCCGATGATGCCGAACAGGGTTTGGAACAGTGCTGACAGCAGAGCGGTCAGGGCTATGAGCGGCATGATAGCCGCCGGTTCGAGCCGTGACCCGCCCGCGCCGGACAGCAATCCGGCAATCAGGGCTGTCAGGATGGCGGCCGCCGGAGCGCAGGGTGCCGATATCAGCCCGCCGGTCCGCCCGCACAGCGGCGCTACGATTCCGAGGGCGGCGGCCCCCAGCAGGCCGGCCATGGCCCCTTGTCCGGCGTATTCCGGCCCGAGCGCCGTGTAAATGAGGATGCCGAAGGCAACCGATGAGGGGAGCGCAACCAGCATGGCTGCCAGTCCGCCCCACATGTCATCCGTCCACGGGGTGCGTTCCGGCTGGTTAAATTTGCTCTGTGTGCCCATAGGCATGCTGTCCATAAGGATTGAACTCGCGGCTATCTTTCCCTGCGTTCTCTACCCCGGTTGTCTCTCTCGTTGCCGTTTTCCGGCGTTGTGACTTTCCAGACCTTTCTCTGTTGCTTCTCTCGCGGGGCTGACTCGCGACGTGGCTGACCAGCCCGGGGAGCCGTTCCCGCCTGCGGCGGAGTTGCCGCCGGAGCGGTCGTTGTGCCCTGTCGCCCTTCTCCGCGTGGCCCGGCTACCGCCGGCCGGCTGCGGTCGTCAGCCGGAGTGGCGGTTGGTCGTCGTGGCTGCTCGATACGCAGGGGGACCGCTCGGGAAACCGGGGGCAGGCTTTGCGGAACAGGCGGCACCGGTTGGGCAGGCGCTTGCGGCGTAGCGGGTCTCTGCCGGCGCTCTTCGCGCTGCTGGGTAGCCGGCTGCTGCTGCGGCTGTGACACCGGCGTTGCTGCACGTTCTGCCGGCACAACGACTGGGTGAGTGGTTGTTTTTTCCCTGATCTGTGGCGTACGGCCGGAAGGATCCGCAGACAGCTGCTGTCTGCGTCGTTGTGCATCCGCTTCCGGCATCACGCGCGGGAACTTGTTGCGCAGTTCACGGGTGTCACGCTGCTCTATCCGGGGAGGAACAACCCGTGGAGGAGCTTGATTAATTATCGGCATACGTGTCTCACGCAGCGGCTGAATGCGGGGGCTGCCGACTGAAACCGATACCGCGGCCGATGAATTTCTGGCAGGTTGCTGAGTGGCGGTTCGCCCTCTCAGAAAATCGTTTTGCGGCAGGACGGTCAAGCCGCCGCGGTTATTGCGGTTCCTGTAGACAATGTTGGTGGTGTTGACGTTGACAGTAGTAATATTGACGCTTTGACGGCCATAGTATCTGCGTCCGTAAAAGGTCTCTCCGGGAGCCAGTGGTGTCCAGCCGACCTGGGTTCCGGTTCGGTACCATCCTACATAGCCGGGGCCCCAGTACACATCGCCCCGGACGGGCGGCACCCAGCACCAACCGAAACCACTGACAACAGCCCATCGACCGTAGTGATACGGCGCCCAGCCCCAGGTTTCTGACGACAGCCAGACGTAGTCGTCGCCTCTCCAGATCCAGCGTCCGCTGCGATAGGGGGCCCAGTCATTGGAGACGATGACGGTCGGTCTCCAGACCGTGCCGTACTCGGGTACACTCACCCATGAGCCGTTTGTATCAAGCTCCGCGGAGTAGCTGCGCAGTTCATTGGGCAGGTAGGAATCTGACCTGGCTGAACGGGACTGTGCCCGATCACGATTCACATTCCAGAGTTCCCAGCTATCAGCCGGGTTGAGCGGCAATAATTCGTTGTGCCCCTCTTCGAGCAGGATCTGCTCCCCGGCGCGTACCCGTGTCCGGCTGCCATTGCCTTCCACATAGGCTGACCCCTTGGTGATGGCGACATCCTCCTGATTGTCCGGCAGCATGTCTAAGCGCAGGCGGGTTCGTGCCGATGGAAGCACGGTGGTGTCGTCGGCGTCGATCTGAAGCGAGTTGTCTTTGATGTTCTGGGCTGTTCTCAGGTACAGGTGTCCACTGGCCAGATGCAGATGTATGAAGCCGTCTTCGTTGGCGAGCAGGTCAAGCTGTGAGCCACCATCCAGCCGAACGACCGTTCCATCCGGAAGCTGAAGCTCGACTCTGCTGCCGTCGGGACACCAGATGGCATCTCCCTCGTCAAGCGGTGTGTTGACAGAGGCTGCCAGCCATTCATCGCTGTCAGGCGCACGAAACAGCGTGTCTCCATCCACGAAACGTATCCGTGCCGGTCCTATGACCGCAGCCGCTGACCAGCGTGGAATGGTAACTACCAACAGCAGGCATATCAAGATGATCCGTTTCATATGTGCCTCCCTGCCCGGATGCGGGCGGTGCTTAATGTTGCTATCTGCCTGACTGAGTCGCAAAGAGTATGCCATAGCGTAACGTGCCATAAATAAGAGGATTTTACCCGATGACCCTTCTGGCAAACTGCCTCAAATGGGGTGCTGCGGGAACTATTTGAAGTGGTCGATGATCCAGCGGGCGATGCTGCGTCGGGCCGGTAAATCGGGGAGTGCATCGACGGGAAACCAGCGGGCATCTTCCAGTTCGTTGTGATCGACGCAGATATCCCCTCCGGCGAAATCGGCAACGAATCCGGCCATGAGCTGAGCCGGGAAGGGCCAGTTCTGGCTGCCCACATAGCGGACGTTGCAAATTGAGATGCCGGTCTCCTCTTTCACCTCCCGGATGGCGCATTCTTCCAGGGATTCACCAAAATCGAGAAATCCGGCCACCAGACTGTATCTGCCGGGTGTCCATTCCGTCTTGCGGGTCAACAACAGCTCATGGCCGCGTTTTACCAGTACGATGGCACAGGGGTGGATGTGAGGATAGTGCTCTGCGTTGCAGGCAGTGCAGCGTTTGCCCCAGCTTGCGCTGATGCGCCCAGTCTTAGCGCCGCAACGCTGGCAGTAACGACTCTGTTGTTCCCAGTGCAGGATCTGCTTGGCCAGGCCCGCCAGGGTCAGGGTTCGAATGTCCATGCGCTCTTGAGCGGCGTTAAAGGGTTCGGCCACCATGGGCGCTGACAATGCCAAGTTGTTGCTTATTGTCACGGCATACAGCGGTTTGTACATCCAGGTACCGATGCAGAGCACGGTCTGTTGCGCTGCCAGCCAGGCCGGTCGCAGGCCATGCGGCAGTATCAGGCCGGTGTGCGTTTCTTCAAGCACGGCGCTGTTGCCCTGAATGATGACCCAGGTGCCCTCTTCAGCCGGCAGAGCCGGGCCGGGCGCACGAAGTTCCAGGTCGGATTTCACCGCGGAAAAATTGAACGGCAAATTGACCGCTTCCGGATAGTGTGATGGCTGCACGTAAATCTCCTCTGCTGGTGTCAGATGTCTTCTGCTTGCTGCCTGATTTGCAAGCCCCTTGCAGCCGGACCGTAATCCGGACGATATGGAATGCCTCAAGTTTTTGGAGTTATCTCAAAAAACAGTATACCACGAAAGGCTCCCATGTGCTGCCCGGACTTGACTCACAGCAACTTTGGCAACATAATGGCGCCATGTTTTCTGACTACTCATCCCCGAAAACCTTGATTGTGAGCGCGGTCCGCATCTGCCTGGGTCTGCTGCTGTTCTGGTACCTGCTTTGTCTGTTTTCCCCGCCGGGCAACGGCGATGTTGCCCGGGACATTTCCTTTCCCCCCGGCAGCGGTATTCGCAAGCTGGCCGCTGAACTCAAATCCGGCGGCATTATCCGCAGCAGCTGGCAGTTTGTGTTAGTCACGCGCCTGCGTGGGCAGGCTCATCGCTTGAAAGCCGGAGAGTATCGCTTCAATGACGGTATGACGCCGGATGTCATTCTGAAGAAACTGGTTTCAGGAGACGTCGACTACCGCAAGTTCTCCCTGCCGGAGGGCTATTCCATCTTCCAGGCGGCAGAATTGCTGGAACAGAAAGGCTATTTCAGCCGAACGGAATTTCTGGGAAAATGTCGTGACCGGACCCTGCTGGTCCGTCTTGGTGTGAGTGAGGCTTCGGCGGAAGGGTATCTGTATCCGGCCACCTACAACCTGTCACGCGGCGGAAATGCTGAACAGCTGATCGGACAGATGGTTGAACAGTCCCGCAAGAGATATGCAGAACTGACAGCCAATAAGGGTGGGGCGGCGGGACTTTCCCGGCATGCGGTTGTTACGCTGGCATCGCTGATAGAAAAAGAGGCGGTCTCCGGTGAGGAAAAACCGCTGATTTCTTCCGTGTTCCATAACCGGCTGCGGATCGGCATGCCGCTACAGAGCGATCCTACGGCGGTCTACGGGGTGCGAGCCTTTGCCGGCAAGGTTACCCGGGCTGACATCGATCGACCCTCGCCCTACAACACCTACCTGGTCAAGGGACTCCCTCCGGGACCTATCGGCAACCCCGGCGCCGATGCGATTGAAGCGGCGCTGCGTCCGGCCACCACGCAGTACCTCTATTTTGTCGCCCGTCAGGACGGCACCCACCAGTTTTCCCGCACCCTGGATGAGCACAACCGGGCGGTGCGGTTCTATCTCAAGTAATTCCAATTCCAAATCAAGGCGCTATCCGCGTTGGCTCGTCTTCGACTCCTCAGCGTACTATTTGTACGCCTCGTCGCCTCAATCTTCGCCGCCTTGATTTCATCCCTGATTTCATCCTTGATTTGAAATCGGAATAAGTCACACTGCTGGTGTCATCTGCCGGTGGATGCGCTACTGATGTCTATCACGGTTACTTCCGGCGGGGCGAACAGCCGCATGGGCGGGCCCCAGGTGCCGCTGCCGCGTGAGACGTGGATCAGGGAGCCATTGGCAGTTGTACTCGTACCGCAGGGAATGGGGAATCTCAGGCGCACCAGCAGGTTGAAGGGAAATATCTGACCATTGTGGACGTGACCGGACAACTGCAGGTTAAAATTGTCGCGGCAACCAGCGGGCGATGCTTGAGCAGGAGCTGGAATTGCCCCTGGGGCAGGGACCGCAGGAGTTCTGCCTCGGGCTCCATGGCAGCCGGCAGGTTCGCGCGCCGCCCGGCAGCGTCATCGACGCCGCTGATGGTAATCCCTTCAGGGAGAGACACAGACTGGTTGCGAAGCACCGTGAATCCGGCTTTGCGGGTGAACGCCAGAGCCTGTTCAAGCCCGGCGTAGTACTCGTGATTGCCGGTTACCGCGAACTTTCCGCCTTTTGTCGGCACTGCGGCAATCATTGCGGCCATCTTATCCAGGTGTTTTAAGACGTCTTCTCGTGACAGTCGTCCATCCACCAGGTCGCCCGTTGAGACCAGGATGTCGGGATGTGCCGCCCGGACCGCCTGCAGGACCGATTCCAGCCGGGACTCGTGGAACAGCAGCCCCACGTGGACATCGCTTATCTGCACGATCCTGATCCTGCGCACAGTCGGTGGGAGTTTGTCCGTAGTCACGGCAACATGTTCTGTCCTGATACTGCGGACCTCATACAGGGCGTAGCCACTGGCAAGCAGTGCAATCAACAGGGCTGTTTCGCAGGTGATGGCTGCCGTCAGGAATCCGGGAATAGCGGTTCCGTAGAATTGATGTGCGATCCAGGCTGCTGCCCGGAGTGTATCTGCTGCCAGCAGGGTCGCACAGAAGATGAAGATGCTTCCCATCCAGATATAGCCCGGCCAGGCGATCCAGGCGGCGGTTCGCTCAAGTCCGGCACCTTCGGCCAGGCGCACCAGCAGCGGGGCGAGCGTCATCAACAGCAGAGCTCCCGCCAGGAGGGCCTGCGCCGTCTGCCCCGGCGAGAACGTCCCGCGCAGCCTGACGAAAGCATAGACGTGCATGCCGCCATACAGCGACAGGAAGGTGATCAGGAAGAGGGGCATGGTACATGTTCCTTGACGCCGCCAAAGCTCAGGCGGTGGATTGGGGAGGGACCCAGAAGGCGGATCGCTTCCATATGGGAGGCACTGCCGTAACCCTTGTGGCCGGCGAAGCCATATCCGGGATGAATCCTGTCCAGCTCCCGCATGAGCCGGTCACGGGTGACTTTGGCTATTATCGAGGCCGCGGCTATGGAGAGGGACAGGGAGTCGCCCTTTTTTATGGTTTTCTGGGGGATGGCTGAGTCTATGGTGCTGATGCCGTCGATCAGGATGTAATCCGGCTGGGGTGTGAGGTTGGAAACGGCCACCAGCATGGCATGGCGCGTGGCCTGAAGGATGTTGATACGGTCGATCAGTTCCGGTGACCCCATACCGACGCCGACTGCAACGGCCTGGGCCATGATGACATCGAACAGGCGTTCACGTTTGTCGGGGGAGAGTTTTTTTGAGTCATTGACTTCAGCGATGTGCAGACCAACAGGCAGGATCACCGCCGCTGCGACAACAGGTCCGGCCAGCGGGCCGCGACCGGCCTCGTCGATGCCGGCGATCAGCCGGAATCCTCGATTGCCGGTCTGCCGTTCGAAGGAGAGCAGGTCAACCGGCGTATGAGAAAACAGTTCTGCCTGTATCATCCGCGATACCCCTGAAAAGAAAAAAGCCCCGCGGAGCGGGGCTTTTGGTCTTATGCAGCCTTGACAGCCTTGACGTACTTGCGTTCGCGGATGCGGGCGGCCTTGCCGCGCAGTTTGCGCAGGTAGTAGAGCTTGGCGCGGCGGACGTGACCGCGGGTTATGACTTCGATCTGCTCCAGGATCGGTGAGTGGAGCGGGAAAACCCTCTCGACGCCGATGCCGTTGGAAATCTTGCGGACCGTGAAGGTCTCGCGGATTCCGCCGTTCTGACGGCCGATAACGACACCCTGGAAAACCTGGATACGTTGCTTGTCGCCCTCGATGATCTTGACATGCACCTTGACTGAATCACCGACCTTGAAAAGGGTGACATTCTTCTTCATCTGTTCAAATTCCAGAAAATCGATAGTGTTCATTGCTTGATTTCTCCTCTACGTCTCTCTTTGTTTATGGATGTGTGAATCTCTATGGTGTTCCTCTTAGCCGGTCGAGCATGATCGCCGCTGCCGAACGGACCGAGAGGTGATTGTATTGGCCGGCACCCGCTATTGGTTCAAGGATGTAATTCGCTTTTTGAAAGCATTCTTGCGTCAGTCCCCATCCGGTTCCCAACAAAAGCAGGTATGGTTTTTCAGGAGTATCAAGCATCTGCCTGAGTTCCCGGCAGGTGATGCTCCCCGGCCGGTTGGCGGCGCCGGTAATGACAGTCTTGACCGGTTCCGTAAATCCGGACTGGAAATCTGCCCGTGCGGCATCCAGCGTCTCACAGACCCTGACAATATCCAGTGCTGCCTTGCGGTCGGGGTTGTAGGTTGCGCCCCAGCCATCCTGCCAGTGTCCTGTTATGCGCTGTGCCAGTGCCCGCTGATCGTGCGACGGAGTCACAATATAGAAGCGGTCAAGCTCGAATGTCCTGGAAGAGCGTGCAATGTCATGCAGATCCAGATTGGTCAGGGCGGTGGTAACAACTTCGCCGAGCTTGTTGTAGACCGGGTAGTGCAGTAGCGCTATGGCCAGATTAGCAACAGGGTGCGCCATGGTCTTGATCCAGTTCTGCAAGGAGTTTCCGGTCTTCCTTCGTCAGGGCGATCTCAGACATCAGATCCGGTCGAAGCAGGCGCGTCCGGCGCAGCGATTCACGCCTGCGCCAGCGCCTGATCAGTTCGTGGTTCCCGGAAAGCAGAATCTCGGGAACCGTCAAGCCTCTGAACTCGGGCGGTCGTGTGTACTGCGGATACTCCAGCAGTCCGTCGCAAAACGAGTCGGTCTCTGCCGATTCATCGCTGCCGAGAACTCCCGGGATGAGACGCGTCACCGCATCTACGATAGTCATGGCAGCGATCTCTCCGCCCGACAGGACGAAATCACCGATGGAGATGTCATCGTCGATGCAGAGGGTCCGAACGCGTTCGTCGATGCCCTCATAGCGACCGCAGACAATGATCAGTCCTGCACGTTCGGCCAGCTCCGCAGCCGTCCGATGGGTCAGGCGCCGTCCCTGGGGGGAGGTCATCACGACGGTCGAAGCCGGGTTGAGCGCCTTGACCGCTTCGATGCAGGCGGTCAGGGGTTCGACCTTCATCACCATGCCGGCGCCGCCGCCATAGGGTGCGTCGTCGGTGGTCTGGTGGCGGTCGACCGCCCAGTCGCGGATGTTGTGTATGGCAATGTCAATGAGCTGTTTATCTCTGCCCCGCCTGATGATGCTTTCATCAAACGGTCCGGCGAACATCCCGGGAAACAGGGTAAGTATGTCGAATTTCATAAGTCGAGCAGGCCGTCTAGCGGTGTAATGACAACCTTTCCGCTTGCCGGATCGATCGACTTGATAACTTCTGCAATGGCCGGAATCAGGTATTCGCGTTCGCCGCCCCTGACCACATAGACATCATTGCTGCCGGTTTCAAATATATCGGCAATGCTTCCCAGCGGTGTGCCATCCTCGGTTACGACCTGCAGACCGATCAGGTCGCTCCAGTAATACTCGTCCGCATCCAGTTCAGGGAGCTGGCAGCGTTTCAGGCAGATTTCGCTCCCCACGTGGGGTATAGCCAGATTGATGTCATCCAGGTCCGCCAGGGTGATAATGAATCTGCCGGAGTTGGCATTGAAGCCTTTTACGGCAAATTCGCGCAGTGTCCCAGCGGGCGACTTTAACATGACGGAACGCGCGGCGACCAGGCTGTCTGCGTTGCCCGAGTATGAGTGGACTTTGACCTGCCCCTTGATTCCGTGGGTGTCGATAATCTTCCCTACCGGGATCAGTTCCTCCGGGTCACTCATTATTCAACAATCTTGAGCATAGCCTTCTTGTTGTCCTTGGTGGCCACAGCATTAAGGATGGTGCGAATCGCCTTGGCCGTACGACCTTCCTTGCCGATGATGCGACCCATATCTTCCTTTGCGACAGTCAGTTTAATGACCAGAGTGTCTTCTTCCATCTCTTCGGCAGTTATTACCTGGGAGGGGTCGTCGACCAGTGCCTTTGCGATGATTTCAACAAGTGCTTTCATGACGTATCCTCTGTTCATCGTAAAATGACCGGCGGACCGGGATGGAATACAGTCTTAAACCAATTCCACATCAAGGCGCTATCCGCGTTGGCTCGTCTTCGGCTCCTCAACGTAGTAATTTCTACGCCTTCGTCGCCTTAATCCTCGCCGCCTTGATTTCATCCTTGATCTGGAATCGGAATTACGCCGCCGGCGCGGCCATCTTGTCCAGGATTCCGGCTTTTTTGAGAAGCTGTCTGACGGTGTCCGTGGGCTGTGCTCCCTTGTTGAGCCACGCTAAAACCTTCTCCTCGTTCAGCTTGACGACGGCCGGGTTCTTGGTGGGGTCATAGGTGCCCATGTTTTCGATGAAACGGCCATCCCTGCGGCAGCGCTCGTCTGCTACTACGACTTGGTAGAACGGTCTTTTTTTGGCGCCTGCACGAGCAAGCCTTATTTTTGTTGCCATTGTGATTCCTCCTGAGTTGATCCTTCTGCGGTTTTTGTATGAATATGGTGATACGGTATCTTATCCGAACGGCAGCATACCCTTGCCCAACCCCCCCATACCTTTGAGAAGACCCTTTGGCCCGAGTTTCTGCAACTGTTTTATAACCTTTTGTGCCTCCGTGAAACGCTTGAGCAGCTGGTTGATCTCCGGAACGCTGGTGCCGCTGCCCTTGGCGATGCGCAGGCGCCGGCTGCCGTTGATGATGCCGTGATTGGCCCGCTCTCCCGGTGTCATGGAACGGATGATGGCTTCTATGCGCTTCATCTCGTTCTCGCTCGGCTGGGCGCCCTTCATCTGCTTCATCATCTTGCCCATGCCGGGGATCATGCCCATGATCGATTCCATGGAGCCCATCTTCTTGATTTGCTGGAGCTGGGCCAGGAAGTCCTCAAGATCAAACTGGTTCTTTTTGAGTTTCTGCTGCAGCCGGTCGGTTTCTTTTTCGTCAAAAACGGACTGGGCTTTTTCCACCAGGCTGAGCACGTCACCCATACCCAGAATACGGGACACGAGGCGGTCGGGGTGGAAGATCTCCAGTGCGTCCAATTTTTCGCCCAGGCCGACAAACTTGATCGGCTTGCCGGTGACCGCTTTGATGGAAAGAGCCGCACCGCCCTTGGCGTCGCCGTCCAGCTTGGTCAGCACAACACCGGTGATCTCAAGGCGCTCATTGAAGCCGCAGGCCACATTGACCGCTTCCTGCCCGGTCATGGCATCGGCTACGAAGAGTATCTCCATGGGCTGCGTAACGGATCTGATCTCCGCTAGCTCTTCCATCAGGAAATCGTCAATCTGGTGCCGGCCGGCGGTGTCGAGCAGGACGGTGTCATAGCCGTTCAGCTCGGCGAATTTCATGGCCGCGATGCAGATATCGACCGGTTTCTGGTCAACAGAGGAGTTGAACACCTCCAGGCCGAGCTGCCGGCCGACTGTTTTGAGCTGCTCAATCGCAGCCGGTCGGTAGACGTCGGCCGGTACCAGCAGCGGCCGGCGTTTCAAAGCCTTCAGGTGCCTGCCCAGCTTGCCGCAGGTGGTGGTCTTGCCGGCGCCCTGCAGACCGACCAGCATTATTGCTACCGGCGGTTTGGCCGCCAGGTTGAGTGCATTGTCACTGCCGCCGCCGCCCATGACGGCCACCAGCTCATCGTGGACGATGCGGATAATCTGCTGACCGGGCGACAGGCTCTGCAGCACCTCGACACCGACCGCTTTTATGCGGACGCTCTCGACGAAGTCTTTGACAACCTTGAAGTTTACATCAGCCTCAAGCAGTGCCAGGCGCACCTCGCGCAGGGCGTCCTTGATATTGTCCTCGGTCATTACCCCCTGACCGCGAAGCTTTTTGAAGACCGACTCAAGTTTTTCCGAAAGGCTATCAAACATCGCAGGTTACTTCATTTCGTCACGCAGAATATGCCTACCCCGATAACGGGATACGTGCGTCAAAGGGTTTATTTTACGCCCGAACCCGTAAAAACAATCCCTGACTTACTAAAAGGGGATCACTATAAGGTATGGTCTCGAAAACTGTCAAGAACTATTTGGATTACTGGAGTTTTAGAGTGTTATCACGAGTCCCGATGTCAGCAGGTATTCTACGATAGCGAGCATATTTGTGGTGGCTCCGGCCCGCAGTTTTTCCTTGAGATTGAAGAAGTCCAGGCACAGGCCGCAGCTGAAAATCTCGACCCCCATGTCATGCAGCTTTATCAGGGCTTCGAGAGTGTCCGAGCCCTCACAAGTCAGGAAAACCGCCCTGTTCATGAAAAGCATGCGGGAGGGAAGTTCGGCAGTTTCAAGCAGGCTGTGGACAAAGTTTTTCATCAGCAACCGGCCAAGTTCTTCCGGGCCGTCACCAAGCCGGTCGGAGGTGATCAGCAACACACGGTCGCCTGTCACCACGGCACTGGAAGCGGGCTGCATGGTGCCGGAATTGCCGTTGATGGTAAGAATCCAGCCGCTGCCATCCCGTTCTTCGGTTACCTGGCATCCGCGGTTACGGGAAAAGCGGGTAACGTTCTCACGGGGTGCGCCGTCGTCAAGCAGCACCCGGATCTCGCGATGTCCCTGCAGGGCCTTTTTGACGGTGATCACCGGTGCCGGGCATGGCAGGTTCCTGCAATCTATAGTTTCCATGGTTACGCGTCTCCGTGTAGTTCCTGTTCGTTGTGATAGCTTCCGTTGACAAACCTGCTGACAAAGGCCGGCAGTAATTGTTCCTGTTCCAGTACCCGCATGACTTCTGCCCTGATATCCGGGCAAATGCGCAAGGCCAGCCCGCAATCGGTCATCAGCTGGCGCGGGGCTGGGATGAGCAGGATCGGAATGCCGCGGGACTTGAGGATGCTTTCAGCTTTCATCACCCGGTGGGCCGAATTGAATACCGCCAGATAATCGCCTTCCTGAACCATCAATCTATTCTCCATTCCATGGTCCTGTGATTTAACATGCGGATTGACAAACGGACTGCGAGTTTCTACTATGCCCAAAAGGAGCAGGCCATGCAAGCGGTGATCACTATTGTCGGACTCATTGTTCTCGCTTTTGTCGTCAGTGTCCCCTGCGGATACCTGCGTCAGAACTACAAAAAATATTCATTCATGTGGTTTCTGCTGATTCACCTGCCGATCCCGTTCATCGTGATGTTACGCGTCAAGGCCGGGCTCGATCTGCGATTTATCCCGCTCACCGTGTGTGGATCCGTGGCCGGACAGATTTTTGGCGGCATTATCAGCCGCCGGAGAAAATAGCATGGTAAAACGGCAGAGGATGCGCTTTCCTCTCCCATTGGGAGACGTCGCCCGCCAGGAGTTCAGCGTACTGGGATTGACGGAGCGGATGCGCGAGGCCGACATCTGGCGGTTCTGGCCCGAGGTGGTCGGGCCGGTCGTTGCAGCCCGGGCCATGCCGCTGCGCATTATCAAGGGGACTCTCACCGTGGCTGTTTCGAGCGGTCCCTGGATGCAGGAGCTGCGCTTCCTGACATCGATGATGCGGGACAAGCTCAATGAGCGCATGGGGGGGGATGTTGTCAGGGAAATCGTATTGAAGGCCGGCCGGGTTGATCAGGGTGCCGAGCCGGCGCCAGAAGATGTACCGCGCAAAAAAAGGCTGACTCCCCGTCAATTGGCTGTTATTGACGAGCTGTCAGCCGAGATAGTCAACACCGAAACACGCGAAGCCTTTGCCGCTCTCATGAAAGCCAGCCTCAAAGATCCGCACTCCTCCTGACCCTGATTACTTCGCCGCCACTTCCTTCTTGTGACAACCCGCGCAACTGGCCGGCCCGGCATTCTTTATGGCGTGGCAGGTCCTGCAGAGCCTGTGCGCTCCATCCTTCCCAAAACCCTCAATATGGCCGGGCGCCTGGCCCGCTTTTCTGTGACATTGCTTGCAATCGCTTTTCTGGTAGGTCTGGTGTGAACGGTGCGGAAAGGTGACCCCATTTTTGAACTTGAGGGTTTCAGGGTTTTCAGCCGCGAAAGAGGTAGCAGTAACAAAAAGTAACGCGGAACATAGCCATTTCACGTAGAGCCTCCATTCAGGGTTGGGATGGGTTGTAGCGAGATGTGGGCACGCTTACGGAAACAGTGCGTAACAATTGCATTGTATAATAAATTTTTAATGCAGTTAGTGTGCCAATGTGTTGCTGAGGAGCGTTTGACGCTCAGTTTCTGGCATCAGGGCCGTTGCTCGCTGCTCAACCACAATCGGGCATCACACCCGGCGCGCAAAAAAAATGGCTGCCCCCCGTCATTTAGCCATATTGACGGGAGATCAGCCGGGATAGTCAACTCCGAAATACGTGAAACCGGCTTCACAGGTCCGCGATCCTGCTGGCCGGTATTTCCCCCGCTATTGTTTCTTCTTGTGACAATCCGGGCAGCTGGCCGGTCCGGCATTCCTCATGGCGTGGCAGGTCCTGCAGAGCCTATGCGCGGCGTCCTTGCTAAAGCCTTCGATCTTGCCGGGCGCTTGGCCCGCTTTCCGGTGACATTGCTTGCAATCGCTTTTCAGGAAGCCCTGATGCAAATGGTGCGGAAAGGTGACCCCGTTCTTGAATTTGATGGTTTCGGGGCCTACAGCCGCAAAAGACGTTGCAGCTGCGAAAATAAAAGCGAAACATAGCCATTTCACGATGTGCCTCCAGATGAACTTGGGATTGGTTGCTGCTGTTAATGAGCAGTCCGGTGGGGCCGGCAGGTGTCATCGGACTGACCGATCTGGTTTTCGTTAAAGCAGGTAGCGTGCCAACTCGTTGCTGAAGCTGACGTGAGTCCCCGGTTCTGATGTTGTTATTCGCTTTCGAACATCACCTTACGCTCGAAATCCATGGAATGTGTCATACGCTTGGCGTCTTCAATGGTGATTTTGTCCTGCTTGTAAAGCTCCAGCAGATGCATGTCCAGGGTCTGCATCTGGTACTGGCTGGCACCGTTTTCTATGTGCTTCTCGATCTCGTCCAGACGCCCTTCGCGGATGCAGGCCTGGATGGTCGTGGTGGCGCGCATGATCTCGACCACCGGCAGGATGTTCTCGCCGGTCTTGTCTTTGATAAGCCGCAGGGAGACAGTGGCCACGAGGATGTCCGCCAACCGCTGGCGGATGATCTCCTGGGATTCGGGGGGGAAATGGCCGATCAGGCGGTTGATTGTTGAAACGGCACCGTTGGTGTGCAGGGAAGAGAAAACCAGGTGCCCAGTCTCGGCGGCCTTGATGCAGGCGTCAATAGTTTCCATGTCGCGCATCTCGCCGACCATGATCACATCCGGGTCCATGCGCAGCGCTGACTTGAGGGCCTGGCTGAAGCTTTCCGTGTCGATGCCTACTTCACGCTGGATGACGCAGCTTTTCTGTGAGGTAAAGATAAACTCGATCGGGTCTTCGATGGTGATGATGTTGTAACTGTGGTTCTCGTTCAGGTATCTGAGCATTGAGGCAAGGGTGGTGGACTTGCCGTTTCCGGTGGGGCCGGTGATCAGGATCAGCCCGTTGGGTGCCTCGGCGATTTCCGACAGTACGTCAGGGATGTTGAGCTCCTGAAAGGTTCCGATATGCGGTGGGATGACCCGCATGACGACGCCGAAATGACCCTTCTGGCGGAAGATGCTGGCGCGGAAGCGCCCGCCGCTGTCCAGGGCATATGATGCATCAGCTTCCTTCAGGTCGCTCGTTAATGGACGGTTGTTCTGCCCCAGTATTTCGGCCGCGATCAGTTCCGTGTCCGCAGGTGTCAGGTTGGGCATCTTGGCCCGGATCAGCTGGCCCTTGCCCCTGAAAAACGGCGGATTGTCCACTTCGAAGTGCAGATCGGAAACCTGTTTTTGGAAGGCGATGTCCAGAATCTGATGCAGCATGTTGATATCCATGACAATCCTCTCCGATTGAATTGGGTTTTTGGGTGATGCTAGTGCTGCTGGGTCAATCGTTCAAATTTTTTGCGATACTGTGAGTTATCCAGCACGAGACCGGCCACACGGGACAGGATCTCCAGGTGCTCTGTCTGGAGCGGAGTCGGCGTCACCTGGCCGAAATCGGCATAGATCAGGGCGATGACCTTTCCGGACATCAGCAGTGGCAGAATCAGGACCTTGGGACTGCGCGGCGCGGGGATGGCGCGGTACAGGTGTGCCTTCAGGGTTGCGTCGGAACAGAGTCCGTAATACAGCCGCTGTTTCCTGATGGCCTCGTCAAACACCGAGCCCCGCCCGAGCGGGATCTTGAACATGAGCGGTCCCGTCATTCCGGCGCCCTTTTCCTCGCTGATGCCGATCCCCTTTTCAGCGGTCAGTTCCGTTGCCCCGACGACAAGTGTCATGGCCCGCTCGAAGAGGCCGGACGTGAACTGTAACAGTTCCCGCGCCACCTCGGGCGGTTCCTTGAGTGCAACAAGGCTTGTGATGCAATCCTTGAGCTTGCGGGTCGCCTGGCGGTCCGTCTGGTTGAAGGACTTGTCCAGAACCGAACTGAAGGACTGTAAAAAGCTGGTCATATGTGCAACAAAGCTGTCGCCACCTTCTCCCACTACCGGACGGGGGAAAATTGCATCCGTACCCTCATCCAGCACATGGGGCAAAAAGGTCTGGTCTTCCGGCGATGTGCTCATCTGCAGGATGGAGATGCGCGGGTACCGGTCCCGTTTCAACTGCAACAGGGCTGTCAGGGCTTCTCCGCTATAACCGGCTCCGATGAATGCGGGGTCATCGACAATCAGGAGCGGCAGCAGGTCCCGCGAAAACGACTGGTCGATGATCAGGTCAAGACTGGCATCATCGTCGGTCGTGAAGACGATATGGTTCTTGCCTCTGCAGATCGTCGTGATGGCGTGCTTGATGAACGGGTCGTGGCTGAACACGATCACCGCCAGGGACAGAGTGCCAGGGGGTGTCGCACCTTCTCCACGGGGTGATTGTGCGGAAAGCTGAGTCAGGAATGAGCACAGCTCATCCTGATCTTTCTGGTGCAGGCTTCCCAGCGCCTCCGCGATAACCAGGCGATGCTCTGCGGAACGGTCATCAATCTTGAGAGCGGTGAAAACAGCGGGAATCCTCTTTGTAATGCTGTCGATGGCATCCAGGCCGAGCAGGTCGGCGGTCACGGTCTGATTGTCGTCTCCTGTTTCCACGGCTGAAAAGAAAATGTCCTCCAGGGTGCCGTCACGCATCTTCTCGTCATAGATGCGCAGGGCATCCATCAGAATCCCCTGCGCATTCATCAGTATTTCCTGCTTGAGTGTCTCCGGAAAATAGCGGTACTCATCGGATATCTCGATCTTGTTCACATCCAGCGAGAAGGTGCCACTGGACCAAGTCAGCACCTCGACAATAGTCATCTCAATCAGGGTTTCCAAACCTTTGTAGGCGTCTTCTGGTTTGATGACCCCCCTTTCGATCAGGGTCGCAACTAGTGGCTTGCGGGCTGCACCGGCATTTTTCTGTTCAATGAGCGCCTCTTCAAGGCATTCATGGGTGAGAACATTGTTTTCAATCAGGATCTGGCCGATGCGGACGCTGTTGTTCAGGTGATTGGCGCTGACGAAATATCCGTCACTGAAGACCAGCTGGCTTTCGCCCTTCAGGCTTTTTATCGTGAGGGTTCCGGATTTTTTGGTTGAATAGATCAGCTGGACGACATCGACAATCGGCAGATGTTCCAGGTTTCCGGTGAAGGACATGGGGGTGTTATCCTTTCATGGTGCATGTGTGCGAAGCTGGCAGATCGATCAGGCGCGGGTCAATTGCCGGTATTTCAGGCGGTGGGGCTGGTCGGCCGCCGCCCCCAGGCGCTTCCTGCGGTCACCCTCGTACTCCGAGTAGTTACCGTCAAACCAGACCACGCTGGAATCCCCCTCGAAGGCCAGGATGTGCGTGGCAATGCGGTCCAGGAACCAACGGTCGTGGCTGATGACCACGGCACAGCCGGCAAAGTTTTCCAGGGCTTCTTCCAGGGCACGCATGGTGTTGACGTCCAGATCGTTGGTCGGCTCATCCAGAAGCAGCAGGTTGGCGCCTTCTTTCAGCATGCATGCCAGATGGACGCGGTTGCGCTCGCCGCCCGAAAGCGTGCCGACCTTCTTTTGCTGGTCGGAACCGGAGAAGTTGAAGCGGGACACATAGGCCCTTGAATTGACCGAGATCTTGCCGAGTTCGATGCTGTCCGCACCGCCGGAAATCGCCTCCCAAATGCTCTGTTCCTCTTTGAGAGCGTCGCGGGACTGGTCCATATAGCCCAGTTTGACGGTCTCGCCGATGCGCAGGGAGCCCTTGTCGCACTGTTCCTGGCCGGTGATCAGGCGAAAGAGGGTGGTCTTGCCGGCCCCGTTGGCGCCGATCACGCCGACGATCCCGCCCGGCGGCAGGTTGAAGGTCAGCCCCTCGTACAGCAGCCGGTCGCCATAGGCCTTGGCCACATCGCTGAATTCGACGACAATCCCCCCCAGACGAGGCCCGGGCGGGATATAGATCTCCAGATCCTTGGCCTGCTTTTCACTTTCCTGCGACAGGAGCTGCTCGTATGAGCTGATACGAGCCTTGCCCTTGGCGTGGCGTCCCTTGGGGGACATCCTGATCCACTCCAGTTCGCGCTGCAGGGTCTTCTGGCGTTCGCTGGCGGTCTTTTCCTCCACGGCCAGGCGGTTCTGCTTCTGCTCCAGCCAAGATGAATAGTTGCCCTTCCAGGGGATGCCTTCGCCGCGGTCCAGTTCCAGGATCCAGCCGGCCACGTTGTCCAGGAAATAACGGTCGTGGGTTACGGCAATGACCGTGCCGGGGTAGGAGTGCAGGTGATGTTCCAGCCAGGCCACGGATTCCGCGTCCAGATGGTTGGTCGGTTCGTCCAGCAGCAGAATATCCGGCTTTTTCAGCAGCAGGCGGCAGAGCGCCACCCGGCGCTTCTCGCCGCCGGACAACACATTAACCGGCGAGTCGCCCGGCGGGCAGCGCAGCGCATCCATGGCCATCTCCAGTCGGCTGTCCAGGTTCCAGGCATCCAGGTGGTCCAGTTTTTCCTGCAGTTCGGCCTGACGCTGGCACAGTTTTTCAAAGTCGGCGTCCGGGTCGGAAAATTTGTCGGTAATGGCGTTGAACTCAGCCAGCAGGTCAACGGTTTCTTGAGCCCCTTCCTCCACGATCTGACGGACAGTTTTTGTTCCGTCCAGGTGCGGTTCCTGCTCCAGGTAGCCGACCGTATAGCCCGGGGAGAGCACCGCCTGTCCGTTGAAATCCTTGTCCACCCCGGCCATGATCCGCAACAGCGAAGACTTTCCCGAGCCGTTCAGGCCCAGTACGCCGATCTTGGCCCCGTAAAAATAGGACAGGGAGATGTCCTTGATAACCGGTTTTTTGTCGTAGAACTTGCTGACCCGCATCATCGAATAGATGATCTTGTTCGGTTCCAGTGCCATGGGTGGATTCCCCTTGTTCAGTCGGTATAACTACCTGATTCTTTTACACGCCCTCATGCTGAACTGTCAACCGCTTTAGACGCAAGAATACCGCCCTGTCCGATTAAAGCGGGGCATGGATTGTAGGGCTTGACAAAAAGGACTGAACTGGTATGGTTTTGTCACTACTTCGATCAAGAAAGGGACCAGACTATGAGTATAGACGTACAGGAAGCGATCAAGCGCTCCATCCAGACCGAAAAGGACGCCATGAACTTTTACCAGCTGGGCGCCAAACAGATGCGGAACGTCGAGGCTCGCAAGACCTTTGAACTGCTGGCTCGGGAAGAGCGTGAACATGCCGGCCAGTTTTTCAGGATTTATACCGGTTCCGACATCCCGTCGCTGGATGCCTTTCTGAATACGCCTCCCGACAACGAATCCAGCTGGTTGTCGTCCATTACCAAGCTGATCGACGGCGACTTCACGGAACAGAAGGCCATGGAATTGGCCATGGAGCGAGAGAAAAACCTTGAAGAGACGCTGCGGGAAACCGCTGCCAAGATTGAGGACGCGGCCGTCAAGGCGGTCTTTGAACTGAACGCCACAGAGACCCATAACCACTACCTGTTGATCGAATCCGAATATGCCCGCCTCATGGGCATGGTGCATGAATCGGACATGGACATCTACGTCAGGGAGTAGCAAACGCTATCCCGATGTATGATGACAACAAAAACCCCTTGCAGTGCGAGGGGTTTTTGTTGTTCCGGGCGAGAAAAATATGTTGTCTGGCAAGGGGGGTGGTATATATACTCCGCACTTAAAACAAACGAACTTCCTCGGACGGAGCGTTGGATGACAACAGGTACGGCACGGGCAGCACATGCAACGGCAGCTATTACTATTGAACCGCGGCTTCACCAATACCAGGATAGACACCAGAGGGAACCATGCTGGAACTGAAAAAGCTCACCCTTGAAAACTGTGCCCGCCTGCTTCACCGCCGCGGGTTGCTAGACGTTGCACA
>JBBQXT010000009.1:0-36429 GCA_038209415.1 Geobacterales bacterium
GGAGTCCGATCACCACGACAAGTGTCGCGAACTGCCCGCCGTTGATTTCAGGGGAATTGTCGCCGACAACGTAAAACATGGCTGTCAGGGCACCCAGGATCGGCACGACCACCAGCAGCAGAAGGTAGGAGATCATACGACGGCGCAGGACGTTTTTCCTGCGGGTGGGGCGGGTGTCGTGAGCGGCGGTCATGGCTCGAGCATGGCCCGGATCTTCTCCAGCAGATCCTCGGCCCCGAAAGGCTTGGTCACGTACTCGTCTGCCCCCACCTCGAGTCCTTTCTTCTTTTCCAGAGGCTGCCCCTTGGCAGTCAGCATGATCACTTTCATGCCGGCCAGATCCGCCCGTTCCCTCAGAAGCCTGCAGACTTCGTAACCATCCTTGCGCGGCATGTTGATATCCAGAAGGATCAGGTCCGGCCGCACGCGCTGAGCCACCTCCAGGGCTTCCTCTCCATCCCGTGCGGTGTGAACCTCGTACCCTTCCATCTCCAGGATGAACTCAATCGACATCAGGATGTTGGGCTCGTCATCTACGGCAAGAATTTTTTTCATTTCATTCTCCGGGCTGGGCGGCATCACTCACTGCTCCGTATTATAACGAGTATTAACCGCCAGATAAACGAATTTATTAGAAGTAACGTAGAAGAGGTTTCTGCGTTTTTTAGTAGGCTCGAAATTATTTCGTGAACCAACGAATCCTCTTTATCAGGGTTCGGGGAAATCCCAGCAGCATCTACAGTGCCCGGCAGCGGTCGATCTTGGCAGTGACAAGAATGCTATGGCGTTGCCAGATGAAGGAATTCCACGCTCTTCAGACGCCGTCCGGCGTGGGCGGCTATGGCCGCATCCAGCAGACCGGCAGCCTGCCGCAGGGACTCCGGGGAATAAGCGATCAAGCCGAAAGAGCCGGTCTTGAGGCAAGAGACCAGTGTCCTCAGTGTTTCAGAAGAGAGAAGCTGTCCCTGGGAACTGCAGAACCGGCAGAGCGGCTCGCCGCTATCCTGCAGCCGTGCCCCGGTATCGCTGAAGGGGGTGTCGCAGCGGCTGCAGGTTTCCAGGGCGGGGCGGTAGCCGAGGATGTTCAGCAGATTGATTTCAAAAAAACGACGGTCGGCCTCGACCGCCGTTTCCGCTTCCAGCCGATCCAGGTAAGCGGACAGCAGTCGGTAGAGTCGCGGCAGCGGGTGCCCCTCCGGGGTGATGACATTCACCAGTTCGCAGGCGTAGAGAGCGTGGGCGATACGCGCCAGGTCGGAACGGATGGCAGGGTAGATACAGACTATGTCGGCCTGCTGCAGGCTGGAAAGCCCCGGTTTGATCCTCGCCTGGGCGTCGATACGGGCGAACGGCTCGAGTGACGGTCCGAAGCGCTTGCGGCTGTTGCGGGCCGCGCGGGCAAAGGCCTTGATCCGGCCATGCTCCAGGGTGAAGAGCGATACGATCCGGTCGCTGTCGCCATAGTCGATAGCTGAGAGAACAAAGGCCTGGAGTTTATCAGGGTGCATGGCAGGCTTTCATCCGTTCCGGAGCCGATAAAGGGCTTAGTGGTTTCTGCGTGACAGATTCCGTAGAAAGAGGTAGTAGAAGTATCAAGAAATGACGATACAATTCTTCAGGAAAATTACAACAGGTTTCTTCGGTACAGGAGTCCTCGCGCTTACCAGGCCCGGCCGGTACATAAGAAGACGTTAAGCATACTGCCCGCATTACAGGAAGTTGCCCATGGACTCCCGCACTACTGACGAATTGGCAAAGCTTGTTGAGCGCCGTAACAGCGAACTGGCCTCAATGATCGAGATCGGCAAGGCGCTGACCTCCTCCCTGGAACTGCATGAGGTGTTAGAGGCGATCATGAAACAGGTGGGTCGGCTGATCAAGCCCAAGGCCTGGTCGCTTCTGCTGGTGGATGAGGACAGCAGGGAACTGAGCTTTGAAATTGCCGTGTCTCCGGTGGCGGATCGCTTGAAAGGGGTTACGTTGAAACCGGGTGAGGGTATCGCCGGGTGGGTTGCCCTGCATGGCCTCCCCCTGCTGATCGCCGATGTACGCGAGGATCCGCGCTTTGCGACCCACTTAGATGAACAGCTCTCCTTCAAGACCCGCTCGATCGTTGCAGTGCCTCTGAAAATTCATGAACAGGTGATTGGAGTTATTGAACTTATCAACAGTTATGACGAACTGGTTTTTGATGATGTCGACCAGAGTATCCTGACCGCTATTGCCGATTTTGCAGCAATTGCACTGGTCAACGCCCGCAACTTCGACCGCATCAATGAGCTGGTGGTTACCGACGACCTGACCGGGTTGTACAACTCGCGTCATTTCGGGCCGCTGGTAGAAAGCGAATTTCTGCGTGCTCAGCGCTATCATACTGAATTATCAATGGTTTTTTTGGACATGGATCGTCTGAAGAGTATCAACGATGTTTATGGCCATCTGGTGGGCAGTCGCATGCTGAGCGAGCTGGGCCGACTGATCGGCAAAAATATCCGTGAATGTGACCAAGCCGCCCGTTACGGCGGGGACGAGTTCGTGCTCATATTGCCCCAGACCGGAAAGCAGCAGGCTGTCAGCATGGCGGGAAAACTGCTGGAGCTGATGCGTTCAACGGACTTTTTCTCTGATACCAACCAGGTGATCCATCTCACAGCCAGTTTCGGGGTGGCCACCTATCCGCAGGACGCCGACAGCGGACTGGAACTGCTCCGCGCCGCAGACAGTGCCATGTACGAGGCCAAAGCGGCCGGCAGAAACTGCATCAAGGGCTTTGAACCCGCTCCCTGAAGGAGTCCGCTTCAGTGCGCCTCGCTCCAGTTGGCGCCATGGCTGATATCCACCTTGAGCGGCACCCTCAGCTCCACCGCCCGCGACATCTCCTGCTCCACCAGCAGCTCCATCCGCAACAGCTCCTCTTCGGGAACCTCAAACACCAGTTCGTCATGAACCTGCATGATCAGGCGGCTCTGCAGCCCTTCGGCCCTGATACGGGCATCAACCCGGATCATGGCGGCCTTGATGATGTCGGCGGCCGAACCCTGAATCGGGTAGTTGATGGCGTTGCGCCGGGCAAAGGCCAGTACATTGCCGTTTTTGCTGCTTATGTCCGGTATCGGCAGCCGGCGGCCAAGGATGGTCGTAACAAAGCCGTCTGTTTCGGCCTGGCTGATACAGCTGTCCAGGAAGCGGATGGCGCCGCTGTGGCGTTCCTTATAGGCGCTGATGAATTCCTCGGCGGTCTTGCGGGCGGTACCCAGCTGTTTTGCCAGGCTGAAGGCCCCCTGTCCGTAGATGATGCCGAAGTTGATGGTCTTGGCCTGGCGGCGCATCTCGGGTGTGACCATTTCGGGGAACAGGCCGAATACCTCGGCGGCGGTGCGGGTGTGGATGTCCTCGTCATGGGCGAAGGCGTGGCAGAAGACCGGGTCCTCCGACAGGTGGGCCAGGACGCGCAGTTCGATCTGTGAGTAATCGGCCGACAGGATCCTATGACCCGGCGGAGCGATGAAGGCGTGCCGGATCAGGCGCCCCTCTTCGCTGCGGATGGGAATGTTCTGCAGGTTGGGATCAGAGGATGAGAGCCGGCCGGTGGCGGTGACGGTCTGGTTGTAAGAGGTGTGCACCCTGCCGGTGCGGGGATTGACCAAGCGCGGCAGGGCGTCGCTGTAGGTGGATTTGAGTTTGGCAACCCCCCGGTAGTCCAGGATCAGCCGGGCAATCTCGTATTCTTCCGCCAGTGTTGTCAGCACCTCGTTGTCCGTGGACAGGGCGGTCTTGCCCTTGGTCTTCTTGCCGCTTTGCAGCCCCATGCGCTCGAAGAGCACCTCACCCATCTGTTTGGGCGAATTGAGATTGAAGGGGCCATCGGCCAGTGAAAAAATGCGCCCCTCCAACTCCGCCAGCCGTGCGGAGAAATCCGTCGAGAGCCCGGACAGCAGTTGGCTGTCCAGCAAAACCCCGTGCTGTTCCATTTCAGCCAGGATCGGCACCAGCGGCATCTCGACGGAATGGAACAGGTTGTCCAGACCGCTCTCTGCCAGCAACGGCTCAAACTTCTGCCGCAAAAGCCAGGTGGCGTCGGCATCTTCGCAGGCGTAGCGCGTGGCAGCCTCAATCGCCACCTGGGAGAAGTTTTTCTTCTCCTTGCCGCTGCCGGTTACCTCGCCGTAACTGATCATTTTGTGGCCGAGATGCTCCTGTGCCAGGCTGTCCAGGCCGTTGCTCTGGGGGGCGGGATTGAGCACGTACGAGGCCAGCATGGTGTCGAACCAGATGCCGCCCGCCTGTACGCCGCTGGTGGCCAGCACCTCCATGTCGAACTTGATATTCTGGCCCACCTTGCGGATGTCGGCCCGCTCCAGCAGGGGGCGCAGAGACTCCAGGACCTGCCGGCGGGGGAGCTGCCCTTCGACTCCGCTCAGGGAGCTTTGATCGCAAGCGGTTGGCTGAGCGAAGTCGAAGCCAGCCTGTCCCACTACTTGAAGGGGAGGGCTGGGGTGAGGGTGGGGGGTGGTTATATGTCCCACCGGTATATAGAACGCCTCGTGATCGCGATAGGAGAATGACAGGCCGACGATCTCTGCCAGGCGCGGGTCGAGGCTGGTCGTCTCCAGGTCGAAGGCGAATTCGCCGGCCTGCTCCAGCGCCATGATCAGCGCTTCCAGCTCATCCGCAGTGCTGATGGTATGGTAGTTGTCGGTCGAAAGGGTCGCTACAGCGGTCATTTCCCTGATCAGCGTGGTAAAGCCATATCGTTTGAAGAAGGCGTTCAGCGCCGGGGTGTCCGGCTGGCTGGCGAGCAGTTCTTCAGCGGTGACATCCAGTGGGACGTTGAGTTCGATGGTGGCCAGTTGGCGGGAAAGCAGGGCTTGCTCGCGGAATTCCCTCAGTTTCTCACCTACCTTGCCCTTGACCTCCCCGGCCCGCTCCAGCAGTTGATCCAGGGAACCGAATTGCTGAATCAACTTGATGGCCGTTTTCTCTCCGATGCCAGGTACGCCGGGGATGTTGTCGGAGCTGTCACCCGCCAGGCCGAGTATGTCGGGCACCAGTTCCGGTCCCACTCCGAAGCGTTCCAAAACCTCGGCGATGCCGGATGCCTTGCCTTTCATGGTATCCAGCAGCGTCACCCGCTCGGTTACGATCTGCATCAGGTCCTTGTCGCCGGTTACCACGACCACACGGCCACCTGTGGCACTGTGGCGGGCGGCCAGGGCGCCGATGATGTCGTCGGCCTCGTATCCGGGCAGCTCCAGGGCCGGTATGTTGAAGGCCCGCACCACCTCGCGGATCGGCCCCACCTGGGCTCGCAGGTCATCGGGCATGGCAGCGCGGTTGGCCTTGTACTCGGGATACAGGCCGGTGCGGAACGTGACCCGTCCCACGTCGAAGACAACAGCTACATGCTGTGGGTTATGATCCTTCAGCAGCTTGAGCAGCATCTGGATGAAGCCGTAAATGGCATTCGTCGGATGGCCGGAAGGAGAGGACAGGTGGCGGATGGCATAGTAGGCGCGGTAGATATAGGATGAACCGTCAACCAGGTAGAGGGTGTTGTCATCACGCATGGGGTGCGTCTCCGTCTTCCCGCGTAAACAGCACAAAGGCCATTGCCGGACGGCGGCTGGATTCTCGCATGGCGAACTGCATGCCGTTGAAATCCCAGCCCTTGGCGGTCCATTCGTTCAGCGTTTCCTCGATGGTCTCTTCGGTTACGGTTCCCAGTTCGATCACTTTATAGGTCAGCATGTTCGGCTCCTCATTCTGTTGACCCATACTAGCCAATGCCTGGCGGGTCTTCAAGAATAAACGAGAAAAGGCGGCTCAAAGCCGCCTTTTCTCGTAACTGTTCAAGGTTGTGCGCTATTTCTGGAAGCCGAGCTTTGTCGAAATTTCCTCGGACGCTCTTTTTACCAGTGGAATCAGCTCGTTTTCCACGCGTTCGTCAGGAAAACGCATGGATGGTCCGGATATACTGACTGCGCCGATGATCCGGCGGGTGTAATCGCGGATCGGGGCGCTGACACATCTGACCCCCACGTCCAGTTCTTCGTTGTCAAGGGCATAACCCTGCTCTGCGATGGTCTTGAGTTGTTTTTTGAGAACGTCCCGGTCGGTAATGGTGTTTTCGGTAAATCGCTTGAGCTCTTTGGTCGGCAGGTAGTTCTCCAGTTCTTCGTCACTCATATAGGCGATCTGTATCTTGCCTGCTGCCGTACAGTAGGCCGGCAGACGCGAACCGACCCGCGGAACCACCCGCACGGTCATATCGGTTTCCACGGCATCCAGGTAGATGATGTTAAAGTCCTTGAGGATTGCAACGTAGGTGGTTTCGTTGCATTCCTTAACCAGGGCCTCCAGAACCGGCTTGGACTGGCGCAGGAGGCCCATCTGGCGGATAAAGGTCTGGCCAATCTCAAGGGTTTTGAGGCCAAGACGGTAGTTTTCCGTGACCTTGTTCTGCTCGATATAGCCGCGTGACTCCAGTGTGGCCAAGAGCCTGAACACATTGTTCTTGTGCAGCTTGAGCCGTTTGCTGAGTTCGGTAACCCCCAGTTCGTCGATTTCATCGTGAAATTGTTCGAGAAGGTCGAGAGCGTGGGACACTGCCTGAATGAGATATTCCGATTTTTCTTTTTTTGCCATGGTATCTTCCTGTTAGTGAAATGTAATTATAAAACGGGAGCATCTAACCTGCATGAATATAAAGATAAAAATTAATTGTTGCCTGATTAGCCCTATTTTGATACTCACTGGTAAAGTTTAGAATATGGTTTTATAATTGTCAAGTATGAAAAAATACACTACAATTTTATTTGACGAATGTTATTGGGCAGATGGCAGCGGTAGCGCGCGCAGAAGGGAAAGGTGATTACTGTGCTGAATCTCAGAAAAAAAATTCTTGTGGCTATCGATGGCTCGCCTCAGTCGGATAAGGCTGCTGAAGAGGCGATCAGGATGGCGGCCGGCAATCGCAGTCATTTCAAGAGTCGCGTATATGCCATGCTGATTCTGCCCAATGCCCCCACATCGACCTATACTGATTTTGTACCGACCGCTCCGCTGACGGAATCGGAGAAGTGGGACGAGTTGCGTCGGAGGATCTTTTATGTTGTAGAAAAGTGTGCGCTGGAGAATGATGTGCCGCTAGAAATGATCGTCGAGTATGGCGAACCGGGTGAAAAACTGATCGAGTTCGCCAAACGTGAGCAGGTGGATGTGATTGTCATCGGCAGTTCCGGGAAGAGTTTCATTCAACGCAGGATCAAGGGCAGCGTGTCACACCGTGTGGCAAGCAGCGCACATTGCTCGGTCTATATCGTGCGCGGCTGAAAATCCGTACAATGTGAGAGACTTCTGCTGTTCATACTAATTTTTCTGAAAGGTTCCTCGTGTTCAAGTTTATTCTGCGTTTCCTGCTCATTTCCACTCTGATTCTCATCTGCGTACTCCCGGCCTTCTGCGCTGAATCCTTCCGGGTTCCCATACTTCTGTATCATCGCTTTGGCGCGACTGTGGCTGACGGTATGACTATCACAACCCCGGTATTCGAATCTCACATGAAGTACCTGCATGATAACGGCTACACCGTGATTCCGCTGAGGCAACTGGTCGATCATTACCGAGGCAAGGCCCCGGCGCCGAAGGCGAAGTCGGTTGTTATTTGCGCGGATGATGCGCATAAATCTGTCTACAGCGATATGCTGCCGATTATTCGTAAATATGGTTATCCCGTCACCATCTTTAGCTACCCTTCCGCTGTTTCCAATGCCAAATACGCCATGACCTGGGAGCAGTTGCGCGAGCTGAAGAAAACCGGGCTGTTTGATATCCAGTCTCACACATACTGGCACCCCAACTTCAAAAAAGAGCGCAAGAAACTGAGCGGTCCGGCCCTAGATCAGCTTGTTATGACCCAGTTGCGCAAATCCAAGGCCCGCCTGGAAACTCAACTGGGTGGACGTGTAGACATGCTGGCCTGGCCGTTCGGGATCTATGATGACTACTTGATTGGCAAAGCCGCCGAAGCCGGCTACGTGGCGACCTTTACCATTGACCGTCGGCATGCGACTGCCGCAGATCCGGTCATGAAACTGCCCCGCTATCTGCTGGTCAACGCCGACAGCGGCAAGGCCTTTGTGCAGCTGCTGGAAGGGAACGCTGTCAAACGGAATGTCATCTACTGAATGATCGATGAAACAACTAAAAAGCACCCCTGTCCCGACTGCAGCTTCTGTCAGTGGTGCTCCGACGAGCGCTGCCGATTGTGTCTCGGCCATTCCGGTTGCTGCCGGCGTAAGAAATTATCCATATCCGAGCAGATCCGTCTCTACGATTCCCTGAACCCCGCCCCGCTTCGCCCCGAAGACAAGAAGGGCTGATTCCAGCCCGTTTCCATTTCCTGTCAGCAATTACACAACAAGGACCCCCCTCAAGACGCCCTCCGCAGAGTGCTGATTCCGCTATTTGACGGTTTCAGGTGTTTTTGCGTAATGCCGTCATCCTCGAATATGTTAAAAATACAATATAAAAAGTTTTTTTAAATCAAGTTTATTTCGTGAAATAAGGTAGTTGTCTCAAGCACATTTTTGCACAGGACATGACCGGCATCCCTAATGCATATTAAAAACTATATACAGCAATTTTTGACTACTGAATTTGTAAAATATAGCAGTACTTATATCTGTATTCCAGCGGGTTGCCGGCATCGCAAGGAGGTGATTAACGTTAATCGGCTCGTCATGTAACGGTTATTTAACGGAACAACGCGGGTGAGCAGCACTTGTAACACCATTTCAGATGGATTAGAGGAGGAAGTAATGAAGAAGACCGTTTTGAAGCTTGTATTGACCGCGCTTGTTGCGGGTATGGCAGTTCCCCTGGCGGTTCATGCCGCTGATGATGCCGATCTTCAAATGAAGATCGACAAGTTGTCCAAAGAGGTGGCCGATCTCAAGGGTTCGGTGCAAAGGGTAGAGGACAAATCCATCGGCAAATGGCTGACCATCGGCGGCGAATACCGTTTCCGGGTGGATTCGCTGCATGGGCAGACAAAAGCATACACGGATGTAATGGGTACTTTTGCAAATGCGCAAAATACATTGCAGTCGAATTTTTTTAACGGTGCTGCTGTTAGAGACAATACAGGTGCAATAGTAATTCCAGCAGGGCCTGCGGCAGCAACTTTTTGGCAGGGACAGCTTGGCGCAATGATGACATTCCAGCAAAATATGTCAAACGTAAAAACCTTTAGTCAGGCCAATACTTTTTTAGGCGCTAATCAGGCTTTGATTGGTGGATTGATGAATTTTGCTGTACCGGTCCCCGCCTACAAACCCAAGAACGAAACCCTCTATACCAACAAGTTCGGACTCGATCTGCATGCCAAAGCCACTCAAGATGTGACCGTCAATGCCAAACTCGACATGTACAAGGTGTTTGGATCACAGGAATCTACCCCGGCTATGGGCAACTATTTTGCTGACCGTATTGGTGTCTTTGACGGCACGCTCAGCCATGTGCCCTCTGACAGCCTGCTGAACGTGGACCGTGCCTATGCCACCTGGAGCAACATCGCCGACCAGCCGCTGTGGTTCTCGATAGGACGCCGCCCTTCCACCAATGGCGCACCCAGCAATCTTAAGCTCAACAACGAACGCCCGGGCAATGGCGGAACTCCTGCCCTGCTGGTTGATTATGCCTTTGACGGCGCAACCATCGGCTATGCTCCGGACATCGATGCACTGCCAGGCGCCTATGCCAAAGTATGTTACGGCCGTGGTTTCGACAGTGGTTTCAAGACCTCCTCAAACAGCATCAAGGATACGGATATGCTCGGCATTGCCGTGATACCGGTCGACACCGATCCCTTGCGCGTCTGGCTGCAATGGAACCGTGGCTTCAATATTTTCGACGCTCCGGTCATGGCCAACTCCGCCTTCGGCACCACCTCGCCCAAAACCAACCTGGGCGACATTGACTGGTACGGTGCCGGCGCCATGAGCACTCTCAAGAATGTCGGCCCCGGCAACCTGAATTTCTTCACCGATTTCGGCTTGAGTGTCACGCACCCCAACGACAATGTTTCATCACAATTCGGCTTCATGGGGCTGGGAACCGGTCAGTTCTTCAAACCGGAAGCACCGAAAGATAAGACCGGTTGGGCTGCGTACGTAGGCATCCGCTATGACCTCCCTTCCAAAACCAAGCTTGGTTTCGAGTTCAACCATGGTTCGAAAGACTGGATTACCTTTGCACCAGCCGCCGACGACATGTGGACCAGCAAAGTAGGCGTACGCGGCAATGTGTATGAGCCGTACATCATCCAGGAACTCAACCTGAAGCCGCTTTCATCGTACTTCGCCAAGGCTTTCTTCAAGCTTGGCTACCAGTATTATGATTTCGAATACACCGGCAGCAATAACTGGGTCGGAGCACCTGTAAAGATTTCCTCCATTCAGCCGAATGACATGATGCTACTGGCACCTGTCAAGACAGCCCATGATGTCTATGCAACCTTCGAAGTGAAGTTCTAACAAGCTGTGCGGCAAACCGGGCGGATATGCTCCTACCGGTTTGCCGCACAGGTTAAAAAAAACATGTACGGTGCCGTGTTTGACCAAGAGTTTAGTACCCTATGCAAAATAAGGAGTAACAAAATGAAAAAGATGCTGTCAGTTGTTGTAATGTTTGCCCTGGTGCTGGTTTCGGTTATCTCGTTTTCACAAACGGCACACGCGGATGATGTGAAAATGATAGGCACTATTTCCAAAATACAGATGTCTGCCGATAAAAAATCCGCTACCGCAGTCCTGAAGGACTCAAAAACTGGCGAAGAAGTTACGATCTTAGTCAATGACGACCTGACGCTGGATAAATTTAATGACAAGCGTATTGTTGAGGGTGATGAAATTCGTTGCAAGTTTGAAAAAACAGACGGCAAGAACACCAGCAAGATGTTCAAGAAAACGGCCGGCTGCTAATCTTAATTCAGAAGGAATTATTACATGAGTTCTGAAAAGCACCAGCCTGCTCTATTGGCACTCGTAGCCGGCATCTCGCTCTTTACTGTTGTTGCTTTTGTTGCCGAGCCTGCCGTTTCAGCAGCCAAGGCGTCCACCATCGCCAAAATCTGCACCAACTGTCACAAGGCTGAACCGAATGCGCTGCTCGGTTACTTTGACAATGTTGCCTTCAAGGCCAAGACCATTCAGGTCAAGATCGATGATGCCACTGAGTTGGTCAAGTTCGACGAGGATGAGATCAAGGTTGTAGATGGCGCGGGTAAGACCGGAGATGGCGAGTTCCTCAAGGATAACAAGCTTAAAAAGGGACACGAGATCAAGGTCGAGTATGTTGAAAAAAACGGTGTCAAGACCGCGCTCAAAATTATCGAAAAACCACCGGTGAAAGTCTCACCAGAAATGCTTATGACAACCGTTGATGTAGAGAAACTGGTTGCCATGGGCCCCGAGAAGGGGAAGTACTTCCTGTTTGACTCTCGTCCGATGCCGCGTTTCCAGGAGGGAGCAATTCCGACATCAATCAACCTGCCCTATCCGGCATTTGACAAGTTGGTCGACAAGTTACCCACAGACAAAAAAGCCCTGATCATCTTCTACTGCGCCGGTCCAACCTGCAACTTGAGCCCTGCTTCGGCTGAAAAGGCCAGGAAGCTCGGGTATACCAACCTGAAGGTCTACAAGGATGGCATGCCGGGCTGGTCCGAGAAAAATTATGGCGTGCTTTCTGCCCAGTTCCTGAAAGAGGCCTGGATCAACAAGGATATTCCCCATGTCCTTCTTGATATCAGGGCTAAAAGGGATGCAGAAAAAGGATTCATACAGGGAGCTGTATCGTTCCCGGCACACCACAACGGTTTGCAATTGATTAAAAAACTCAGTGTGAAGAAAAACGCGCCGATTATCGTCTACGGCAGCAACGACGACAAACAGGTCATTGCCGTGGCAAAGGAGTTGCTAAAGGCTGGCTATGGCAACGTCATGCTGCTGACTGGCGGCTTCAAGGCCTGGCAGTCCGTCAAATACGCCGTTGTTACCGGCAAGCTTGCTGCCAAGGTGAGTTATGTCCCCAAACCGCGCCCGGGCGAGATTGCCATTGCTGAATTTGAAAAGTACGCTGCACAGCTACCGGCGAATGTCATGATTATCGATGTGCGTAATGTTGACGAAGCTAACAGCGGCATGCTCAAAACCGCCAAGCTGATACCGGCAGAAGAGATCAAGGACCGCCTGGTCGAGATTCCCATGGATAAATTGATTGTGACACTGTGTTCGACTGGAGTACGTGCCGAAATGGCCTATCATACACTGAGACAGCTTGGCTATACCAATGTCAAGTTTGTGAATGCCAAGATAGTTTTCGAAAAGAACGGAACTTTCAAGATTACGAAAGAATAGAATAATGCGTTCGAGTGCCTGTGTTGTTCCTGATTTATGTCAGTAACGGCACAGTCCGCGTACGACACTGCCGCTTCAAGGTCTTTTTATTTGCCGATCAACATCCAATTATCTATATAAATGGAATGAAAACAGTTCAGTTTAATCTGTCGTCAAAGGAGAAGGTGTATGGTATTAAAAATTATTGCAATGATAGGTTGTCTCGCCGTAGCCTCAACTGTTCTGGCCAAGGAACATCCCGGCAAGGCCTATGTACTGAAAAACGGTTATCAGGGACCAAAAACCTGCGAAAAATGTCATCCCGGAGTAGCCAAGCAGATTCTTGGGACCGTTCACTGGAAGCATGCCTCCAAGGTGGATAATGTTGACAACCTCGATCCCAATCAAGAGTACGGCATGAAAAACCGCATTTATACTCTCTGCAACGGTAATGATATTGTCAATAACCTGAAGGAAACGCCACCAAATGCCTTGGGCAAGACCAAGTTCAGCGGTTGTAATACTTGCCATTTGGGAGATCATACCAGCGCTGTGGGGAGTACCGGAGCCCAGGCAGAAGAGTCGATTGATTGTCTGATCTGTCATTCCAGCAAATACGATTACAGCAAGAGAAAGGCGATCAAGAAAGCTGACGGCAGTATCATCATGACCCAGGACCGCAGTACTGAAGCGGCTGCGAACATTGGTAAGCCGGGTATTAAGAACTGCATGATTTGTCATGAGTCCGCCGGCGGCGGAGCCCTGATAAAAAGAGGATTTTCAATGTCCAAGGAAGCTGAGGTTCACGTATCCAAGGGCATAATTTGTGTTGACTGTCACCAGGTAAAAAATCACAAATTCCCTACCGGCAGAGATCCTAACAACTGGGCAAATGACGGTGTTTTCATGACTTGTGTGGGCGAATGCCACAGCGACAAGCCGCATAAGGATGCCGATTATAACAGGCATACCGCAAAGATTGCCTGCCAGACGTGTCATATACCTAGAACCGGAGGTGCCTTTTCCAAGGACTTCACCAAATGGGAAAAACAGTCCAACGGTTTTTATGAGCCGGAGACCCTGAAACGCGAAACGAATCAAACCACACCGGTGTATGCCTGGTACAACTTGACGGTCAGCAATACGCCACATTTTATTGGGCCAAAGGGAAACCGTACCGATGGGAAAAGTAAGATTTACCCATTCAAGATATTCCAGGGAAAGGCCTACTATAACAAGAAAGATGGTACATTGATGTCGATGGATTTTGCGCCACCCATGGCAACCGGAAATGCACTTGCCGGCGTTGCGTCTGCGGCTAAGACACTTGGAATCAAGGATTATGAGCCGGTCCCAGGGTGGCAAACCGTCTATTTTGCCAGTAGTCACCAGGTAGCGCCCAAAGACAAGGCCTTGAACTGTGCCAACTGCCATGCCGTCAATGGTGCCCTTAATTTCAAGGAACTAGGCTTCAGTGTTACTGAAATCGAGAAGTTGACCAATCCTGAAATCTATTTTGAAAAACTGTTCAAAATTCAGCAGGAAAACGAGTAACTATATGAACAGCTAGAGGACATAAGGAGAAGGGACGTGAATTATTTCACGTCCCTTTATGCATTTAGCTGCGTGCTCTTGCAGGTAGGTGTGCACATCCAAGTCATAGGGGAGGTAAACGTGTCGTCAAAATTCTCTCGAAGAACCTTTTTTAAGGTATCAGGTGCAACTACGGCGGGCTTGACCGTTGCTGCTGCGCTTCCGAAAAAGTTCCTTTCTTGGGCCGAAGAGGCCGGTCAGAAAGATATGAAGCAAATCCCAACCTTCTGCGAGCTCTGCTTCTGGAACTGCGGCTTGATTGCCAAGGTGGAGAATAACAAGGTCGTCAAGGTTGACGGAAACCCCCTAAGCCTGAGAGGCCGAGGCCGCCTGTGCGGACGAGGCAATGCCGCACTGGGAGCATTGTATGACCCCGACCGTCTCAAGTATCCGATGATCAATATAGGTAAGCGTGGCGAGCCGGTCTGGAAGCGGGCCACCTGGGATGAGGCGCTGGGGGTGATTGCCCAAAAGATGAAGGACATCAAACAGAAGTACGGACCGGAATCCATGGCGCTGATCTATCACGGAACCGGTGCAGCCTTCTGGAAGCACATGATGCACGCCTACGGCAGCACCCTGGCAGCCGCACCTTCCTTTGCCCAATGCCGTGGTCCGCGTGATATCGGCTTTGTACTGACCTTCGGCTCGGATGTCGGTTCGCCGGAATACTACGACTTCAGCAAAAGCAAGTATATTGTCCTACTCGGCTCCCACCTGGGCGAGAATGCCCACAACAGCCAGGTGCAGGACATCGTCAAAGGTTATTCCGGCGGTGCCAAGCTGACGGTGGTCGATCCGCGACTTTCCAATATTGCCTCCAAGGCCGAGCGCTGGCTGCCGATCAGGCCGGCTACCGACCTGGCGCTGCTGCTGGCCTGGATCAGGATCATCATCGAAGAGGAGCTCTATGACAAGGAATACGTGGAGAAATATGCCACCGGTTTAAATGAACTGCGTGCGGCGGTCCAGCAATACACCCCCGAGTGGGCTGAAGCAGAGACCACTATCGGCAGCGACGTCATCGTCGCAGTTGCCCGTGAGCTTGGAGAGTTCGCTCCGAACGTCTGTATCGGCGCCGGTCGCTACTCAACCTGGTATGGTGACGACACACAGCGCAGTCGGGCGATTGCCATCCTGAACGCCCTTTTGGGCACATGGGGACGTGAGGGTGGCTATTTCTTCCCCACGGGGGCCACAGTGCCGGAATATCCGGGACTGCCGGCCTATCCGGAGCATGTGGAAGTGGCCAAACTGGATGCGGCCTATCCCTTTGCCCTGCTTCAGACCACCACCTCGATCAAGCAGGCCAGCATTTCCGGTCAACCGCGACCGGTCAAGGCCTGGTTCGTCTACGGTTCGAACCTGATGAAGACCCTACCGGACAAGCAGGAAACCATCAAGGCCATCCAGAACTTGGACCTGATGGTGGCAATCGACACCATGCCGATGGATATCATCAATTATGCCGACGTGGTACTGCCGGAATGCACCTACATGGAGCGTTACGACAACATCAACGTGGGCAAGTTCAAGGGCGAAGCCGAAATCGCTTTGCGGCAGCCGACCGTTGAACCGATGTGGGAATCAAAACCGTCCTGGTGGATCACCAGGGAGTTGGGCAACAAGCTGGGCTTGGCAGAATTTTTCCCCTGGAAAGACGGCGAGGAATACATCGCCAAACGCTGTGAGGCGGGAGGAATCGACTTTGCCCAGCTGAAGAGGGATGGAGTCATTATCAAGAAAGGTGGCAACCCCTACATCACCGACGAGAATCAACCGGAGTTTGCTACTCCCTCCGGCAAGATCGAGCTTTACTCCAAGCAGTTGCAGGAAAAGGGGTTTGACCCGGTTCCACAGTACACCCGGCATCTGACTCCACCGGCCGGTTATTTCCGTCTGCTGTTCGGGCGGTCGCCGTTGCACACCTTCTCGCGTACCACCAATAACTTCATGCTGACCGATCTGCAGAAGGAAAATGCCGTCTGGGTCAATGCAAAAAAAGGCAAGGAGCTGGGCCTGAAAGACGGAGAATACGTTTCGCTCGTCAATCAGGATGGAGTCATCGCCAATGGCCGGATAAAGGTCAAACTTACCCAGCGTCTTCGGGATGATGCGGTCTACATGAACCACGGTTTTGGGGTACATGCTAAAGGCATGAGTCGTGCCAATGGTAAGGGAATCGCTGATGATGACTTGCTTACACAGAATGCCATAGACCCGATCATGGGGGGGACCGCCATGCGTGGGAATTTCGTCAAGATTGTGAAGGGGGCATGATATGCAGATATTTGGTGTTTTACTTCCAGAAAAAGACAGGCTCCTAAGCTATTTCGGACAGTTCAAACAAGGCAAGGGTGGACTAGTCGTCTATCTTGCGCTGCTCGGAGTTGTTGTTGGTGGTTTCGGTGTGGGCAGTATTTTTTTTCGCGGTCATGGCGAAACCATCAACACCTCCAGTCTGGTGCCGTGGGGACTGCAGATATCAACCTATGTCTATTTCGCCCTGGTAAGCGGTGGATGTATTTTCACCAACTTCTTCGGTAACATGTTCTTTCATGCAAAATATAAACCGCTGGCGTCGCGCGTCATCTTCATGGGCCTGATAACGGCCATAGCCGGGTTTACCGCGCTGGCTTCAGAGCTTGGCCATGTTGAGCGGATGTACTTTTTCATTCTATCGCCAAACCCGACTTCACCAATGTTCTGGATGTCGGTCTGGTATACCGCCGACATCACCATTTTGCTGGTTGAATATGTAAACATCCAGCGTAATAAACACTCAAAGTCCATGCTTTATGTGTCGTTCATCATACCGGTCATCACCTACGTTTCGCTGGGTAGTCTGTTCGGGGCGGTCGGTACCATGCCCTATTATTACAGCTCGCTACTGCCGGTATACTTTTTGTTCACCGGTTTTCTGTCAGGTAACGCACTCTGTGCAATCATCGCAGCGTATCAATTTAAAACATCAGGCGGTTTTAACTCTGTCCGACCTTTTTTCAGGATGCAGAAAATTGCGCTTGCATCGGTATTTGTGCTGACTTTTTGTCGTAACATCATCGGAATAGCCAGCAACTTGAGCGGATATGTGATTTTTCGTGAAACGTTTTTTGTGAACGTGGTATTCGGTATGGGCGCAGCATTGGTAATCCCGTTTATAATTTTGATGTACCGGCGTACGCTTGGCGGCTTGGTACTGTCGAGCCTGATTGTTCTGCTCACCCAGTTCATGGCGCGTCTTGATCTTGTTGTTGAAGGATTCAGGGTTCCGGTCTTCAGAGTATATGATATGCCGGAGCGAATCAGCTATTTCCCTTCGATTTATGAGATGTTGGTCGTAGTCGCATCGGTTTCAATTGTTGCGATGGTGTATATTGTCTGCGAAAAAACAGGGTTGTTTGAAATTGCAGGGAAGGAGACCCATTAACATGAGCTCTAATGAAGATAAAGATATTCTGGATATCATGCATGAAGACCTGCAACGAGCCTTACAAAAGCCGCGTGCAGAGCGTCGCTGGGCCATGGCCATTGATCTGAAGAAATGTATCGGCTGCCATGCCTGTACCACCGGCTGCATGTCGGAAAACCTGACCCCTCCCGAGATCCATTATCGCCCGGTCAAGGAAGAGGAGATCGGTGAGTTTCCCAACACTTCCATGCGCTTTCTGCCGCGCCCCTGCATGCAGTGCGATGCGCCCACTTGCACGCCGGTCTGTCCGGTGACGGCCACCTACAAGCGGGATGACGGCCTGGTGGTGATCGATTACAATAAATGCATCGGCTGCCGCTACTGTATCGTGGCCTGCCCGTATGGAGCCCGTTCGGCCGATGTGGGGCATTACTTTACCGGTGACTTTCACGAAAAAACCTACGAGGTCGAGAACTCCGGCGAATACGGCAAAACCTTCAAACGCAAGAGTCACTGGCACTCACCGATCGGCAACGCCCGCAAATGCCATTTCTGTATCCACCGGGTTGAGAAGGGCGAGCTGACCCGCTGTACTACCACCTGTCTGGGGCATGCCACCTACTTCGGTGATATCAACGACCCCCAAGCGCTGATCACCAAGCTGGTTTCAAAGCCGAACGTAATCAAGTATAAGGAAGAGTTCGGAACCAAGCCGATGGTGTATTATATCATTTAATGTCACTGGACATTTCTTGATAATATGCTAAAAGATTAGTAATTGAATTTTACCGGTCCGCCGGAATATTACACACATAAGGAGTATGAGCATGAAAAAGTTCGTCGCGATGATGGTAGTAGCAATGATGACCCTGAGCTTCTCAATGGTTGCAGTGGCTGTAGAGAAGAAACCTGTAATGAAAGGCGCGTCTTCAGCCAAGAAGGCTACCAAGAAGGACGTTAAAAAAGGCGACAAAAAAAAGCCTGGCGAAGCCAAGCCAGCCGCCAAGGGTAAAAAAGAAGTTTCCGGCTGTTAGATAGCCAATAATAGATTGATTAAACGGGGGCCCGCAAAGCGTGTCCCCGTTTTTTTATTGGTGCGAAATGGCACATACGAACGGAGCGATTTCCTGACAGACTGGTGTAATGCTCTGGTTTTGGATGAAAGCGGCATGGATGCAGCTGACAAAGCTGTCCAGAAGCGGACGTGACGTTGAAGCGCTGTTAACGATGAGTGTCCGCATGTAGGCGTGATCAAAGCCTTGCACGCGGTGCTCCCTGAGGCTGCCGTTCTTGAGCTGCTTTTCAACGACAGATCTTGAAATGAAGGCAATTCCGTTTCCATCGAGAACGGAACTGATAATCAGATGAAGGTCGTCATAGAAAAAAACTCGATTAAATTCCGCAAAGTCCCTGTTCAGCTTTTTCATGTTGTAATCTAGTAGCTTGCTTGAACAGCAGCCTTCCTTTCTGGTGTACAGATCGTAGCAGGTCAATTGTTCGAGGGTCACTTCCTGCTCAGTCTGGCCGAGCTGTGGTGAGCTGACAAAAACCACATCATCACCGGGTAGTTTACTGGTTTCAAAGCAGGAAAGATCGAAGACTTCATTGTGTTCGATCACCCCTGCCTGGTAGAGCCCCTTCCTCATTCCATCGATTACCCTGTCCGGCATGTCGAAAAAGAATTTCATCTCTGACATGCTCGGGTTTATCCTCACAAAATCGTTCATGATATCTGAAAGGTAGGCAACGCCAAACGAGGGAGTGCAGCAGAAGGTTATGCCTTGTCGCGGCGCGAAGGTCCGGAGGTCATGGTGCAGTTCCTCTTCCAGTTGGAGCATTTTCTCCGCTTTTTCGAGAACAATTCGGCCAGCTTCCGTGGCAATCAGGAGCGGACCGCTACGATCAATGAGGGAATATCCATACTGATCTTCCAGGAACTTGATGCGCCGGGAAACGGCAGACTGTGTAATACACAAGGTCTCTGCTGTTTTTGAAAAGCTCCCCGTTGCTATTGACACAACAAGCGTCCGTAAATAGTCAGATTGCATGGCAAACTCCAATAATTAATAGTTTATTGATTAATAGTCATGAGAGTATGAAAACTAATCGTTTTACACCTAGATAGTGTGCGGATAGGATGTACCGGGTTCAAAATGCTTGGATCTGGTTAATTCATTTCACCTGCTACCCAGGGGAACAAGCATGAAAAATTTTGTATGGATTGCAGCAGTGGTTTTCACGCTGTGCGCGTGGTGCGGGAAAGGTCAGGCCGACACGCTACTAATAACCTATCACAGCGGCAAGACACAAACGGTAATACTTGATGAGGGTTCGTCCGCCATACAGTCGCTTCAGTATCTGCCATTGAGGACGCCGTCAGCGGCACAAAAACCCGCAGCAGCACAACCATCGCAATATACCACAGACGTTCCTGAATCTGAAGTAAAACCGGCAAAATCTCAGGAAAAGCCAACAAAAAAAGGGGTCCGTTTCAAGTGGGCCGAACCGCTCACCGGGCAATAAACACATCAACCTTACAAGGGCTGATTACATCATGACATTTCAGGAAAATCAGATGACAGGTCAGGATTGCGGGAACAGCTTTTATTCTTATAAGCCGGTAAACATGTATCCGTCTCCTTCAATGCTATGCCGACATAACACGTCGGCTTTTTTTTGTAATTTCCTGTAGCGTACCCGCATAACTGCCCACTGAAGTCGAAAGGAGGTGAATTGGACGCTCAGCAAGAAGTTATCTGCGTAATACGGTACACAGTACAATAAATTTACAAGGAGGATTTATGTCGGAAAAGATGATGAAGAGCAGAGTGATGTTATCCGCACTGCTTGGGACAGTCATGATTGCCGCGCTTACTTTGTGGGGCTGTGGCAGCAGCGGCACAAAGAGTTATGATGTTCCGGTAGCGCCTGCGCCCGCTGCAGCCTTGGTAACCGCCAGAAATGATGCGCTTGCCACGCCTGCCGATATCAAGGCCTGGATAGATAGCGGACTCATTAATAACAGTAAAAACCAGAAACTGGTCATCCTTTCTGTTACCGACCCTGCCAACTATCTGGCTGGTCACATTCCCGGTGCACAGTTGCTGAACAGCGGCACCGAAATCAACCAGACACGGCTGGAAGGTGTTGCGCAAATCGGCACGCAGGTCGTTGACGGCACAATCATTGACCCTATAATCAAGCGAAGTGGAATTGATGCCAATACAACCATTGTCTTCACTGTACATAAAAACGGCTCTTTCCTGAATGCTGCCCGTGCATATTATACTTTCCGTTACTGGGGATTTCCCAAGGAACGTCTGAAAATATTGAACGGTGGGGACAATGCTTGGGAAGATGCTGGATATGCTCTGACAGCAACAGTTCCGGTAATTACTCCCACGAACTACAGTGTTAAAAACAACAAGAACAACTTCCAGCTGCGCAGTTCCATAGGCGAAATGATTGCCCTAGTCGACAATATCAACCTTGGGACGGTCAACACGACTGCATCAGGCGTGGCAATCCTGGACGTCAGGGGCGGTAATCCGACTGTGTACCTGGCAAACGCCAAGGTTGACGACTTTGCTCAATACAGTAACGTCATAGTCGGCAAAACCTCTACCTATAAAGACAATATCGCTTTGATGGCACGTTTTGCATCATTCGGGGTAACTGCCCAGAATCAGGTGACGTATGTCTACTGTGCCTCAGGTACAAGGGCCTCATCTACGTTCTTTATCCTTGACGGCATCCTCAACTGGCCGGTCACTTTGTATGACGGATCCTGGAGCCAATGGAGCGCGTACTATTTCAACACGGTCGCCGCCGCAAACAACCTTCCGGCCGCCAGCCCCTGGCGAGTTGATATAACAACTCCCGGCACGGCACTGCCTCGTACAAGCGGAATCATGACAACGACAGGAATAACCACCATGACTCTGGACCCGGTTGCCAGTGCGATGTACTCGATCACTGACCCGCGCGCCAATCAGATGAAGATTGCCGATCTGCTTTACATCACGCCCGTTGTCACGACTACGCCAGTAACCAGCGGCGGTGGCGGCGGTAGTGCAGGCGGGGGATGCTGATTACGTTCATTTCGAAGAGTAGTGCAGTGATGAGATAGAGACATTTGAAAGGAGTCTACCGATGATTAGAAATATTCTTGGCGTTGCGCTGGCTGGTAGTATGCTGTTTGCCGGCACTGCCTTCGCAGGTCCACAGATGACCTTCGGGCCCAATGAGGAAGGCGTCTTGCAGCTTGATTACAAGGGACAGCTCCAGATGACGGTGCGAGACAATGGTTCCGGTCCCAACAAGGATGATGCCACCATGGGCTTCAACTTCCGCCGCAACCGTCTGGCCCTGATGGGCAAGTATGGCGATATCCTGGGCATGTACGTCCAGACTGAGTTCGTGGAGCATCAGGACATCAACACCTTTACCGTGCGTGACGACAACAGCGGTTCCGATTTTCAGATCCTTGATGCCGTGATGCGCTTCAACTTCAACAACGCCTTCAAGGTCAACGCCGGAAAATTCAAGTACAACCTCTCCCGTGAAAACCTGGAGGCATGCGAGATGCCGCTCACACTCGACCGCTCTCTGTTCATCCGGGCGCCGTATGTTAGCACCAGGGACACTGGCGTGGCGGCCTGGGGCAACCTGTTCGACGATATCTTCCAGTACCGGGTCGACGTGATGGAAGGGAGGTCAGCCACGACGGCTGCGGCCCCCGCACCCAAATCGAACTTCCGTTACTCGGTGCGCGGTCACGTAACCCTGCTGGACCCGGAGAATGAGTATGGCTACAAGGGCACCTACCTGGGCAAGAAGAAAGTGCTGACCGTTGGCGGCGCTTATCAGTACGAGCCAGATGTGGCCTATTCCGACACCGTTGCCAAGAGCGGGGCCAAGGATTACAAGGCCTGGACCGTCGATGCTTTTTTCGAGTACCCGTTGGAGAAAATCGGAACCATTACCGCTTCCTTTGCCTATGAGGATATCGATCTGGGAGATGCCTACAAGGGAGTCACCCCCGATCCCGACACCATCGGTCTAAATGGCCAGAAGAACGGTTATTATATCAAGGGGGGCTATATGCTGCCCATGCTGCCGCTACAGTTCTTCGGGCGCTACGAGAAATGGAGTTTTGCCAACCTGAATGGCGTCTATAACCAAAAGGTCGACTGGTACGGCGGCGGAGCCAATTACTATTTCCGCGACCAGAACCTGAAGCTGACCATGGAGGTTAGCAAGACCGAGTTTGACAAAGGGACACAATCCTCCCTGAATGGAACCAAGGATTTCACAACCTTCATCACCCAGTTACAGCTTATTTTCTAATTTGCAAACCGGAAAGTGTGTTGAGGATATGACCTGGCAGGCCTTTGCTCCTGCCGGGTCATATTTTGTTCAGGATACATAAATGCCGTGCTATAGTCTGTGGAGTTCAAGTACCTAAAGGTCTCCACCGAAAATGATCATTAAAACTGCCGGTTACGGCAGAACCCTTGTCATGCTTCTGCTATTGTCCTGTTTTCACATGACCTTCTCCGGCTGCCAGAGTGACGTAAAACAATCCTCCTGCGTTCGCTGTCATAAAGGTATCGAACACGTATCAAAAAACCATGAAGAATGTGTCGCCTGTCATGGCGGCAAACCCTTGGAAGAGGGCAAGGAAAAGGCGCATCAGGGCGTTTTCGGGATAGCCAATCCCGAATATATCGGGCGCTGGGAAAACGGCTGCGCACCCTGCCACAGTTACCAGTTTGTGCGCATGAAGAGCAACCTGATGTACACGGCTGCAGGGATGATTCGGAATACCCAGCTGACTTGGGAAGGGGAGGATGGCAACAGTTACACCACGCACGGTGAAAAACAGTTTGACGCTCAAGGCCTGCCGGCTTTACCCAAACCGGTGGCTGAACTGGATAACCTTTCAGGAGAACTGTACCGCAAATTTTGCTCCCGTTGCCATGTGGGTGCTCAGACAGTCGGCGTTTACGGTGCCAGCCACGCTTCGGGTTGTGCCGCCTGCCACTTTCCCTGGAACGATGAGGGTATCTACAGCGGCGGCGATGCTACCATGAAGGGCCGGGCCGGCCACTCCGCCAGCCATGCCATGACCTTTCTGCCTGACACCCAGGTCTGCAGCCGCTGTCACAACCGCAGCGGCCGCATCGCCTTCTCCTACCAAGGGCTATACGATGGCAACAATGGCCTGGTGCCGACCAAAAACGGTGAAGCTGGGCCGCTGATGGCCAGCGGCGCCCGCAACCTGACCCACATCTCGCCGGACGTGCATTTTGCTGCCGGCATGGAGTGCATCGATTGTCACACCTCGCGGGACGTCATGGGAGACGGCTTCGCCTATCGCAACATGTATCTGCAGACCGAGACCGCCTGTGAGGACTGCCACGGCAGTGCCCTGCAGGTGCCGCGCTACCGTGAGATTACCCGTGAAAACGACGAGGCGCTGCGTGAGTCGAAAAGCTACCAGCAGCCGGTGACATCCGGTATGCGCATGATCCAAACCTCCAAGGGGCGCAGCTACTCCAACGTATTCTACAAGGACGGTGCAATCTGGCTGCAGGGCAAACGCAGCGGCAAGCTGTACAAGAGTAAGGTCATCACCGGCACACCGGCGCATACCATCGCCGGCCATGGCCGCCTGGAGTGCTATACCTGCCACTCGCGAACCTCGGTGCAGTGTTACGGCTGCCACACCCGCTATGACAAGGGCAGGACTGCCATGGACTTCATCAAGGGTGAGGAAACGCCGGGCTCTTTCAGCGAGACGGAGGATTACCGGATGCTGTATCCCTTCCCGCTGGCCCTTAACCAGCGCGGCAGGATCTCGCCGGTGACCCCCGGCTGCCAGACCTTCGTGACCGTGGCGGAAGCGGATGGGTCGCTATCCAAGACAGAATATGTCTCGAAGTTTCGCGGTAAACAGCAACTGCGCTTCGCTCCGTTCTATTCCCACAACACCGGCAAAAAGGCCATCGGCTGCAGCGAATGTCACGGTAACCCGGCCTTCCTCGGTTTTGGCCAGCACGTGGTCGAGGGCGGCAGCATCAAGGGCACACTGATCTGCGAACGCTCGGACAGCAAGCCGTTGGATGGTTTTCTAACCATGGACAAGGGCCGGGTCAAGGCTTACTCCGCCATCACCCGTGAACACTCCCGGCCGCTGACCGGCTCCGAAGTGAAACGGGCGCTTTCGGTCAACCTTTGTCTGCCCTGCCATGCCCGGGCCAACGATCCGATCTACCGGAAAGGACTCAACCAGCATGCGTTGGATGATACTCTTCATCGCCGTCTACTGTCTCGTTGAGGCGGAAACGGTTCTTGCCGTCACAGAAAACTGCACAGTCTGCCACAAAGGCATCCAGCTCGATGGACGTCACACTGCACTGCCCTGTCTGGCCTGTCATCTACGGGAGAGCGACACCGTCGGCAACCCGGCTGCCATCGCCAACCGCGCGGTGGGGTGTGCCGGCTGCCATGCCGGCCATGAGCGGATCTTCGATCACGCCATGGCCACCCGCACCAGCGAGCAGCGCTTCGTAGAGCGCAGTTACGCAAAGTTTGATTCCGGTTTCTGGGGGAAAAACTGCAACTCCTGTCATGTTCAAGATTGTCTGGATTGCCATGGAGAAGGGCACGCCATCCGCAGGCCGACGGTTGCCGCCTGCCAGGGTTGCCACAAGGGCTACTACACCGGCTGGGATTACTCCGGCAGGGCACCGCGGGAAGACAATCTGCGCTACCAGCGCGGCATGGAGGTAAACGGCGAGACCTTTCTCAAAATGCTGCCGGATGTACATTATCGCGCGGGAATGACCTGCGGCGCCTGTCACTCCATGGGGAGTCTGGCCCAGGGAATGAAGGCGTCGAAAGGGTGCCGTGATTGCCATCAGCCGAGCATGAAGCCGGTTGAACACCGCATATCCGCCCATCTGGAACGGCTGGAGTGTTACGCCTGCCATTCGGCCTGGGCTCCGCAGGAATACGGCACTTTCTTCCTGCGTTTCCGTGATCGCGGACTCAAGGAGGATTTTGATCTGAAGGCGGGCAGCAGTCCCGACTACCTGCGCAGCGCCTACCTGAAAAAACAGGATGCTCCGCCGCTGGGGATCAACAGTCGCGGCCGGCTCAGCCCGATCAGGCCGCAGTTTATCGCCTATTACACCGATATCATGTCCGCCCGGAACAGCGGACCAGAAAACATCCTGCTGACTGCCGAGTGGCGGGCGTACTTTCCGCATACGACCCAGCGCGGCAGTGTGACCTGTGAGGGGTGCCACGATAACCCGACCCGTTTTTTGCTGGAACCGGAGTCTCGGCGTATCTATCAACTCAAAAAGGACGGCCTGCAGCTGGAGTCGTTCTGGCTTCAGGCGGGTCAGCGCCTGGTCAACGGCGACTTCATGGCTGCCAGCCGCTATCTGCGCATGAGCAGTAAAAGCCTGGCTTATACAAAGGCATACATCGAAAAATGGAAAACGATTCTCAGTCGCGTCGAAAATTCATCACGTCCCTAGTACTGCTGCTGGGTTCGGGCGGGCTACTGCTGCGTTACCTGACACCCCGTCCAGCCCGCACGCGGCAGGTGCTGATCAGAGCCGCCCTGGCTGATATTCCGCCCAACGGGGCACTGGTCTTTCGTGATCAGCGCCTGGCCCTGCTGCGTGATGAAGCGGGACCGTATGCGCTCAGCCTGGTCTGCACCCATCTGGGGTGTACGGTGACCGTGTCGGCCCGGGAATTGGCCTGCCCCTGTCACGGCAGTCGCTTCGACCGTCAGGGCCGCGTGCTGAACGGGCCGGCTGAGCGGCCCTTGAGGCGCTTGAAGGTGGAAGAAAGGGACGGTTTTGCTGAGGTGGTGAGCGGATAACGGTGCAAGTCTCACCGGCGGTGGGTGTTTAACTACGAGCGGCTTGTATGTATTTTATTTGCATGGGCAGTATTTGATATATGGAGCATATCTATTAAATACCGATATTATATGAAAGTGTTTATTTCTGCTTGACGTTTACCTGAATATATACTAGTAAATTGAGCATTCAATCTATACTAATATTAAAATAAATAGAAATACTCATTCAACTACGCGAAATTATTCAGCCGCTTTGCCGGCACACAGGGAGAAAATCATGAAAAAATTGATTGTACTGGTTGTAATGGTGATGGTATCTACTTGGACAGCCGTAGCATTTGGTGCTGAAGAAAAAATGGTTGGCACAATTTCAGCGGTCGAAATGCATGGCAGTTGGGCGGAGGTTTCCATGCAGGATCGCAAGACCGAAGCAAAGGTTGTGCTGCAGGTGCGCGACGCTTCCACACTGGAGAAATTGAAAGACAAGAAGATCAGGGTTGGTGATGAACTGCGTCTCCGCTTTGATAAAGGCACCAAGGTCGTCACATTTCTTCGAAAGACCGCTGGCTGCTGATATTGCTTCAGGTCGTCCGGCTTAATACAATCAGGAGTCTCCCGGATACTGCGCTTTATGTATGAAAAGCATGCAGCGAATATTGCGTAGCACAAACAGCGGAGACACTCCGTAACTCTATTGACAAGGGAATTCATCATGTTTCTGGTGCCCAAAGGAAAACTGTTAGCCGAGAATTTCCCGATCGCCAAGCTACAACTACCAGAGGCGCTCGACAAACTGAAAAACGCCAAACTAACCGGGTGTGCCACCTTCGATTTTCCAAATGCCGACTGTGTCCTGATCTATGATGACGGCAAACTGATCAGCGCGCTTCTGCAACGTGGCAAGACAGAACTAAAAGATGCTGGTGCGCTTCGTGCTCTGGTCGAGCTGATGGTTTTTGACAATGGCGGCAGCTTCAATGTCTACGGCTACTCAAAGGGTGTCAATCAGGCGGTACTTGCCCTGGTGCGAGGCAACAAGATCATTGACAAGCAAGAGCTGAAGCAGATTGATTTCAAAGCCCTGATGGAGCGGATCAGGAACGAGCGCATGACTGCCACGCTCAAGATTTTTACGGATCAGCGCGTCGGCATGATCCTCTACCAAGATGGTGCAACCGTCGGCTTTTTCCATGATACCGCACTTGCAATAGAAACCACCGGCGGTGAAGTCCAACAAATCGCCGAACTGCCGGGGGCATGTGTTGACCTGCTTGCCCTCAAGGGTGGAGAGGAGTTGACCCAGGACATGACTGGGCAGGTGAACATCCAGTCACTGTGGGAATCGGCCAAGGGGGATGTTTTTGCCAGCACTGGATCTATAGTTACCCCACTGCCCCAAGCGGTTCCCGTCGCTCAGTTACCGACATCTACAGCAAGCAGTGCAGTCATTGAGACCGCAATTATAGCAATAGCCAATTCCAGCCTTGGGAAGCTGGGCAAGACTCTCGTTGAAAAAGAGCTCATGAATGTCGGAGGTATCAAGGCATTGAAGGATGAAACCACGTTGAGTGAATTCCTCAACGCAGTGGAAAAAAGTTCCAAACTTCTGGCTAGTATCAACAAGGTTAAGGAGATGCGCGACGCCATCTCTTCAGAAGTTGCTAAACTTTAATTTCACTTACCTGACAGGAGATATTTATGGATTTTACAGCCTTTTTTCAGTATCTAACAACAATCATTCCGTTTCTGCCGAAGATTTATAACCCAGTCATTTATAATGTTTCTGACCTGGTGCTGGTTTTTTTCTGGTTTGTTGCTGCAGTCGTCAGCTTCTATTTCAGTTATGGAAATGCTCGTCTCTGGACCAGTATCTCGATTGGTTTCTTCCTTATCTTCTGGAGTCAGGCCTACCTGCTGAACCCGTATGCATCAAGTTATTTCCGGGTAACAGCGGTGCATACCATCATCGGTGCGGTTTCAATCCTGTTGATCAGCCACGGGTTCCAGGAATATTTCGTATTTACGCATACGCTGGAAATCACCGGTTCAAAGCGATCCATTTATCTGGCCACCATTGGCAGTATTGTGCTGGGAATTTTGTTCGTCTCTCTTAATCCCAAACCCAGCCTCTTTGTCCTGCGAAACTACCGTATGTTGGAAAATACCATCTGGATCTTTCTTTCAGTCGTCAATATATTGGTCATATTTAAAATTTATAGAGAGATTAAAGGCTCCCCCATTGCAAACGGTATTCTTTCATTTGCGGTAGTCTTTTTCTTCATTTTAATGTGGAAAGCATCTGATCTGTATATGCAGACGTACCAGTGGGATCCGGCGTGGCAAACCCTGGTGGAGGAGTATGACTTCAGCATCAAATCCGATGGTATGGACAGTATCGTGGTCAAGATAGCGACACAGATGCACTCTGTCGGTGCAATGTTTTCAGGGCTATCGGTTGTTGGCACCTTTGCCTATCTGTTCAGACTGCTGCGCTAGCCAGACATCCATTACAAGACGCAACGAAGGGGAAACGTCAATCGTTTCCCCTTCGTTGTATTATGCGGCGTGTTCAGGCAAAAGCCGCTTGTTTCAGACACTATATCTGCAAAAAAAACATCTCTACTTCTTCCAATAAGAGTATATTCACAGCCATGTTTAGCGACTTCCTCAAACATCTCTTCCCCCGTGTGGTGCTGGAGAAGAATCTCCGACTGAGTTACACTTTCTGTCTGGGCGGACTGGCCTTCACTGCCTTCCTGATTATGCTGGCCAGCGGCATGCTGTTGCTGGTGTATTACCAGCCGACACCGGAGCGGGCTTTCAACTCGATCCTCTTTCTGGAATCCGCGGTCTGGGGCGGGAAATACCTGCGCAGCCTTCATCGCCTGACATCCCATGTGTTGTTGATTCTGCTGCTGCTGCATACCCTGCGGGTGGTCCTGACCGGTGCCTATCAGCGCCCGCGGCAGCTGAACTGGGTCATCGGCATGCTGCTCCTTTTACTGTGCGTGTTTGAGGCCTATACCGGCTATCTGCTCCCCATGGATCAGCTGGCCTATTGGGCCAGCCAGACCGGTATGGAACTGCTCTTGACGGCCCCCTTCGGCGAGGCGGTCCGGGTGCTGCTGGTACCGGACGGCGTCGGACAGCCGTTGTCGCTGCTACGTTTCTATGCCATGCATATCGTAACCGTGCCGCTGTCGGTTCTGCTGCTGTCCATGCTGCATTTTTACCGGGTCAGAAAAAACAAGGGGGTGCTGCCATACCTATGAAAAGCGGTTTCGTGAAAAGCTCCCCGCATTTCTTCCGGCTGATAATCCGTTCCATGTGGCTGCTGCTGGCAACAGTGCTGGTGCTGGCGGCGTTTGTCCCGGCTCCGCTGCAGACTGTTGCCGATCCGGCCTCAACGCCCAATCCGGTCAAGTCGGCCTGGTTTCTGCTCTGGATCCAGGAGATGGTCAGCTGGAGTCGATTCATGATCTGGCCGGTGATGTTGCTCGTTGCGATCTGTTTTCTGTTGCCCTGGCTGCCGGGACAGCGACGGGAACCGCATGCACTCTGGTTTCCTCCGGGACAGCGGCTGATATCGATCGTTGCCGTTCTGGTTTCCATGGCACTGCTGGTGTTGACTGTCATCGCACTGTTCTTTCGGGGGCTCAATTGGTCGCTGGTTTTCTGACGGCCATACTGGCAGCTTTCCTGACCGCTGCCTCCGCCTGTGCCGCTCCTGCCCGACAGCTCTGTCTGGCGTGCCACCCGGTCCATTTCGTCCAGCGCGGCAGCTGTACCGGGTGTCACCGCGGCAACCCGGCCACAGACCGCAAGAATATCGCCCATCAGCGATTGATCGCCGGCCGCTATGCCGCATTTACCCTCGGTGACGCTCAACTGCTCCAAACGGGGGAGCGTCTCCTGAAACAGTACGCCTGCCGGCGCTGTCATATCATCGGTGGCAGGGGCAACCGGCTGTCAGTCAACCTAGATCATTCGACGGTCAGCAAGACGCCCGAAGAACTGACGGCATCCACCCTGCAGCCGGTGCGGAATATGCCGGATTTTCACCTGGAGAAGTCCCGGGCTGTCGTCCTGGTGAACGCACTGCTGGCGGCGGCCATCCGCAGGGGCGCAATCCCGGACGACGGTCCGCAGGTTGTTCATTTTGACCGGAGTGACAGGGCGGGACGGGATCTGTTCAGCATGAAGTGCGGACCGTGCCACATGGCCCTGACAGCTCGGATGGGTGCTCTCGGCGGGGGCAATGCTGGGCCGAATCTGTCGGGCCTGCTGTCGCCCTATTATCCGGAAACATTCAGGGCCGGGAGTCCATGGACGGAGCGCGACCTGGGGGAATGGCTGAAGAACCCGCGCACGGTCAGACCATGGGCCGGGATGCCGCCGGTTGCCTTGACAGAGCCTGAATTCAGGGAATTGATGGGTATCCTGAAGGTGGCAGGTGCTGAAGCAAAATAAAAAGGAGACTATCGTATGCTACGGATAATCCTTCTGACACTGTTAATCTCGGGCAGCGCAATCACGGCGGTAGCATCGGACAGCTGTACGGAGTGCCACGGCAACCGGCAGAAAATGGAGGCCTTGGGATACGGAGGGTTCGCCGTGACCCCTCAGGAGGCCGAAGCCCAAACCCGCATGCCGGCCCGCTGTGACCAGTGTCATCTGGGCAATCCTGATAAAAACGACAGCAAGGGCGCCCACAAGGGGATGGCGCGGCTGCTCGTGGTTTCGAAGAAAGGCTTGACGCCAATGACCTCGGCCCGCCGCTATCCGCTTGAATATGGTACGAATCCCATGAGCCGGCTATACACCGTAACCGGTAAGGATGGAAAACAGGTCAGGGATCCCTCCGTGGCAGCCCTGTCGTGGCACGACAAAAAGCCAACCACCCTCAGCCAGGATTTCGATGTCATGAAAAAGACCTGCGGTGTCTGTCATCAGCAGGAGTTTGCAGAGTTCTCCCGGAGCACCATGGCGACCAACGGCAAGCAGAGCCAGTACAAGGGCTGGCTGGACAAGGAGCGTGGTCCTCACAACTGCGGCCCCTGGTTCGAGGGAAACTACGAGGCGATGCAGGCCAATACCATGATTCCCCTGTCGCAAGAGAGCAGCCGCATCAACCAGCGGGCTTGCAATACCTGCCATGTCGGCTGTTTGGACTGTCATTTCAATCCGCAGAAGAAAAACCCAGCCAACCCCTCACTCGGGGCTCACACCTTTGTAAAAACGCCGCCATCTGAAAGCTGCTACGGCAACGGCCGAGCTTCCATCTGCCATGCCGGGCCGGAAGACCGTCGCCGCGGTGCCGGCTACTTCGGTGGTTCGTTCTCGTTCCCCGAAGGTAACGAAGCCGATATCCACCTCAAGGCCCGGGTCGGCTGCCTCGACTGCCATGAAAGTACCAAAAGCAACCCCGCCATCGGACACGGCATGGTCAGGCGCCAGGCACGGGACTCATGCCGGCGCTGTCATCCTGAAGCGGTCACAAGTCATGCCGCGTCACGGCACAAGAACCTGGCCTGCGAGGCCTGCCACATTCAGCGGGTGGCCGGTTACCAGGGTACCTACTGGGGGCCGGGTAAATTGGCCGGTGCGGCAACACCCTATTTCAAGTTCAAGGCCTACTATGGCTACATGCCGGAACCGGTCCTGATCAAGGATCAGAGCGGTCGCTGGATTCCGGTCAAACCATTCCCCATGGCGGTCATGAATCAGAAAACCTCTCCCTTCAAGCCCGGTCTACAGTGGCGCTTCCCGCTTGACCTTCCGGACCTGCAGCGCACCGATGATGCCTGGGGCTATGTGGGGCTGTTTGGCGGATTACCGGAAAACAACAAGGCCCTGCTCTGGATCCAGATGGACAAAATGTCCCACAAGCTGGGTAAAAGCCGTTCGTGCGACTCCTGTCATGCCTCTCTGGACGGGTCCCAGCTGCAAAAGGTCACCTGGGAATACAGCGACCCGGGTGCAATGCCATTCAATGGCAGCCACAAGGTTGTCGCCAACCGGACCGGCCTGTCCATCACCGGGATGCAATCGGAGAACATCGAACTGGAAGCGGGCTATACCCTCTCGGCCCTGGCCCCGTGGGTCTACCTGAAGGACACGTGGCGGATTCAGGGAGACTTCTCGCTGCCGCCCATACGGGACAGGAAACAGTATGGCAGGTTAAAGGCCGATCCCGGGTTAGCGCGGAAATCTGGTGTCGTACACCGTTGAAGTGACCCTCCGATTGATCTGCATTGATTGGCAATGGGGAGGGTGACGAGAACTTGTGCAAGAGGGTTCTTTTCAGCTTTCCCTGAATATGGTGCCGCAGATTACATATGATTTATGCGCCAGATAATCGCAGAAAAGGCCACCCGAATCCGGACGGCCTTTTTTATTTCCTCATGATTGGCAGGCGGATGGGATGGTGATGTCTTATTTCCCGCCCCGCTCTTTGGATCTCAGAGTTGCGGCATCCACGACATCCATGATAACTCCGCGAAAGCTGCCGTTGTAGATACATTCCCCTCACGCCATCCTGTCTTCCTACACCTTTTCTATCTTCGCCTTGGCGCGCAGCTGATCGATGTACCCGGCAACCGCCTTGCGGATCTTTTCCCGCTTGATATGTACGACGATCTTTGTTTTCACGTCTTCGAACTTGTCGGTTGAGGCCCCCAGCTTCTCGGCGACCTTGATGATATGGTAGCCAAACTCGGTCTCCACCACCTCGCTTACTCTGCCGACCTTGATAGCGAAGGCGGCCTTCTCGAACGCCGGCACCATCTGCCCCTTGACTACAATTCCGAGATCTCCCCCTTGCTCCTTGGATGGGGAACTGGACTCGGCCTTGGCGAGCGCCGCAAAATCTTCTCCCGCCTTCACCCTCTTGAGTATGGCGAGCGCTTTCTCCTTCGCCTGCTTCCTGGCCCCGATAGTTGCCTTCTTTGGAACGGCGACCAGGATGTGGCTCACCTTGATGCGCTCCCCGTGCTTAAACGACTTCTCCTTGTTGTCGTCGTAGAATTTCTGTACTTCGTCTTCCGAGACCGTTGCCTGGGGGGCGAACTGCTTCTCGATGAAGTTGTTGATCACGATATCTTTGCGGGCGGCTTCCTCCATAACCTTCGGGGTCATGTCCACCGACTTGAGCGCCTTCTCGAAATCAGCCTGAGACGGGTACTGGAACTTGCTCTGGGCGATTTTTGTCGAAACCTGCTTGTCCAGGTCCTTTATCTCAAGCTTGGAGGCGGCCTGGTAGAGGAGTTCCGCTGCGGTGAGCTGATTCAGGGCCGCATCCGTGGCCTGTTTCATGGCCTCAGGCGTCAGCGGCTGGGGCATGCGGCTTTGCGCCAGGAGCGCCTTCACCGCCCGGTCCAGCTCGGCCTGGGTGATGGGGGCCCCATTCACCTTTTCCACCAACTCCTCAGCGGACGGCTTCAGGGAAGATTTTTGCTCTGAGGAACAGGCAGGGAGGATGAGAAGGGCGAAGACGGCAACGGTGGCAGAGATGATCTTGCTGAACAGTGACATGGGGTTACTCCTTTTGAAAATCGGCAGCATCGAGATGGTCGTGAGTTTATCAGCAAAAGCCGTAGCGTCTTCTTGTAAAAAAGGGGAGGGATCGCTCCCCCCCCGAATTGCAGAGAAATCAACAATGCTTAGTCGTTGGTGTGCGGCGGCCTGTGCCAGGTAGTGGACTCGTCTGTGTGGCAGACGTTGCAGACGCCGATCGGGTAAGACGAGTCTTTCCCTGCAGGGTAGGTGGCGCCGGCCACTGCATTTTGCTGGGTCTGGTTCTGTACGTTGTCGGCTGCCAGGAGGGAAGGCATCTCGCCGTGGGGCGAGCCGTGGCAGCTGTCGCAGAGGACGCTCCCCTCGTGACCGCGGCTGTTGATGAATTTGCCGAACACGCCCGGCCAGCCATTTGTGACGTTGTTATCTCTCGGATGGCAGGCGAAGGCGGAGGTAATGCCGGGGCTGGGTCCGAAGCAGGTCGGCAGGGTGGACTGCTGCCAGGGCTGTGCCATCTGGTTGGTAGCGATCCGCTGAGTCAGGTTGCCGTGGCAGTCGATGCACCAGATGGCGGTCTTGCCCTTGTGGGCGCCTCGGTAGCAGCTGGCGCCGTTGCCGGGGTGGCAGGCGTAGCAGTTGTTGGCGATGTTGGGGTCGAACTGGGTGAGGACCTTGGTGTTCTGGGCGTGGTACTTGTGCAGCACGTCGGAGAAGGAGCGGCTGGAGATCTTCACGTCGGTGCGGGTGAAGCCGGCGCCGGGGAGGATCACGTAGTTCGGCCATACTTTGGCAAGGCCTGGGGCGGCGCTTTCGCCCATGGCCGGATCCCAGTGGCACCAGGAGCAGCGGACAGGGCCGCCAACGCCGCGTCCGGTAGGATCGAGGTAGGATAAGTCAATCTTGCTGCTGTTCTGGCCGTGCAGTTTGCCGAGGTACTTGAACGAGCCGGCGGCAGTGGCCGGATAGCCGTTCTGCTGTGCCAGCGGGAGGTGGCAGGTGCAGCAGCCGCCGAAGGCGACCGGCACCACGGTGCTGGTGGTGGCGACGGTTGCGCCGGAGGAGTCCTTAACCGTGATGTTGGCGGTCAGGTACGGATCGCGATTCGGCCCGCCGAACGGGTCGGTCATGATGTCCTTGGCCGGGTTGCCGGTGGTCACCGGGTAGGCCGGGATCCCTGTCGCATTGAACGAACGCGTGACGGAGTCATACGTCATGGTGCCGGAAATGCCGTTGCCGGTAATACCCTTCACCTTGCCCCCCACCACCGGCTGGAAGCCGGGGAAGAGTCGAGGCGCGTTGGTGATCCAGCTGGAGTAGTAGGGATCGGCCTGGAGGCTGGCGTCGGTCTCTTCCGCCATCGAGTAGCTGACGGTCAAGCCGGCGCTGCCGTCCATCATCGAGGGGTCGACCATGATAACCTGGGCGCGGAGGGTGTTGTACGGGGGGAGGAGCAGGAAACCATCAAACGTTGGGCAGGCGCAGTGCATGCCGAGGTCGTTGCGGGCGATGACTTTGTAGGTGGCGGCATACGCTGCGCCGGCGATGAGGGTCGTGGCAGCGAAAGCGGCCAGGGATCGAAGAAGAGTCTTCTTCATTGGAAAATCTCCTTTTATTGAATAGAATTGAATGAGTGCGCCTAACAAACAGACCTTCGGGGTACCTGTCAGCACCCTCGGAGGACGCCACGGCGCGCATCCCGTCGTGGCTTAGACCGTTTTCCTCCTTTTCCGCGGATTAAAAATCCCCCCTGAGGGGAACCTCCGCACTTGCAAGATCCTTGTTCCCAGGATCTCTTTCCTTGAGGAGATCAGGTCTCAAGGGGTGCGGGTGTGTCGCCTGCGTGACGGATAGGTATCCGGTTCAGCAGGCGGGTGAAATCAGCTATCGTTTTTTTGCCACCGTGTCGTTGGTGCCCTTGAGCGTGCCGATTTCGGACAGGATGCGCAGTGCGGTGGTGGTTGAGTCGGGGGTCGAACCGTAGCCTTCCAGCGGTCCGAAGCCGCCGTTTGTTGGTATGTAAATCTTCTTGAGAAATGCCATAGCCAGCTTCTTGTCGATCTTGTCAGCGGCCTTCAGCTCCTTCAGCGCCTTGACAGCGTACAGCTGTTCGTCCAGTTCCGGCCTGGCCTTGCTCTTCCTGTCCAGGTAGGGGGTGGTAGCCAGGAATTTCAGCGCGTTTTTCCGGGTGGTGTCGTCCAGTTTGACGAAGGTATTCAGGGTAAAGGCCGCCATGTAGGTATTCTTGGCGTTCGCAACCCCGGTCCCCTTCACATAGCCGAAACCTCCCTCCGTTCGTTCAAAGCCCTTGACGTATCCGGCAGTTTTTGCCTTGTCCACCATATCCAGGGCGTTCAGTGTCTTGAGGATGCGGACTGCGTAGAATGTTGTTGCCAGGGATGACTCTTTTGCATCCTTGCTGAAGCCGAATCCGCCGTCCGGATTCTTGAGAGATGCGACGAACGCTTTGACCTTGCCGGTATCGACAGAACCGGTGGCATTCAGGTAGCCGAGGGTCTCGATGGCAATATCGGTAAAGAGGAGTGACGAGCCTTTGTTGGCCTTGTCCGAGATAAAGCCGCCATCCTTCTGCTGGGCGTTTTTCAGGTAGTTGATGACCGCGGTTT
>JBBQXT010000010.1:0-35263 GCA_038209415.1 Geobacterales bacterium
CCGCTGATCCGGGCTGGTCGAAAACAGCCTTTTTCGACCTGTACCCGATGGCGTCGCTGTTCAAGATAATCACCGCTTCGGCAGCCCTGGAAAGCAGAAAGATCACCCCGGAGACGGTCGTCGAGTTTCGTGGCAAGGCAACCTCGGAGAATCCCCGCTACTGGGAAATCAGGCCCCGCGGCAGGAACAGCCGGATGGATGTCACTTTTGCCATGGGCAAATCAATCAACCCGCTCTACGGACGCCTGGCCTGTGATATAGCCGGCAAGGCCTCGGTCATGGAGTGTGTCGACAGATTCGGCTTCAACCAGGCTCTGCTGCCCGGCACGTCCGTCAAAGAGAGTACCGCCGCCGAACCGCAGGATAGTCACGGGCTGATGCTGATGGGAGCCGGCCTGAACCACGAAGTAAAAATATCGCCCCTGCACGCGGCAGTCATGATGGCCGCCATTGCCAATGGCGGCAAAATGATGGCACCCGGCCTGACGGACAGGATTACAAACAGGAACGGTGCAAACAAGGATGAATTTGTACCCCGCGAGATACGCCGGCTGGTATCGCCTGAGACCGCGGCTTCCCTGACGCGGATGCTCTCCAGCACCGTCACCAGCGGGACATCACGACGGGCCTTTCATGACAGAAGAGGCAGACCGCTGCTGAATGTGGAGATAGCGGCCAAGACCGGCTCCATCAACGGCAGTGACCCGCGCGGGCAGTATTCGTGGTTTGCCGCATTTGCACCGGCCCACAATCCTCGCATCGCACTGGTTTCGCTGGTTATTAATCAGGACAAATGGCGGATAAAGTCATCACAGGTGGGTGAACAGGCGCTGGCGGAGTTTTTCGGGAATTAAGCGGCATCTCCGTAGGTCCGAAGACGCAGCGTTCCGGCTTCCATCTCGCCATAGGTGAACTGCCCCATCCAGTCCCCCAGGGAAAGGATGGTAAACGGAGAACCGTCCAGTTCCTCGCACATGGCCAGATGAAAGTGCCCGGTGACAAGACCGTCACAGCCCTGTTCCCGAACGGAACGGGCAAAAGTGCGGATCATCTCGTGGTAGTTCCAGCGCTGGTTGCGGGCCTGATAGCCGGCGCGACTGGTGCGTTGCAGACAGCCTCTGAACCGCATCGCCAATGACGGAGGGACATGTTTGACCGCGGCAGCTGCCAGGCGATTGTGCAGTAGCAGTCGCAGCAGACGATAGCCATAATCGCTGCGGTTGATCTGGTCACCGTGGCACAGAAAGAGCCGCCGGCCCTGTACGCTCATGACCGCCGGCCCGCTGTGTATCTCCGCCCCAAGGCTACGTTGGAAAACGGCTCCCAGGTGAAAATCATGGTTGCCTTCGAAGTAGACCAGACGGCAGCCACCCTGCACCAATGATTGAAGCGCGGCGATCACCGCATCGAACTGTACGAACGGGTTCGCAGGGAAACCCAGCCAGAAATCGAACAGGTCACCCATAATGTAAAGGGTCTCCGTGCGGCCCTCCAGTTCGCGAAGAAACTGCAGCAGCAGGCGGTAATTCGGATCAGTCGGAGCCACCAGATGGGCATCGGAAAGAAAAATCGTACGCATGGCGGAGATTGTGCTGTCACTCCCCGCGGATGTCAATAGAGAAGAGAGGTAAGCCGTCATGGGCTTTGTGCATAATGTGGAGATTGTCTGGAATGAGCTTATGGATGCCTTTGCCAGCGATGACGGTGATCGCGTCTATTTTCTTGACCGTTTTACTGGCGAGATATTTTTTGTTCCTACCGCCCTGGAGGACGCGGACCTCTGGCATCAGGTCGAGGCCAACCAGGACCGTTTTCTGGAAATCCCCCGTTTTAACTACAGCAATGAACGCAGCATTTTGTCCGGCTTCGTCAACTCCGTCAAGGATGCGGATCTGAAAAACCTCCTCAACAACGCCCTGGCCGGCAGAAAACCCTACGGCAATATCGATGACATTCTGTCCTTCTATCCCGATGAACAGGATAAACTGCTGGAGATGAAAGACGAGTTCGTCACCAGCCGCGTAAGATACTGGCTCGAGGAACACGACCTGTTTACTGTCGAGACGGAAGCACTGTTCTCGCCGCGTATCTGAGGGACACATGCCGCACACCAACCACGGGTCCCACACCCGCAATGACTACAGCATGCTGATTGCCGCCATCCTTGTGCTCTGCTTGCTGGCCGCGGCCGGGTATGCCTTCCAGCACACCATTTCATGTTTTCTGCTTTCCTGGATCATCGCCTACCTGCTGGACCCGCTGGTGATAAAGATTGAAGAGCGCCGGCTGACACGCACCTATGCCCTGGCTCTGCTGTACGTTGTGCTCGGCATTCTGACCGTCTTCTTCCTGACCTTCATGCTGCCCAAGCTGACCATGAGCTGGGATGCCTTTCTGCGCGAACTGCCGCAATATATCCAGAAGGTCAAGCAGATCGCCCTGGACTGGAAGGCACGCATCCCCGACCGCTACGGGGCGGAAGAGATTCAGTGGCTGCTTGACAAAACCTCGGCCAATCTTGATACCGCAGCTGAAAAAACCGGGACATGGGCATACGGTTTTGCAGGCCGGATATTCTTCAACCTCTTCAACATCGTCCTGTCGCCGATTCTGGTCTTCTTCATGCTGTACTACAAACAGAACGTAATCGCGGCCCTTGCTTCGTGGATTCCGGAACAGCGCCGCTCCATCATCCTGGGTATCGGACAGGAGGTCAACAGCAGCATCGGTGGCTACCTGCGCGGTCAGGTGGTCGTTTCGACCATCGTGGCGATACTGGCAACAGTGTCACTGGCTGTCATGCAGATTCCCCATCCGTTTTTTTGCGGAATCTTTGCCGGTGCAGCCTCGATCCTGCCTTTCATCGGGGTGATTATCGCCGTCTTCCCGGCCCTTTTCTTTGCCTGGTTCAAGTACCAAAGCATGGCCGTGCTGGCGAAGATCGTCATCGCCTTCGGGGTGATTTACTTCCTGGAAGGGTACATTGTCAAACCACTCGTTTTCAAAAAAGCCATGGACCTCAACCCGCTGGTGACCATCATCGTGGTCATGGCTCTGGGAGAGCTGCTGGGCTTCTGGGGCATACTGCTGGCACTGCCCATCGCAGGAGCGATGAAGATCACCTGGAGTCACATCATCGCGGGTGATTTCAGACACTGATCGCGGTAGAGGGACCACGCCATTGAGCACGGTACAGCCTGTCGTTACCAATGAACCACCCGGCGAGATCTCTTTTGGTGTCCGTGGTCTGCATTGTGCCTCCTGTGTCAACACCCTGGAAAAGAAACTGCTGGAAAACCCCGCCATAACGGTTGCCATCGTCAATCTGGCCACTGAGACCGGTTTTGTCCGCTTCGACCCCCAACGCCTGACACTGTCCAATGTATTTGCGCTCGTCCATGCTGCCGGTTATACACCGGTTGAGTTGCGTGACGCCGCGAGCGCCCAAAGCGATGACCTGCGTATCCAGCGCAATTGGCTGATTTTTGCCCTGTGCGCGTCCCTGCCGATTATGCTCACCATGGGCATGCACACCAACCGGGCTGTCATGCAACTCAATCTGCTCCTGGCAACGGCAGTACAGTTCTCAGCCGGCCTGACCTTCTACCGGGGTGCCTGGAGTTCACTCAAAAACCGCAGCGCCAACATGGACGTTCTGGTTGCTCTGGGTACCTCGGCCGCCTATTTTTATTCGCTGCTGGCTTATTTCGGCCTGCTGGGCGGCACACACGAGGTTTTCTTCGAGACCTCGGCCATGCTGATCGCCTTTATCCGTCTTGGCAAGTACCTGGAGGCACGAGCCCGCGGCAAGGCCGGCGATGCCCTCAATAAACTGCTGCACCTGCAGGCCGACAAGGCGCGACTTGTGACGGATGCGGGAGACAAGGAGGTACCAGCCTCCATTATCAGGGTCGGAGACGTGGTCCTGGTGCGTCCGGGAGAGACAATTCCGGTGGACGGTGAGGTGATCGACGGTAGCGGTGCCGTGGACGAGGCCATGGTCACCGGCGAATCCATGCCGATCATCAAGAAAGCGGGCGACAGCGTTACCGGAGCCACAATCAATAAGAGCGGCGTCCTGCGTGTCCGGGCCACCCGCATAGGCGAGGCAACCCTGCTTTCCCAGATCGTCCGCATGGTGCGCGAGGCACAAGGAGACAAGGCACCCATCCAGCGTTTCGCCGATGCGGTTTCAGCCTGGTTTGTCCCGCTGGTCGTGGTCTTGGCGCTGGCAACCTTCCTGGTCTGGTTTTCGCTCCTGCATATCGGCTTTCTTATCGCATTCAAGTATGCCATCGCCGTAATCGTGATCGCCTGCCCCTGCGCCATGGGCCTGGCCACCCCGACCGCCATCATGGTTGGCAGCGGCATTGCACTGGGACGCGGCATTCTGGTCAAGAAGGGTTCCGCGCTGGAAACCATTTCCCGCATGCAGGTGATTCTTCTGGACAAAACCGGGACCTTGACCACCGGCACACCGGTCATGACCGACCTGATCCCCGTGACCCGCGCTGTCGATCCTCAAAAACTGCTGCAGTGCCTGGCCACTGCCGAGGCGCACTCCAACCACCCCCTGGCCCATGCCGCCATGGCTGCCGCAGCACAAGCCGGCATTCAAGCGGGAGAGGCCAGCGATTTCGAGGAGCGCGGCGGTTACGGCATCACCTGCACCTTCGAAGGGTTTCGACTGGCGGTGGGCAACGAGCGACTGATGGAGGATGAAGGGGTCTCCCTGGCACCTCTTTCCGCGAAAGCCGGGGCACTGACCTCGGAAGGCAGATCGCTGATTTTTGTGGCCGCCGGCACAACCCTGGTGGGGGTGGCCGCCTTCGGAGACACCCTCAAAAAGAATTCGGCACAAGCCGTCAACGAGATCAGGCGCATGGGTATTCAAACCTGCATGATCACCGGTGACCATGGCGACGTAGCCGACATCGTAGCACGGCAGGCCGGGGTGGATGCCTTCGAGGCCGAGGTTCTGCCCGGTCGCAAGCAGGAGGTCGTCAAGGAATACCAGGGACGCGGTCTGATCGTCGGCATGGTCGGTGACGGTATCAACGATGCCCCGGCACTAGCCCAGGCCGATATCGGCATTGCCATCGGCGGCGGCACGGATGTGGCCAAGGAAACCGGCGACATTGTCCTGATGCGAGACGACCTGCTGGATGTTGTCCGTGCCATACGGATCGGCCGGGCGACCCTGGCCAAGGTCCGGCAGAACCTTTTCTGGGCGCTGTTCTACAACATCCTCGGCATTCCGGTGGCCGCCGGCCTGCTCGCCCGCTACGGTATAATCCTCAAACCGGAGTATGCCGGACTGGCCATGGCTCTGTCATCGGTCTCGGTGGTGCTGAATTCGATACTGCTGAAACGGATGGAAAAAGAGCTGTAACGGGACAACAGAAATGGATGCTGGAAATGGAATGCGGGTTGGTCGAACCCCCTCCTGGATCGCTTAGAAGCGCCTACTTCTGGCAGGAGGGGGTTGGGGATGGTCAGATGTTAACTTACAGCAGAGCCTTGGCGGCTGCAATCACTGCCGCATAATCCGGTTCACTGGTCACTTCGGGAACAATCTGGATATAGCGGATGACATCTGTGGCGTCGATCACGAAAATTACCCGGGCCAGAAGCAGCAGTTCCTTGATCAGTACCCCGTAATTCTGCCCGAAGGAGCGCTCGCGGTAGTCGGACAGGGTGGTGACCTTGTCGATACCGGCTGCACCGCACCAGCGTTTCTGGGCAAAGGGGAGGTCCAGGCTGATCGTCAGCACGGCCACGTTACCCGGCAGGGCAGCAGCCTCCAGGTTGAAGCGACGGGTCTCGGTATCACAGACCGGCGTATCCAGTGACGGTACCGAGCTGATGATCCTGACCTTGCCGGCTGAACTGGCCAAAGTCACCGGTGCCAGACCGTTGTCCACCACGGCGAAATCGGGGGCCTTGTCGCCGACCTTGAGCTGCGGGCCGAGCAGGGTAAACGGGTTTCCTTTGAAGGTGATGATGCCGCTGTGTTCGTTCATGGGACGTCCTCCTGAACCTAGATAAATGAGATGGTATCTATTAGTGTACGACATACTTCCGTAAATGCAACCGGCTACGCTCACAGGGTATTAATAATCTCAATAAACTGCATGACCAGCCGGTAGGTCAACCCCCACAGCACCGGTTTGTCCGGCTGGGGCAGCACTATGGCAGGCACCTCCAGAAGTGTTCCTGAGAAACCGACACTAGCCGTCTGGTGACGTTCCGAATTGCAGATATCACTGAGTCGAACCCAGAACACATCGCGGACCTCGGCATTGACAACCGGTTCAACCGCCTGAGTGACAATGCCGTAGGCAAAACAGGATACACGGACCGGCAGATTCGCCCCGACGATGTCGGACATCCGACCCAGGTAGCGCTCCGTTTCCAGGTCTAGCCCGATCTCTTCCCGCGTTTCACGTTCAGCGGCCTGGCGGGCCTGTTCACCCGCTTCCACCTTGCCGCCGGGAAAGGCCAGGTGCCCGGACCAAGGATCAAGGGCATGGGTCGCCCGTTCAATGAACAATATCTCCAAGTCTCCCGGCAGCTCGCGCATGATCATCGCGACCGCGGCCCGTGTGCGCCGCCCTGCGATGTACTGCTTCTGGTATGTATGGCAACTCAGCCTCGTGGCGATATCGCCCAGAGTATGCTGGCGTCCTGAATGCGCGCTGTTCATTATGGGACCCTCAACGTCATTAATCTATCTTTTACGAAGAGCAATTCATTCGTCAAGAAAAAACAGGAGGGCGGTCCTATGAGAATCGTTTTCAGCATGATCATAGTAACCCTGGCGCTGCTGGCCAGCTGCGCATCGGGAGAGAAAAAGGCCGCGGAACTTCTGGAAACAGCTCGCTTTGAAGAAAAGCAGAACAATTTCGAACACGCCATGCAACTGTACGATGAAATCCTGAAAAAACATCCCGCTTCACCGGCAGCCACGGAAGCTGCGGCTCGCGTGGCAAAACTCGGACTCCGGAAGCCCTGATGCCTGCCCTGCCCTGTGTCTCGATTCTCATGCCGGTACGCAATGAGGCCGCCTATCTTCCTGCGGCGCTCAGCTCCATTGCCCGGCAGACCTTACGCACATGGGAACTGGTGGTTGTTGACGATGGTTCCAGCGATGCCACGCCCGCTATTCTGGCCGATGCAGCCCGGCGCGACCCCCGGATATTGGTTGTACGGCGCGAGGGAGGCGGGCTGGTGGCTGCTCTCAATAGCGGTCTGGAGCATTGCCGGGCAACACTGCTGGCGCGGATGGATGGCGACGACATCTGCCACCCCCGGCGGCTGGAACTTCAGACAGCTTATTTGCACGCTCATCCCGGTACGGGCCTGGTGGCTTGCGACTTCCGGCATTTCCCGCGAACCAGCCTCAAACAGGGCATGCTTGGCTACGAGTCCTGGCAGAACGGACTTGCCACTCATGACCTGATCATGCGAGACCGCTATGTAGAATCTCCTTTTGTTCACCCGAGCATTGTCTGCAGGCGAAGTCTGATCGAAACTGCCGGCGGGTATCAGGCAAACGGGTGGGCGGAGGATTACGACCTGTGGCTGCGATTGGCTCAGGCCGGCACACGCTTTGCCAGGCTCCCTGTTCCGCTCTTTTTCTGGCGTGATCACCCCGGGCGTGCCACACGCACCATGGGGGAGTACAATGCTACGGCCTTCCGCGCCTGCAAGCTGCATTACCTGCTGCATGGGTTTTTGAAGGACATACGGAGTGTCAGTATTGCCGGTGCCGGACTGGAAGGTCGCGCCTGGCAGCGGCTTCTTAAGGAGGCAGGGATTATGGTATCCAACTGGGTGGACGTCGATCCCCGCAAGATCGGCCGCACCCTGCACGGGGCTCCTGTTATCGGCACTGATCAGCTCAGGTCACAGTCCGGAAAGATCCTGGTGGCCATTGGAGTACGCGGCGCGCGCGAGGAATTCAGAACCCTTGTACAACCCTTGCCATTGCAAGAAGGGCTCGATTTTATCTGCGTGGCCTGATACAACACTATATAACATATTTTGTGGGGGTCGTTATGACGTGTCGCTTACTGGTAGGTCTGCTGTGTCTGTCCCTTTTGGCTACTATACCTGCTCTTTGCCAGGATGATGTCATGGAGCGGATCAGGATTCTTGAACAGCAGATTCAGGAATTGAAGGTTATCAAGGGACAGCAGGCCGTGGCTGCTGCGAAATATGATGACTGCATGAAGGCGGTCTCTCGTGAGAAGTTCTGCACCTGTATCGGCAGCAGCCTGCCGCCGGCGGTCGGTTTTGAACAGTATGTGCATACCATGGTTACATCACGGGACAAACTCGGCTACGATTCCATGCCGGTAGAGCAGCGCGTGCTTGTAGACGCGACTGTCGCCGCACGCGAAAAATGCATTGAGAAAGGTTTCTTCAAATGATGACATCGAAAGAGGAGCTGGCGCTGACAATTGATGAAAGCGAGTGGAACTGGCTGCGACCGCACCTGGAGCGCGGCAGCTTGATTCTTGTGCATGACAGCCTTGATCTGGCTGAGGCCGCACTGAAGGTCGCTGCAGACGATTCAGCAACCATAGAGCGGTGGATCAGTGACGGCAAGATCGGTAAACCCAGCGAAGCGCAGATACTGCACTGGAATGAGGAAAAACAGAAGAAGTTTGCCATGCTGATCATCAGTCCTTACGTGCTCATCCAAGAGCGCCTGCCAACATTTCACTAGAACTCAAACACGCATAACAACAGAAAAGGGCGATCTCGAAAGAGACCGCCCTTTTGTATTTCTGATAAGTCGGTTTAAATGAGCTTGATGGCCTGCTGGGCATACTGAAGGATCAACGACGGTACGATCCCGGGAATCAGTGTACCGATTGCCGAAATACCAACACACAAGGCCATTGGAGCGGTCACCTGCATCCAGTCGAATTCTTCGGTAGGATCTTTCATGTACATGTAGACGGTGACCCGCAGGTAGTAGTAGACAGATGCGGCACTGTTGAGTACGCCGATGATGGCCAGCCAAATATAACCTTGCTGAACAGCACCGGAAAACAGGTAGAATTTACCGATAAAGCCTGCGGTGGGCGGCACACCAGCCAGTGAAAACAGGAATATCGTCATGGCCGCTGCCAGCACCGGGTGTTTAAATCCAAAGCCGGCGAAATCCTGGACGTTGCCGTTGGTTTCACCCTTCTTTGCAACGAGGATAATAATGGCACAGGCGCCGATGTTCATGAAGGTATAGGAGAGCATGTAGAACAGGATACCAGCTGTACCGGTGCCGTTTCCAGCGGCAAAACCGACCAGGGCGTAACCGGCATGGGCAATGGACGAATAGGCCAGCATGCGTTTGATATTGTCCTGACGAAGTGCTGTAATGTTACCAACTGTCATGGTCAACACGGCCAAAACCCACAGTACCTGGCTCCACTCTACCTGCAGGGTGGGAAGTGCCACGAGGAAGATCCGCAGGGCGGCAGCAAAACCGGCCGCCTTGGGTCCCGCAGACATGAAGGCGGTCATGGGGGTTGGGGCACCTTCGTAGACATCCGGTGTCCACATATGGAACGGTACGGCAGCGATCTTGAATGCAAAACCGGTCAACATCAGTAGCATTCCGGCCACCAACATGATATTGGCCGAAGGCAGGCTCATCTGACCGACAGCAGCCGCTATATTGGCAATACGGGTGGTTCCGGTAGCGCCGTAGGTCAGGGCCATTCCATAAAGCAGAAAACCAGTCGAGAAGGCACCCAGCAGGAAGTATTTGAGACCGGCCTCATTGGATTTTTTGTTGTCGCGGTTGAAACCCGCCAGTACGTACAGAGACACCGACATGACTTCCAGTCCCAGAAATATTGTCATCAAGTCTGTGCCCGAAGCCATCAGCATCATGCCGACCACGCAAAAGAGGATCAGCGGATACAATTCGCCATGGTTGCAGCCTTCCCGTTCCATGTACTGGTCGGAAATAAGAACAGCCAGACCGGCGGCCACCAGGAAGATCATCTTGAAAAAGGTGGCAAAGTTGTCCAGCACAACCGATCCGCTGAAGCTCTCGATATGTTCACCCCAACCGGCTCCTACCAATACACCCGCAGCCACGATACCGATGAAACTGAGGTAGCTCAGATACGTCTTCCGTTCACCAGGAATAAATACGTTGATCAGCAGAAGTACCATGGCAAGCACGGAGAGAAAGATCTCCGGCAGTATCGGCGTTAAGTTGACGGCTGGTATAGTAATCATGTCCATCTAATATATCCTCCGGTCGGATTGACTCTTTATTTACTTGGCTTCGCGTGGGTTGACTGCCGGTGCAGCATGAGGATCGGCTGCCGGTGGCATACCGGGTTGCCCGTCAGGGATGACTGGCACGTTTTCCGGCATTTTTTGAACGTTCATAGAGGCCGTCCGCACCTGGGAGACGAGCTTTTTGATAGCCGGGTCCATCTTGTCAATGAATGGTTTCGGGTAAATACCCAGGACAAAGATCATCACGATCAATGGCACCATAATGGCGATCTCGCGGGCATTCAGGTCTGTCAGTTTCTGGTTTTTGGGGTTGTCCAGTTCACCGAACATAACCCTCTGGAACATCCAGAGCATGTAGACGGCCGAGAGAATGACACCGCTGGTAGCGATGACCGTCCACCAGCGCAGTTCACCCTCGAAGGCACCGATCAGGATCAGGAACTCACCGACGAAACCGTTGGTGCCGGGGAGACCGATCGAAGAGAGGGTCACGATCATGAAAATGGTCGCAAAGACCGGCATCTGCTTGGAGAGACCACCGAAATCCGTAATCAGTCGAGTATGCCGGCGTTCATAAATGAAGCCGACAATAAGGAATAGTGCGCCGGTCGAGATACCGTGATTGATCATCTGCAGCATCCCGCCGGTGATACCTTCTACGTTGAAAGCAAAGATGCCGAGCATGACGAAGCCCAGGTGGGCAACTGAGGAATAGGCCACCAGTTTTTTCACGTCTTCCTGCACCATGGCCACCAGGGCTGCGTAGATGATGCCGATGACCGCCAGCGTTGCAATGAGTGGCGTAAACTTATGGGCGGCCTCGGGAAACAGCGGGATGGCAAAGCGCACATAGCCGTAGGTACCCATTTTTAGCATAATAGCGGCCAGGATGACAGAACCGGCAGTAGGAGCCTCGGTATGGGCATCCGGCAACCAGGTATGCAGCGGGAACATGGGCACCTTGATGGCAAAGGCCAGGGCAAAGGCCAGAAACAGCCACATTTGGGTGGCAAGCGGCAGCTGCAGGTTAAAGAACTGCAGCAGGCTGAAGTTGGTGAAACCGGCTTCCAGCCCCTTGAAGTAGAGGTAGATCAGGGCAACCAACATGAGTAGCGAGCCGACCATGGTATAGATGAAGAACTTGACGGCGGCATAGATGCGGTTCTTACCACCCCAGATACCGATCATAAAGTACATTGGGATCAGCATGACTTCCCAGAAGATGTAGAACAGGAACAGATCCAGGGAGATGAACGCACCCAGCATGCCTGTTTCAAGCAGCAGCAGCAGGATCATGTATTCCTTGACCCTCTCTTCAACAGCCGTGTAGGTGGACAGCACGGCCAGCGGCATGATGAAAGTGGTCAGAATGACCAGCCAGAGGCTGATACCGTCGATACCGATAAAGTAGCGCATGACGAACGGTCCGGCGGCGATCCAGGGCACATTCTCCACAAACTGGAATTCAGCATTATTTTGGAAGCCAAACAGGATCGGTAGCGACACGACAAAGGTCACTACAGTTGTCACAAACGCGACGGTACGTAGCGTGCCCTTGCTGTCCTTTGGAATGAACAGCAACAGCAGGACACCCAGTACCGGCAGGAATGTCGTCAGGCTCAATAGGTTACTCATGAATTCATGCTCCTTTATGCAAATTGCAGAGTATCGTTTACTTGAATACGTAGTAGCCCAGCATGACAACAACACCGAAGGCCATCGACCAGGCATAGTTGTGGATCAGGCCGGACTGCATGTAGCGGAATATGCCGCTGAATCCCATGACTACACTGGCAACTCCATTGACTACGCCATCTACCACCAGGACATCGAACCCTTTCCAGAGAAACTGGCCGAATGCCTTGCATGGGTTGACGAAAAGGTAGTCGTAGAGCTCGTCGATGTACCATTTGTTATAAACCGCGCGGTGCAGTGTCGGGAATGCTGCCACAAATTTAGCCGGGGCACCGGTGTTTTTCAGGTACATGCTGGCGGCAATGCCGATACCGATCAGGGCAATCACTACCGAGCCACCCATCAAACCCCACTCCAGGGCATGGCTGTTATGTGCACCACTATGGGCGTAGGTTGCCCCGTATTCGTTAGCCAGTTCGAAGACCGGATCAAGCCAGTGTTCAAAGTAGTTGGGGAGCATCCCCATTACCTTGGGCATACCGATGTAGCCGCCGACAACCGCCAGGAAACCAAGCACCATCAAAGGGATCGTAATGACCAGCGGCGACTCGTGCAGATGCTCCTTGACCTTGGCGTTGAGACGGAAGTCTCCGAAAAAGGTCATGAACACCAGGCGGAACATGTAGAAGGCGGTGAAACAGGCGGCAACGGCACCGGTTCCCCACAGGATATAATTTACACTGCCGTGGTAGGGGTTGGCAAAAGCCTGCCAGAGGATTTCATCCTTGGAAAAGAAGCCTGAAAAACCGGGGATACCGGCGATAGCGATAGTTGACACAAAGAAGGTGATAAAGGTGATCGGCATGGCCTTTCTCAGACCGCCCATGTTGCGCATATCCTGTGCGTCGTCATGCAGGTGCTCATGGTGCAGGGCATAGTGCATGGCGTGGATGACGGAACCGGACCCGAGGAACAGACAGGCCTTAAAGAAGGCGTGGGTCATCAGGTGAAAGATGCCGGCCGAGAAGGCGCCGACTCCCATGGCCAGGAACATGAAACCGAGCTGGGATACGGTGGAATAGGCCAGCACACGCTTTATATCGTTCTGGGCGGTGCCGATGGTGGCGGCGAAGATGGCTGTCGCGGCACCGACTACGGCAACGATCAGCATTGTTTCCGGGGCTTTGATGAAGACGAAGCTCATCCGGGCGATCATGTAGATACCGGCGGTAACCATAGTGGCGGCGTGGATCAGTGCGGATACCGGGGTTGGGCCTTCCATGGCATCAGGCAGCCAGGTGAACAGAGGGATCTGGGCCGATTTGCCGGTTGCTCCGACGAAGAAGCACAGGGTTGCAACCGTAACAACGCCACCGTAGGGGAGCAGGTGCGAGGCCTCCTTGATTTCCATGAAATTGATGGTCCAGATGTTATGATTGCTGCCAAGCCACCAGTAGAGGATGAAAAGGCCGAGCAGGAAGCCGAAGTCACCGACCCGGTTCATGACAAATGCCTTCTTGGCTGCATCACCGGCAGATTTCTTATGAAAGTAGTAACCGATCAGCAGGTATGAGCAGAGGCCGACACCTTCCCAGCCGATAAACATGACCAGCATATTGCTGCCAAGAACCAGGAGCAGCATGGACATGCAGAACAGATTCAGATAGGAGAAAAACCGGTAGAATCCTTCCTCACCGTGCATGTAGCCGATCGAATACAGGTGAATCAATGAGCCGACACCGGTGACAACCATGATCATCACACAGGAGAGCGGATCAAGCAGAAATGCCATGTCAGCCTTGAGATTGCCAGAATGAATCCACGGAAAGACTACTTTTTCAAAGATCCTTTTTTCTGGAGAAAGACCAACCATCTCAACAAGGATCAGGCATGATACAATGAATGACGAGAATATCGCCAGAGTGCCGATGGCACCAATCACCGCTTCATTTTTGATCTTTTTCCCGAACAACCCGTTGATCAGGAAACCGACAAGCGGGAAAAATGGGATCAGCCAAACGTAGTCAAACATGGAGAACTCCTTTATTCAATCAGTAAACATTGTGTCTTTGGTTGAGGCTCTATTTATGCCGAACTACCACTTCATCAGGTTAATATCGTCAACGTCGATGGACTCTTTGTTGTTATAAAAGGCGATCATCAGGGCCAGGCCGACGGCAGCTTCCGCCGCTGCAACGGTCATGACAAAAAAGACAAACACTTGCCCATCCAGGTTGCCAAGATGGCGGGAGAGAGCCACAAAGGTCAGGTTGACCGCATTGAGCATCAACTCTACACACATAAAGATAACGATGGCATTTTTGCGGGTAAGGACGCCAACCGTTCCGATGGAGAAGAGAATTGCACTGATTATGAGATAGCCGTTCAAATTTTCCATGAATATATCCCTCAGTCTAGATTTTTTTCTTGGCCAGAATAACAGCACCGATGATGGCTACCAGAAGCAGAATCGATGTGATTTCAAACGGGAGCAGGAAGGTGGTGAACAATTCACGCCCAATCAGCTCGGTGTGTCCCTGCTGCTTGATGATATCGCCGGTCAGCGGGCCATTGGGCAGGGCCACGCGACTTTTAAAGACTATAACAGCCGTGTTGAGCAGTGTGAAGAAGCCGATCAGCAATCCCAGCAGGACCTTGTGGGTCTGGCTCTTGGAGGCGTTTACCCGGATATTGAGCAGCATGATGGTGAACACGATCAGGACCATGATCGCACCGGCGTAGATCATTACCTGAACAGCGGCCATAAAGGGAGCATCAAGCATGACGTAGTAGGTCGCCAGGCAGAAGAAGGTCAGGATCAGTGACAGGGCGCTATTGATCGGATTTCTGCAGGTGACCACCAGGATCGCCGACACGATTGCAACCAGTGAGACGATTACAAAGAAAAGTGTTTCCATGTACTGCTCCTTTATTTCTTTTCTAAGAGACGTTCTTTGGAGTAAACAAAGTCCTCGCGGCGATAATTGGCCAATTCAAACTCTTTTGTCATCCGGATGGCGTCGACCGGGCAGGCCTCGACACAATAACCGCAGAAGATGCAGCGCAGCATGTCGATTTCGTAGACCGCCGCGAATTTGTCATGGTTGGCGTCTTCACCAGCCTCAACCGTGATGCACTTGGCTGGGCAGACGGTCGGGCACAGGTAGCAAGCAACACACTTTGCCTTGTCATGGGATACATTCAGTGCGTGCAGACCTCTGTAACGTTCGGCCACCTTTGGCCTCTCATCCGGGTACTGCAGGGTTACCGGCTTTTTGAAGAGATGCCCCAGTGTGATTGAAAGGCCTTGAATAATCGGCACAAACGTTTTGATCGGATTCATGTTTCCGTCCTTGTTCTTGGAGTCCTTGGTCAAACCCTTACTAGAAGATAAAGTTCCAGATACCTGTGATAACAATGTTGATCAACCCAAGCGGAATAAACACCTTCCAGCCGATATGCATCAACTGGTCGTAACGATACCTCGGTACTGTTGCACGAAGCCACATGCAGAAGAAAATCAGGAAGTAAACCTTGGCAACAAAGTACACCGGCCCAAGCAGGGGAAAGTCCAGTGCCAGTGGCCCATTCCAGCCACCCAGGAACAAGGTGGTGGTTATGGCGCACACGGTGATCATGTTGGCATATTCGGCCATGAAGAACATGGCATATTTCATACTGGAATACTCGGTGCAGAAACCGGAGACCAACTCGGTTTCCGCCTCCGGCAGGTCAAAAGGGGTACGATTGATCTCTGCAATCGAGCAGATGAAGAAGATGAAGAATGCAAGAGGCTGCTTGAAGGCGAACCAATCGAACCCTCCGAATCCTGATTGCAGCCTGACGATCTCGTTCATCGACAGGGTTCCGGAAAGCATGAATACCGATACGATGGCCAGACCGGCGGAAAGTTCATAGGAGATCATCTGGGCAGAGGCGCGCAATCCGCCCAGAAGCGAGTATTTGCTGTTGGATGCCCAGCCGGCAAGGACAATGCCGTACACGCCCAGGGATGACATAGCCAGGATATACAGAACACCGACATTGATGTCATAGACCCTGCCGGAAGCGACATCGACGTAGCTGGCGATCTGTAGCGGAATCTTGTAGCCCGCCACCTCGATAACGCCGCCGAACGGAATGACTGCGAAGGTGATGAAAGCCGGAACAAGTGCGATCAGGGGGGCGACCAGAAACGCAAAGGTACTCGCCTGAGCCGGGACGATTTCTTCCTTGAAGAAGAGTTTGAGCCCGTCTGCAATCGGTTGCAACAGTCCGTGCCAACCGGTATACATCGGTCCCAGTCGTACCTGCATGTGGCCGATTATCTTGCGCTCGGCATACGTGGCATAGGCCACGGTCAGCAGCACGAAGACAAACGCCACCAGGACCTTGGCAACCATGGCGATGTAGTACATCATCGGCAGTCCTAATATCACGATATCCATCTGTCCCTCTTTCCTTGCTTAAAATTATTCGTGAAGGTTACGATTACAATCTATTTGGCCAGGGTTACCCAGGTAATCGGAGCGCCGTTCCAGATCTGGCTGACCGGGTTGCCGCTGAAATGATACGGTGCAAAGACAATCCCCTGCGGCATGCGCGGCGTGATACGGGCCTTGAGCTGCATGCTGCCGCTGGCGGAACTGACCGTTACAAGATCATTTTCCGCAAAGGTCAATGCAGCGGCATCAGCACGGGAAAGCTCGACATATCCTTCCGGACAGACGTGCATGGGTCCTTCACCAAACTGTGAAAGTGTTCCGTTGTGGTACAGCGCGCTGCCGGTCACAAGCGCCAGTTTGCCTGGCTCCGGCTTGACTGCGGAAATCTGTGGAATGACGAAGGCAGGAGTGACCGAAACTTGTGCAAATACTCCTTCATCACCAAGAGAGGCATAGCTCAGGCCTGCATAACCGGGGGTAGCGGTGGCGATCCCGTCAAAAACGGCTGCCGGGGTCTCCGGGGCGAAACCACCCAGTTTTGCAATCAAGGCTCCAAAGATTTCAAAGTCTGAACGGCTCTGACCAATTTTCCTGATGGCCGGTTTGATATGCTGCACACGACGATCGGTTGCGGTAAAAGTGCCTTCCTTCTCGGCAAATGAGCAGGCCGGCAAGACCACATCGGCCATTGCTGCCGTCTCGGTCAGGAACAGGTCGGAAACAACCAGAAATTCAACCGCATCCAGAGCGGCCTTGATCCGGGCGCGATCCGGGTAGGAAACCAGAGGATTTTCTCCGGCAATGAACAGCGTCTTGACCGTACCGCTGGAGCAGCCGTCAATGATCTGTGATGCGTTCATGCCACCGGCGGCCTGGAAGCCCATGTCAACCGCACCCTGGCTGTTGTTCTTCTCTGACAGACAGAGTACGCCGCTGCCTTCCTGGCCGAGTTTGCCGGCTAAAATTGCCAGATTGGCTACAGCGTTGGCAAGAGCGGCAGTGTGCCCGGGGTAAGCCTGCCCCACCGGGAACAAGATCAGCGCTTTTTCAGCATTGGCATACGTACTGGCCAGCAATTTAATATCAACTGCGCTCAGACCGCACTGAGCGGCTACCGCCTCCGGCGTGAACGCTGCCAGAGCCTTCTCCAGCTCAGCAAATCCCGGCACTGCGGCAGCCGAACCATCGGCCAGCTTGTTGTCCAGAATGACTTTGGCCAGAGCGTTGATGATCGCTATTTCACTGCCGGGGATATGAACCAATGTCCTGGCGCCGGGAAGTTTGGAAAGTTTGCCGGACTTGTCAGACAAAATCTTCAGCATGACACCCTTGTTCTTGACCGCCATGTTGATCTCAAAACCAACCACCGGATGGGTTTCATAGGCATCCGTCTTGATCACCAGCAGCAGGTCGCTTTTCTGAATGTCCAGGATGGTGGATGGACAGGCCGCGGCCCCAAAACTGCGGGTGAAGCCCTCCGTCAGAGCAGCGTGAGCATAGCCGGCGGAGTGGTCATAATTACTGGAACCTACGCTTTCCATCAGTTGCTTGAAGGTCACCAGCTCTTCATTGGTCAGTCGAGCTGTTGCCAGAGCTGCCGAGGCGGCCCCGGAATCCTTGAGACGGGCAGCAATCGCTTCAATGGCCTCATCCCAGCCGGCTTCCTCAAGGTGACCGTTCTTCCGTATCAAGGGTTTTGTCAGGCGTTTGTCGCTGTTGATAAACTGGTAACCGAAACGTCCGCGCACACACAGCTGACCGTTATGAAAGCCCTGGTTTTCATCATAGATGGTGGTGAGTACCTTGTTGTCCTTGACACCCAGTGTCAGGTTACAACCAGTGCCGCAATAGCCGCAGACGGATTTCTGCTTGGTGAGCGCCCAGAAACGGGCCTTGAACTTGAATGGACGGGCCAGCAGCGAACCAACCGGGCAGACCGAGACACAGGAACCGCAGAACTCGCAGTTCAGCGCGCCGTCAAATTCACAGCCGATCTTGGTTTCGATACCGCGGTCGATAAAGGTCAGGGCACCGAAGGAAACGATTTCATCGCAAATGCGGGCACATTTTCCGCACAGCACGCAGCGATTCATGTCCCGCTCGATCAGCGGATTGGTGTAGTCAATCTTGTGGTGAAACTTCTCGTCGGTGAAGCGATTGCCATTCACCTTGTATTCATAGGTCAGGTTTTGCAGATCGCAGTCACCGGCCTTGTCACAGACCGGGCAATCAATGGGATGGTTGAGCAGGAGCAGCTCCAGCACCATTTTACGGGCCTTGATAATATCCGGAGTCGAGGTGCGAATGATCATGCCTTCAGTCACCGGCGTGGTACAGGCGGGTATCTGGCGGCCCTTCATCTGCTCCACCTCAACCAGGCACATACGGCATGCGCCGAATGGCTTCAGTTTTTTGTCATGGCACAGTATCGGGATTTTGATCCCGTTCAGCTTGGCCGCTTCATAAATGGTCGCGGTCTTGGGGGCCGTGACCTGCTTGTCGTCTATCGTCAGATTAACCATCTCAACCTCTGTACAGTGGGCTTGTCTGTTGGTTCGCTTACTGATTTAGCAGCAACCTAGTTTATTCGAGTGCCATGAAACGGCAGGCATCATAGCAGGACTTGCACTTGGTGCATTTTTCCTTGTCCAGGTAGGCCAGCTGACCCTTTTCCCAGACAATCGCGTCTACCGGGCAGGCCTTTTTGCAGGCTCCACACTTGACACACTTGTCCTCGACCACCTGCCACAGCAGCAGTTCCTTGCAACAATTCGAGGGGCAGCGCTTATCGTTGATATGCGCCTCATACTCGTGCCGGAAATAGTTGAGTGTGGAGAGGATCGGGTTGGGAGCCGTTTGTCCCAGGCCGCACAAGGAAGCCTTCTTGATGGCAACTCCCAGGTCCTGAAGGGTTTCGATGTCCGACATCTCGCCGCGCCCTTCGGTGATGCGTTCAAGGATGTCGAGCATGACCTTCAGGCCGATACGGCAGGGTACACACTTGCCGCAGGACTCCATTCTGGTAAAGTTGAGAAAAAAGCGCGATACGTCAACCATGCAGGTGGTTTCGTCCATGACAACCAGACCACCGGAACCCATCATGGCGCCAGCCTTGATCAGGGAGTCGTAGTCGACCGGGGTGTCCAGGATTTCGGCCGGAATACAACCGCCGGAAGGACCACCAGCCTGGACAGCCTTGAATTTGCGATTATTGGCAATGCCACCGCAGACATCGTAGAGAACCTCGCGGATCTTCATACCGGCCGGAACCTCCACCAGGCCGGTGTGTTTGACCTTGCCGGTCACGGCGAAGATTTTGGTGCCCTTGGTGGTCTCTGTTCCCAGTGAGGCATACCAGTCGCCACCCTTGTTGATGATGTGACGGACGTTGCCGAATGTTTCAACATTATTGATGTTGGTCGGATGTCCCCACAGGCCGCGTACCGCCGGGAAAGGCGGCCGGGGACGACTCATGCCGCGCTGGCCTTCGATGGAGGCCATCAGAGCGGTCTCTTCACCGCAGACAAAGGCGCCGGCGCCCATCTTGATGCGCATGTCGAAATTGAGGCCCCAACCCTGGATGTTCTGGCCCAGATAGCCCTGTTCATAGCACACATCGATAGCGTGCTGCAGACGTTGAACCGCCAGCGGATACTCGGCGCGAACGTAGACATAGCCGAAGTCGCAACCAATGGCATAGGCCGCGATCATCATGCCCTCGATGATGCAGAAGGGGTCGCCTTCCAGCAGCGAGCGGTCCATGAATGCGCCCGGGTCGCCCTCGTCAGCGTTGCAGATCAGATATTTGTGATCTCCGGGGGAGGCCTTGCAGAAGGTCCACTTCATGCCGGTGGGGAAACCGCCGCCGCCACGACCACGCAGGCCGGATTTCTTGACCTCTTCGATGACCTCTTCCGGCTTCATGGACTGGACGCATTTCTCGATGGCCTTGAAACCGTCTTCTTCTTTATAGGCCTCGATACTATCAGGATCGATCTGGCCGCAACCGGTCATGACCACGCGCATCTGCTTGTCTACGAAGGTGTTGTAGTAGGGTTTGGCTTTGCGCTTCTCCATGACCGTATGGTTGACGATATGCTCGTCGATGATCTGTTCGACCTCTTCCGGTTTGACAAAGTCGTAGGTGACGCGCCCCTGGTCGGGGGTGATGATGTCAACCAGAACGTCGTTGGCACACAGGCCGCGGCAGCCGGTCTTGATGACGTCGCAGCGCTTGCCGACAATGGCGTCAAGGCCCTTTTCACCGAGGTGCTTGACGAATGCCGCCTCAACCTCTTTGGCGCCCATCGAAATTCCGCCGGTTCCCTGGCAGATCAGAATTTTTATCGCTGCGTTTTCGCTCATGACTGAATTGTCCCCTGCTGGATAGTTTCGAGCTACCTGCCTATTTCAATGGTCTCTGGCTGTAGTCGGCTATGATTTCCGCGACCTTCTGCACTGTCATGGAACCGTAGGTAGCATCGTTGACCATTGCCAGCGGTGCCATACCGCAAGCTCCCAGACAGGCGACCTTCTCGAAAGTGAAACGAAGGTCCGGGGAAGTCTCGGCGTGGCCGATCCCCAGTTTATCAAAGAAGGTTTCCACGATGCGCGGCGCGCCCTGAACATGGCAGGCGGTCCCGACGCAGACGCGAATGATGAAACGTCCCCGTGGCTTGAGATGAAACTGGGCATAGAAGGTAAGCACGCCATAGATCTGGCTGGGATAGACATTAAGCCGTTCGGCGATCAGGTCCGCAACTACGCGCGGAATGAAGCCGTACTCCTCCTGAACAGCTTGAAGGACCGGCATCAGGTTCCCCGGCATATCTATATACTTGTCGATAACCTTGTTGGCTATGGAAAGGTCTACTTCCGGTTCCTGCTCTTCCACCTGCTGCGCTGCTACTTCACTCATGCGCGCCATCTCCTTTGAATCATGCGGGAGTTATCTGTCGATTTCACCAAGAACAATATCCAGCGTTCCGATCACAGCCACCAAGTCGGCTATCATGGCGCCCTTGGCCATCTTTTCAATGACCTGAAGGTTCACGAATGAAGGCGGACGAATTCTCAATCGATACGGCTTATTGCCGCCGTCGCTGACGATATAGAATCCCAGCTCACCCTTGGGGGCTTCGATTCCCTGATATACTTCTCCTTCCGGTGCAGCAAAACCTTCGGAAGCGATCTTGAAGTGGTGGATCAGGCCTTCAATACTGTTGTAGACGTTTTCCTTGGGGGGATAGCAGACCTGCGGATAATCGGCCAGCACCGGCCCCGGTTTGAGTCGGTCAAGACCCTGACGGACAATTTTGCATGCTTCGCGCATCTCTATCAGACGGACCTTGTAACGATCAAAGGTGTCACAGTTTTCTCCAACCGGCACCTTGAACTGGTACTTTTCGTAACCACTGTACGGATTATCGCGACGCAGGTCCCAATCGACACCCGAGCCTCGCAAAGCCGGTCCGGTAAGGCCAAGATCGATAGCGTCCTCGGCGGAGATGACGCCGTTGCCTATCGTACGCTTGAGCCAGATCGGGTTGGTTGTCAAAAGCCCTTCATACTGGTCCAGATAGCCCGGCATACTGTCGATAAAGTCACCGACCTTTTTTACAAACTCATCGGGTACATCCTGTGAAAGTCCGCCAACCCGGAAGAAGTTGGAGGTCATGCGGGCGCCGGAAATCAGTTCATAGGTTTCCATGATGGCTTCACGTTCGCGGAAGGCATAGATAAAGACCGTCATGGCACCGATATCGAGGGCATGAGTGGCCAGCCAGACAAGATGCGATTCAAGTCTGGTCAATTCAGTCATAATTATCCTGATCGTTTCAGCGCGTTCGGGCACCTCGACCGCCATAAGTTTTTCGACTGCCAGGATATAACCCAGATTGTTGCTCATGGGCGCCAGGTAATCGAGTCGGTCGGTCAGCGGCAGGATCTGGTGGTAGGTGCGGTGCTCGGAGAGTTTTTCCACGCCACGGTGCAGATAACCGATATGAGGAGTGATCTTGGTGACGATCTCTCCGTCCAGCTCGAGAACGAGCCTCAAAACCCCGTGGGTACTGGGGTGCTGCGGTCCCATGTTCAGTGTCATTGTTTCAGTAGTAGCCATGTATCGCCTCTTCTATGATCGGAATACGAAAACGATGTAGTAATACTATGATAAACGCCCTTTGTAGGGTTCACGGTCGGGACCTTGCAGAGGATAGTCTTTGCGGAGCGGGTGACCTACCCAGTCATCTGTCATGAGAATACGACGGAGGTCGGGGTGATTGTCGAAGGTAATGCCAAACAGGTCAAACACCTCTCGCTCCAGCCAGTTGGCCGTTCTCCACACCTGTATAGCGCTCGGGATACGGCAATCCGCCTCACTGACCCGCGTCTTGATACGCAGGCGATCCTTGTTGGGAATCGAATAGAGCAGATAGACCATCATGAAGCGCTCCGCATTCTTCCCCAAATAGTCAACGGCGGTAAGGTCTGTAAGCAGGTTGTACTGAAGTGAGTGCTTGAGGAATGAAAGGATCTCAATAATGGCATCCTTTTTGACGGTTACCGTCACCTCACCCCTGAATTCCACCACATCAATAATTGATGCAGCGAATTTTTCCTTCAACTGGAGTACTGCGCGATTATTTTCTGCCATGAGATCCAACCCTTTTTCTGGGATTTGATGTGTGCAACGTCCTGCTTTACCTGGTTGCAGCTAGGCGACTGACGTAATCCTCTCACCCAGGCCAATAGCGGAACCGAATGAGTTTTTATCTTTCATGATCTTGTCCTGCAGCTTTAGCAGGCCGAACAGCAGCGCCTCGGGGCGCGGAGGGCAGCCGGGGATGTACACATCAACAGGCAAAAATTCATCAACACCCTGCACCACGCTGTAGGTGTCAAAAATGCCGCCGGAACAGGCGCAGGCGCCCATGGCGATGACCCATTTCGGCTCGGGCATCTGCTCATAGACGGTCTTGATGATCGGCATCATCTTCTTGGTGACCGTGCCGGCGATAATGATACAGTCGGACTGGCGGGGAGAAGCGCGGAATATGATGCCGAAACGGTCCAGGTCATTATGTGAGGCACCGGTAGCCATCATCTCGATCGCGCAACATGCCAGACCAAAGGTCATCGGCCAGATGGACGATTTCCGTGACCAGTTGACCAGCGCATCCAGTGACGTGGTTATGACGTTTTCGCCAAGCGGATTCGGATTGTCTACTCCCATTCCAGTGCTCCTTTTTTCCAGACATAAATGTAGCCGACAAAGAGGATCACGATGAACAGCCCCATCTCGACCAGCCCGAACACACCGAGTTTTTTGTAGAGAATTGCCCAGGGGTAGAGAAAAACCGCCTCTATATCAAACAGGATGAACAGCATGGCGATCAGGTAAAACTTGATCGAGAAGCGCTCCCGGGCGGTTCCGACCGGCTCGCAGCCACTCTCGTAGGGGGACAATTTTACGGCCGAAAACTTCTTCGGGCCAATCAGTGACGACAAAACCAGCGACGCGAGGCCAAAACCGATCGCCACGATCACCAAAAGAAGTATGGGTAAATAAACACCAAGCATTGAGAGCCCTCCTTACTGCGTACGGTATACTGTATACAAACGCAGAAATAAATAGGTCATTTAAACCTCTTTGTCAAGGAGTTTTTCCGGCTTTTTTCGCGGTTTTATCTGGAGATGATAAGCACATCACTAGTTGTAATATTCTGATATTAAATACTTTTCCCCCTTCATAAGGATTTAAACTTGGTACGGGAGAGGCCTCAACCGGCATGCAATTTCAATACATAATCCTCTATGATTGACATGCTTGTATCCGATATGCTAACCAAGATGTTTCATTCTGCCTGCACCTCCTCAATTTTCACGCAAAGGAGTTTCAAATGAACCATAGCCGCTCCAGCATGCTTTTCCAGCAGGCCCAGGCCTCCATCCCCGGCGGTGTCAACAGTCCGGTCAGGGCCTTCAAATCAGTAGGAGCCGATCCGCTCTTTATCAAAAAGGCTTCCGGTAGCCATATTTGTGACGAGGACGGCAATGACTTTGTGGACTACGTCGGTTCCTGGGGACCGATGATCGTCGGTCACTGCCACCCCGCCGTCATCACCGCCGTCCAGAACACCATGGAGAGCGGCGCCAGCTTCGGTGCGCCGACCGAGCGCGAAACGACCCTGGCCAACATGGTCATCAACGCGGTTCCCTCCATCGAAATGGTGCGCATGGTCAGTTCCGGCACCGAGGCCACCATGAGCGCTATCCGTCTGGCCCGCGGTTATACCGGGCGCGACAAGATTCTCAAATTTTCCGGCTGTTACCACGGGCATGCCGACTCCCTGCTGGTCAAGGCTGGCTCCGGGGCCGCCACCTTCGGGGTACCCGATTCTCCCGGTGTGCCGGCCGATGTCGCCAGACTCACCCTGACGGCAGAGTACAATTCCATTGAATCAGTCAAGCGGCTGGTGGCTGATAACAAGAACTCCATTGCCTGCATCATCGTCGAACCGGTAGCCGGCAACATGGGCACCGTCTTGCCCCGTGAAGGTTTCCTGGAAGGGTTGCGCGAAATCTGCACAAACGAAGGGATCATCCTGATCTTTGACGAAGTCATGTCAGGTTTCCGGGTGGCCTACGGCGGAGTACAGGAACTGTACGGCATCACGCCTGACATGACCACGCTGGGCAAGATTATCGGCGGCGGCCTGCCGGTAGGCGCCTTCGGCGGCAAGCGCGATATCATGGAGAAACTTTCTCCGGCCGGCGGGGTTTACCAGGCGGGGACACTCTCCGGCAATCCGCTGGCTATGTCAGCCGGTATCGCCACCCTGAACATCCTCAAGCAGCCCGGCTTCTACCAGAAACTGGAGGAAAGCAGCCGCATGCTGTCGGAAGGCATCGCCAAGGCGGCCAGGGATGCCGGTTATCCGATCTACTCCACCCGCGTCGGCAGCATGTTCTGCGCTTTCTTCAGCAAAGGAGAGGTTTACGACTGGCCCAGCGCCTCGCAGTGCGACACCAAAGCCTTTGCAAAATGGTTCCTGGCCATGCTGGACGCGGGCATCTATCTGGCTCCGTCCCAGTTCGAGACCGGTTTTGTCTCGGCTGCGCATACACCTGCTGACATAGATACGACCATTGCTGCGGCAGCTAAATGTTTCAAACTGATCGCGTGACAAACCTGATTTCGTTTGACAGAATCACTTCAACCATGTTATGGAATACCGGTTTTGTGCCGTATTTGTATACAGTGACGTGTCATGAATAGTGACAAAAAAGAGCTGTTCCGCAACCTGGCCATGGTTTCCAGCATGGGCATCTCGGTGGTTATGGCCATCGGGATCGGCGTCTGGTTCGGCCTGACTCTGGATCGCTGGTTCGGCACGAAACCCTGGTTCTTTTACATTTTTTTGTTCATCGGCATCGCGGCCGGCTTCAAGAACATCTACGTTATTGCCGGCAGGGAGATCCGCAGGGATGATGGCAGCGATCAACGAAGATAACCTATTCGCCGTCATCATCAAGGGCAGTCTCGGGCTGCTGGCAGTTCTGACCCTCGGCAGCCTGGCCCTGTTCTCCGCCAAAGCATCCTTGGGGGTTCTGGCAGGCGGCACCATCGCGATTGTCAACTTCCTCTGGATGCGCAGCGTGCTGCAGCGCATACTGGGGCTGTTGCCCGCCAATCCAAGCCGCTACGCGTTGATGCGTTACATCGGCCGTATGACCGTAACCGGTTTGGCACTGTATTTTGTTTTAACATCCGGATGGTTCTCACTGGCAGGCCTGCTGGTCGGACTGTCCATTATTGTTGTCAACATACTTGCACTTTCACTATATCGTGCCCTGAGCACAGGAGGTTAGCTCCATGGTTCACCCGTTACTGTTTCTCGAGTTCTTCCGCCAGTTCCTGGCCCCGCTGCACATCAGCGTCGCCAGCGCCGATGCCATAATCTACACCTGGCTGGTTATCGTCCTGCTGCTGGTCCTTTCCGTACTGGCCACCAGTGCGGTAAAATCGATCCCCGGCGGACTGCAGAACTTCATGGAAGTTATCATCGGCGGCATCGAAAACATGATCGTCGAGAACATGGGCGAGCATGGCCGCTCCTTCTTCCCGCTGATCGCGACTCTGGCAATCTTTATTCTGGCCTCTAACCTGATCGGCCTGATTCCCGGATTTTTTCCGCCGACCGCCAACATCAATACCACGGCAGCATGCGCCATCATCGTCTTTTTTTCCACCCATGTGGTGGGAATCAAGCACCATGGCGTTCACTATTTCAAACACTTCTGCGGACCGGTTGCCTGGCTGGCTCCAGCCATGTTCTTTATCGAAATCATCGGTCACCTCTCCCGCCCGGTCTCCTTGACCCTGCGTCTCTTCGGCAACATGAACGGCCATGAGTTGGTCCTGATGGTCTTCTTCGGACTAGCGCCCTTCCTAGTGCCGCTGCCGATGTTGTTAATGGGAGTCCTGGTCTCTTTCATCCAGGCCTTCGTCTTCATGCTCTTAGCAATGATCTACATCCAGGGTTCTTTAGAAGAAGCCCATTAGTAAGCTAAAAATTAATCTCCGCGCTTTTTAGTACGGTAGAAATTATTTCTGGGGTTTATTCTGAAATAATTTCGTGAGTGTACTTATTCCGAGTATCGGGGCGCAGAGGATAATTTTGTTAACGCACTTATCCCGTTTATCGGGACTGATACTATTTTCAATCCTATACTATTTAGGATATTAACCAAAAGAAGAGAGGAGAATTAAAGATGAACTTTTTCACGATGTGCATTTTAGCAGCAGGTATCGGCATGGGTCTGGGTACAATAGGAACCGGTATTGGACAAGGTTTTGCAGTAAAAGGCGCCGTTGACGGCGTTTCGCGCAATCCCGGAGCTTCCGGCAAAATCCTGACCACCATGATGATCGGTCTGGCCATGATCGAGTCTTTGGCAATCTACGCCCTGGTTATCTGTCTGATCATCCTGTTTGCTAACCCTTACAAAGAGATCGCGCTGAAACTGGCTGAAACCGTAGCCAAGTAATTTCCGGGCAGCAACGCAACAAACTGAAAAGGGCATCCGCTGGCGGGTGCCCTTTTTTTCGCCATTCTCAAGTAGGGGCAACCCCATGTGGTTGCCCGATCTATTCGTCGTCCTTCAGCTTTCCTTCCGCCAGATTGGACAAACCGCTCTCCAATCTGCCCCCACCCGGTAGCCGCACAACCGTCCTGACCGCATAGCTATAGGTTGTTCCACGATCAAGACCCTGGTCCACAAAACTGTTACCTGTAAGCGGTTCCCGGTTCAGCGGCAGCAAGGGAAATATTTCTCCTTTTATAGCCCGGTAGATAGTGTATCCGGCAACAACACCTTCGCTGGGCGGCAGCCCGACAAATTCAAGCTGAATCTCGGTTGGTTGACTGACCACCTGCAGCACCGGCGGCAGGGGTGCAGGCAGCATGATCGCTGCGGCAGCTGTGGAAGCGGCCCCTTCCCGGCTATCCGCGGTAAAGGCGGAGACGCGGTAGGTATAGCTTCTACCGGCCTGTACGTCGCTGTCCATGAGCAGCAGCAGGTTGCCGGAACGCTGGGTGTCGCTCGGCAGGAGATCGAGATTCAGCCTTCTGAACAGTGCGAAATCGGCTGTGCAGTCGCTGCAGGCGGGGGCCTGAGCGGCCGGTTCGTCACGCTTGAGGATTTTGACCCCGGCCAGTCCGTCGAAAGCGCGCCCGGCCAGATCCTTGGACGGCAGCACAAAGGAGAGTTTCATGGAATGGCCGGTCTGCTGGGCAGCAACAGCGGAGGGAGCAGCCGGCACCAGCATATCGGGATAGATCAGGGGGCCCTTCTTACCGCAGGCGCTGATGCAAAGGGCTGCGGACAGTAACCAGACAAGATTGCGCATGGAGAAACCTTTCCCGAGGTGGTCGGCTGTTATTTCCCCGCTGCCGGGAGCGTGGAGGATACCAGCGGGATTTCGAAGACCTTGCCTGACAGGGAGAACCTGACCCGGTCCTGAAAGATGTCCGTGATCCGGGCGCCGGAGACGACCCCCCCCTCCTGCATCAGAAAACCGTTCACAACGACACGCCTGGCTCGCCGCTCGTCCTGCCAGGCGATCCCGGACAGCTTAATGTCGGCTGGCGCGGCGATGCCCTGTTCCGCAGTCAATACCTGAACTCGCGGATCATTTTTCAGTTTGCGCTGGCCCCGCTTCGTTCGCGAGGCTTCAACATTTTCTGTATCGTCTTCAGTCTGGGCAACTACAGCAGTTTTTGAACTCTGAGCCGACTGTGGGAGGGGAGCGACCTGTGCCGGTGCTGCCGGCGTCACAGGTGGCGCAGGCGGTGTCTGTGGTGCGGGTGCAACCGGGGACACCGCCGGGGTCGCAGGAGTGTCAATCCTTACCGGAGGAGCGACGGGCACCGTGGCTGCCATGCGCGGCGCGGGTTTATTCTGCACCTTGCCGGGCTGAAGAAAATACCAGGTAGCCCCGAAGGTAAGCAGTACGGCCGTTGTCACGCCCAGCGCGATTTTCCAGCCAGACGATGCGGGAGGTCTGGATCGCTCATTTTCAAAAAGTGCCCCGGATATGTCGACCATTCCGCTGCCACGATTTTTTCTGGTCTTTTCATGTTCCAGTTTTTTCAACGCATCGAGAATATAGCTCATTACTGGATTACCTCCCGGCCCAAAACCAGCCATGTATGCGCTGCCAGATACCACGTCGGCCGGAACTGTGCCGAGCACCCTCAATGACCCGTGCAGCGATTCTGGGTGTGATCGTAATGCTTTCCTCTGTCCAGGCCATGACCAGCGCCTGCTCGCAGGCCACATTGATCAGACGCGGCACACCTCGCGAAAAGTGGTAGATGCGCTTGACCGCGCCGGCGGAAAAAAGCCCGTTAATCCTGCAACCGGAAACCTTCAGGCGGTGCCTGATATACTCTCCGGTATCGCGCATACCCATGGGTGTCAAACGACAGCGCACCGTTATACGCTGGTTGAGCTGACGCAGGTCATGCCGGTTCAGGACATCATTGAGTTCCGGCTGGCCGGCCAGAACAATCTGGATCAGCTTGTCGTGCACCGTTTCGAGGTTTGAAATCATGCGCACCTGTTCCAGAACATCAGGCGTCAGGTTTTGGGCCTCATCCACCACCAGGACGACGGTTCTTCCGGCTTCATGCTGTTCCAGCAGAAACAGGTTGAGAGCATCCAGATACCCGAGTCCGGTGCGTTCGTCCGCTTCCACCCCGAACTCGCGGCAGATGCTGGCCAGCAGCTGCTCACCCGAGAGGCAAGGGTTAAAGATCAAGGCACTGCGATATTTCTCGGGATCAAGCCCGGAAAGCAGCGTACGCAGAACCGTGGTTTTGCCGGTCCCCACCTCGCCGATCATGGCAATAAATCCGGCATGGGTGTCGATACCGTAGAGAAGATGTGCGAACGCCTCGCGATGCTGTTCGCTCAGGTAAATGAATAGCGGATTAGGAGTAATCGTAAACGGTTTTTCGCGGAAACCGTAAAATTCGCCGTACATCTAAGGCTACTTACCCTCTCGAACTCTCTGTATTTCCGTCTCGACCGATGCCCGTGCCGTACCGCCCGGCACGGATCGGGCGTTCACGCTGGCCTCAACCGTTATGCACTCGAAGATGTCGTTGCCGATCTTGGCGGAGAAATGCTGCCACTCTGCCAGGGAAAGCTCGGGAATGTCCTTGTGGTTCTCTACGCAGTAGGCCACCGCCTTGCCGACCGCCTCGTGGGCATCGCGAAAGGGGAGCCCCTTGCGCACCAGATAATCGGCCACATCGGTGGCGGTGGAGAACCCCAGACCGGCCGCACGACGCATGGCGGTCTCGTTGACCCGCATCTCGCGAATCATGTCGGCAAAGATCTTCAGACTACCCTTGACCGTGTCGATGGTGTCGAAGAGCGGTTCCTTGTCTTCCTGCATATCCTTGTTATAGGCCAACGGCAGGGCCTTCATGGTCGTCAGGAGCGCCATCAGGTTGCCGTAGACCCGCCCGGTCTTGCCCCGCACCAGTTCCGGGACATCCGGGTTCTTTTTCTGCGGCATGATCGAAGAACCGGTGCAGAATCCGTCCGAAAGCTCGATAAACTGGAATGAGCTGGTGGACCAGAGGATCAGCTCTTCGGAGAAGCGCGACAGGTGCATCATCAGGATCGCGGCATCTGACAGGAATTCCAGGGCAAAGTCGCGGTCCGAGACCGAATCCAGCGAGTTGCGGGTGATGGCCGGGAAATCAAGCTGTTCGGCCACGTATTCCCGGTCGATGGGAAACGTCGTGCCGGCCAGGGCTCCGGCCCCCAGCGGCATCACATCAACCCGCTTCAGGCAATCCTCAAGACGCGCCTTGTCGCGCTTGAACATTTCCACATAGGCCATCAAGTGATGTGAGAACAGAATCGGCTGGGCCGTCTGCAGGTGGGTAAAACCGGGCATGATCACATGGATGTGGGCCTCGGCCTGATTCAGCAGAGCATCAATCAACAGGTCCAGATAGGTCCTGATCTCCACGATCTCGTCCCGCAGGTAGAGGCGGATATCCAACGCCACCTGGTCATTGCGCGAACGACCGGTATGCAGCCGCTTGCCGGCCTCGCCGATGGCGGCCGACAGGCGCGCTTCGATGTTCATGTGGATATCTTCCAGCGAGATGGAAAAATCAAATTCGCCGGCCTCGATCTGTCCCAGAATAGCCTGCAGGCCATGGATGATCTTTTCCACATCCGCCTGCGGGATGATCTCCTGCTTGCCCAGCATGCGGGCATGAGCGATGGAGCCGCGAATATCCTGGTGATACAGGCGCTTGTCGAACTGGATCGAGGCGGTGAATTCCTCCACGAACTTATCAGTCGGCTGGGTGAAACGGCCGCCCCAGAGCTTGTCTTTGGACATGATGTTTTGTTTCCTTGTCAGTCAGATGCGTTTGATGAGGCACTATACGCGAAAACCGGAGAAATTCAAAGCAGAGAGGCACACCTTGTCAGATGATGGGATCATGCCCGCGCGGTAACGCACCGTTCCCGATTCGGCGAACTGCCCATGAATACAGGATTAGACCGCTCCCGCATAAACCCCCGCATTCCGCTCCGGGTAGCATTCGTAAACATGCTCGAACACCGCTGAGCACTTCTGCTGATACAACTCCGGTGTATATGCGCGGGGCAGGCAACTGTCCAGGGTATCCTCGATGGCGAGTCGCAACTGCGACCGTGCCGCTGCCTTCTGTCGCCAGCTAAGCACCAACAGACACTTCAGTCGTGCCAACAGTTCCCGCGCTGCCTTCTTGACCTCAGCACGCTCCTCAGCCGAAAGCTCTGGTGCCGGCCGTGTGAGGATATCGAAAATTACCAGCTCTTCCTCGCTCATGTTCTCGCGTACATGGCGTTCCTGCTCCTCATTCAGGCTATTAGAGAGCTTCAACAGCTCCTCAAAGAGTTCCTCAATACTGCGGCTACCGGCGTTGTAGCTTTCGATCAGTACATCAAACTTCTCGGCAAAGTCGGCACGTGTGCGGTTTAGCTGGATCATCTTTTCCAGCTGGGCGCGGATCGCGGCCTTTAGCACCTCAAGGTCGATGTTCTTGTGTTTGGAATCCTTAAAGCGCTGCGCCAGCGCCTCGAAATTGATCTTTGAGAGGTCGAGCGCCGGCGGACCTGATTCGCGGATTTCGTGGCCGGTGATAGATTCATCGAGCAGGCTGTTGATTTGCCCCATAACCTGGGAAATGTCCGGCGGATTGGGGTTCAGCTTGGCGCGAATTGCCTCGGCCAGTGTGGTCAGGCAAGCGACACGGCTTGCGAATTCGAGCGCCGTCGGGGCAGGTTTGACGGCGCGATAGAGCGTGCTAACCAGCCGCTCGTGCGCAAAGAAGTCGCTGCGTAGTGGGTCGGGGGAGATCAGCGCGTTCATCCCTTCCTGAATGCGCGACAAGCGTTCCATGCTGCCAGCCTCTGTCGCCTCGATCTCAGCTAGCATCACCTGGTGCACAGCGCAGAAGGCTGTTGCAGCCTCCACCGCCTTGCGCAATTCTTCCACCAGTTGCTGCTTGTCCTTGACCGGGTTCCTGCCGTCCTTGCCGGCCCCGTAGATCGCCAGCGCCTTTTCCAGCGACGCGAAGACGTTAGCGTAATCGACGATGACGCCGCTGTGTTTGCCTGGAAACACGCGGTTTGCGCGAGCGATGGTCTGCATCAGGGTGTGGTTGCGCATTGGCTTGTCGAGATACACCGTCGAACAGCTCGGCGCGTCGAAGCCGGTCAACCACATGGCACAGACGAACACAAGGCGCAGCGGGTCTTCGGTGTCCTTGAACTTCTCGTCCAGTCCCGGCTGTGAATCGTTCATGCGTTTGCGGTGCGGGTCGATCTCCAGCCCCAGCGCCCGCATCTGCTGGATTTCATTCTGTCCCGGCGAAACAATAACGGCCATGTCAGTACTGGTCAGCACCTCCAGCCGTTGCCGTAACTCGGCCAGGCGCACTTCACGCAGCGACTGTTCGGCCGTCATGCCGCTACCGGGTTGATAGGCCAGCTCGCCCATCTCCTTCTGCACCCGTGCCGTTTCTGCCGCCCAATACACCTGCACCTTGTCGTTCATGCGGAGTGCGGTCGCCTTGTCGATTGACACCACCATCGCCTTGCCGACGAAGCCCCGGCCAAGGAAATGCCTCACGATGTCCTGAGCAACCGTCTCAAGTCGGTCGTCGCGGGTAATCAGGTGATATTGCCGCCCCAACTCACGTTCCAGCTTTGCTTCCTGCTCAGAGTCCAGTTCAGCATTCTCGATCAGCTCGTAGATGTTCTCGTTCAGATCGGGATTGAGCAGTTGCAGTTCCGGCGTGCGGTTCTCATAAAATAGCGGTACCGTGGCGCCGTCCTCCACCGACTGTTGAAAGTCGTAGATGGAGACGTAATCGCCGAAGACCTCTTTGGTGCGCTCCTCACCCGCGAACCAATGGCGTACCGGTAAAGGCCAGGAACATCGCCTTGGGGAGCGCGGCGCGCATATTGAGTGCCAGGGTGTCGTACTGGCTCCGGTGCGCTTCGTCGGTCAACACGATCACGTCGGAGCGGTCGCAGAGCAGCTCCGGCGTCTGGAATTTATGCACCAGCGTGAAGACGTAGCGGTGATTGCCGCGCAAAAGCTCGCGCAGGTTGTCGCCACTGGATGCGTGGCATTTATCTCCCTCTGCCTCGCTCACAGCACCGGTGGCCTTGAAGGTCTTGGCGATCTGGTCGTCCAGCTCCACGCGGTCGGTGACCACCACGAAAGTCCAGTTGCCGGCCAGCGTGCGCAGCACCTTCTGCGCAAAGAACACCATTGAGAAACTCTTGCCGCTGCCTTGCGTCTGCCAGAACACGCCGCCGCGACCATGGCCCAGCTGGCGCGCTTCCAGTATCGAGACAATGGCATTATTGACGCCAAGGAACTGGTGGTTCTGGCCGATGATCTTGACCAGCCCGGCCTTGTGCTCGGAAAACAGCGTGAAATTCTCGACCAGATCAAGCAGGCGGTTGCGGTCGCAGGTGCCACGCAGCATCACCTCCAGCGACACGCGGCGCGGCTCGTCCTCCCGCTCGACCCGCTTCCACTCGAAAAAACGTTCCCAGTCAGCCGTGAGTGAGCCGACACGGCTGTCGGTGCCGTTGGAGGCAATCAGCAACGCATTGCTCCAGAACAGCGCCGGTATCTGCTGCTTGTAGTGGGTAAGGTTCTCGTCAAAGACGGCACGTGGCGGCACGCCGGGCTTCTTGAGCTCGATCACAACCCATGGCAGGCCGTTGACGAAGCCGACCAGGTCTGGTCGGCAGGTGTAAAGCGCGCCAGTCACGCTGAACTGGCTGACCAACAGGAAATCGTTGTTCTCCGGGTACTGCCAATCCACCACGCGCAGGCGTTCGGTCTTTTGCCCGCCGTGCACCCGGTCGGGCACGGACACTGTGATGCCTTCCTTGAGTAGCCGATAGACCTCGCGGTTGGCGGCCTCAAGGCTCATTGCCGAGCGGTCGCGGGTCAGTTCGTCGATGGCGGTGTTGATTGCTTCTGCTGGCAGTGCAGGATTGAATGTGCACAGTGCGGCACGCAGGCGCGACACCAGCACCACTTCGCCCTTTGTCTCGCGCCCCAGCGTGCCGCTTGTACCAAAGGTCTCTTCCATCGCCGATACCGCCTGCCAGCCAAGGGCGGAAAAGAGGCCGATGGCGGGCTGCTCGACGAGTTGGTCTTCAGTGTAGGGGTGCGGGGCCATTTCAGCTTACCGCCAGTTCAATGGCGCGCAGCCAGGCACTCACCTGCATGAAGGCATCCATTTGTACCTGCTCGGGGGTCATTTCTCCCAGCCCGGAGGATTCCTCAAGAAATATCCGGACTGTTGTCGGGCCAAAATCTTCCCTATGGCGGAACTTACCGGCGATATTCTCGAACCCGGTACGAACCACCACATTGTCGAGCATTGGCATGCACTCGGCGGCAAGAGCCACCACTCCGCCGGTGAAATGTCGCACTGAATAATAGATGTCATAGGCATCCTTCTTTTTGTCCCTGCCGACGAGGGCGTACCCTTTCATCACCAGCAGCGCCGGTATTGTGGCTACCTGCAGTTCTACCCGGTTGGCGCGACCGTCGGGCATCACGCCATCAATCGGCGTCAGGGTATTGTGCAATAGCGCGATATCACCGCCGTCCGCCCCTTGCACCCGCAAGCCGGATATGAGCTTCTCGGCATTACGGTCGCCTTTCGCCCCCCGCGGCATCAGCAGATCCACCAGGACGCCGACCGGTTCGCCGTCATCCACGCTGACCCAGCGGCGCAACTGGAATGGTCTTAGATCGTCAACATCCCGTTCGTATCCCTTACCGGTCAACGCCTCGACCA
>JBBQXT010000011.1:0-35222 GCA_038209415.1 Geobacterales bacterium
CCAGATCGAGAATGATTACGATATCGAGGTAACGGTCAAGGGCAAGACCTCCTACCTGCTTAACCAACTGGAACTGGAAGTTGTCAAGCGCGAGAACCCGCGGGTTGAGGATGTCATCAAATCGGAAGCGGAAGCCGACGAGGCGCCGGCCCCGCAGCCGCGTTTTGTGACGTCTGCCCCCAAGGATGCAGGTTCCACTCTGCCGGCAGATGCCAGCGGCCTGACGGAGGGGGGCAAAAAGCGCAAGCGCCGCCGGAAAAAGAAGAAAGGCGGCACAGAGTCAGCGACAGAGGAAACCGCAGCTTCTGTAGAAGAGCAGGTTTCGGAAGATGGGCAGGTTTCGGAAGATGGGCAGGAATCGGCCGGTGCCGATGATCAGGAGTTGGCTGCCGATGAGTTGACCGCCAAGCCGAAAAAACGTCGCCGGAAAAAGAAGAAAGCTGTCCCGGAGGCGGCTGCAGTGGGAACTGCATCCACCGTAGAGGAGCCGGTTTCTGGTGATGAACCTGCACGGGAACCCGTTGACGGTGATGAACAGGTGGGTGCTGCCGACGAACTTAAACCGAAAAAACGGCGTCGTAGACGGGGACACAAGGGTGGCAAGGAGACTAACGAGACGGCTGACGAAATGTCAGCGGCACATGGATCTCCGTTAGAACCGCAACCAGAGACGGAAAAACAGCCGATTCAAGACACTGCCCCGCTGGAGTCCGCGCCCGCAAAACCCAAGCGCATCCGCGCCCCGCGAGCGGCAAGGAAAGCTGTGCTTGCCGCCGAGCCCCAGGCCGTTGAGCCGGCAGTTGCTGATACTGCTGTAGAAGCTGTTCCGGCAGCAAAAAAGGCGCGCCGTTCTCCGGTTCGAAAAGTGCCGGCGTCTGTCCCTGAAGAGGTTGTGCCGGTGTCCGAGAAGCCGAAACGGCCCTCCCGCTCTAAAAAGACGACACCCACGGCCGACTGACGGCAACAGACGGTCTCACCCTGACCAGCGCGTGGCATCAAGGGCAGAATTCCCCCTGGGCGCGGACAAGAGACATCAATGGCAGGCAATGCCGAGGGTCGAAGTGCCTGTCATTGAAACAACAAAAGGAGATGCTGTAATGAGCAGATTGACCATAACCGTGGGTATAATAGTATGTCTGGCCATCGCTGCCGGTTGCAGCAAGAGTTCCTCTTCCAGCACGGCCACTAGTACGGTATTCAGCAATCTTAGCGGATTTGCGACGATTTCCAGCGCAAGCGGGGCACTGCTCGGCGGCGCCATCCAGAAGGGACCCTTCGCGATCAAGCTCGGCAATTACTCGACCGTCAGCTCTCCGGCGTTCACTTTCAAAAACCTAACCAGCCAGTTCAGCGGCCCGATTGCCGTGGCGACGGACGGCACGAACCATTATGCCGCCAACTTCCTCTCCCACAGCATCGTAAAAATCGATCCCGCCGGTCTGGTCATCCCTTTTGCCGGCAGCGGATTCGCCGGCTTCAACAACATTACCTCTCCCGTCAGCGCAAGAACGGCCTTCTTCAACAGCCCCACGGCCATCACCACGGACGCGACGGGTAAGGTATTCTACGTCGCCGACAGCGCCAACCACGCCATCAGGAAAATCGACGCCGTCGGCATGGTCTCGGTGCTGGCCGGTACCGGCCTGGCCGGCAACGAAGACACCAACACCTCGCTGGGGGTGGTCGCCAGATTCAACAACCCCATCGGCGTAACGGTCATCGGCCCAAATGTATTCGTCGTTGACTCCAACAACCACACCATCCGCATGATCGATACGGTCACCAGGAAGGTCACGACCCTGGCCGGGTCTCCCGGAGTGTCTGGCAGCAATCCAGACACCGCCACGGTTGACAGGAAAGATGCCCGCTTCAAGCAGCCGGCCCGTATCGCAACGGATGGTGAGAACCTGTACGTCACCGATTTCGGCAACAGGACCGTGCGCAGGATCTCCCTTAAAACTGGTTTGGTGGATACCATTGCCGGTCGGGTCGGCGTATCCGGTACCACCGACGGCATCAAGGGTAGCTCTCTTTTCAGGCAGCCGAACGGCATCGCCACGGATGGAGTCAACCTCTATGTCACCGACTTCCCCGCCTCTACCGACACGACCAGTCTTTTGGAAGGCACCGTTCGCAAGATTGAGCTGAAGAGTGGTACCTTCATGACTACAACCATCCGCACCGGTCTCAGAACTCCGGTCGGACTCACTACAAACGGCGTGGGCCTGTATATTGCCGACCGCAGCGCCAACACCGTTGTCAGGATCAAATAACCCGATTGTCCGCCCCCTTTCCTCTTGACGTGCGGGCAATTCAAAGATATTTTTACAAGTTCTTCAGACATCGAACTTCAGCAGCACCAAGGATATAACTTTCATGGAAGAGCTTAGCGAATTGCTGCTGCAAAGGCGCCGCAAGGTCGATGCACTTTGGGAGGCGGGTATAAATCCCTATCCCAACGACTTCAAGCCGTTGCATACCTCGGCGGACGTGACTGCCGCATACGGTGACAAGGATCAGATCGACGCCAAAGACGATACGTTTGTCGTGGCGGGGCGTATTCTGGCGCGCCGTTCATTTGGCAAGGCGGCCTTTGTCCAACTCCAGGACCGCAAGGGCCGGGTGCAGCTGTATGTAAAAAAAGACGAGATCGGTGATCAGGCCTTCGAGGCCTTCGAATCGTTTGACATCGGGGATATCGTCGGTGTTACGGGACATCCCTTCCGGACCAAGACCGGGGAATTGTCGCTGCATGCCCATAGTATTCGCCTGCTGGTCAAATCCCTGCACCCGCTGCCGGAAAAATTCCACGGTCTGACCGATGTGGAGACCCGTTATCGCCAGCGCTATGTCGACCTGATCGTCAACCCGGAAGTGCGTGAGTTATTCATCAAGCGTTCCCGGATTGTCAACCTGATCCGGGCCTTCATGGCAGGTCGCGACTTCCTGGAAGTCGAGACCCCCATGATGCATCAGATCCCCGGCGGAGCTACCGCGCGGCCGTTCATTACCCACCATAACGCCCTTGATATGCAGCTGTATCTGCGCATTGCTCCCGAATTGTACCTGAAGCGCCTGGTGGTGGGCGGTCTGGAGCGGGTCTTCGAGATCAACCGCAATTTCCGCAATGAGGGAATTTCGGTGCGTCACAATCCTGAATTCACCATGATGGAGTTTTACCAGGCCTATGCCACCTACGAAGACCTGATGGACTTCACCGAAGAGCTCTTCTGCCATGTGGCCCAGGAGGTTCTCGGCAGCCTTGATTTCACGAATCAGGGCATTGACATCAGTTTCCAGAGACCCTGGAAGCGGCTGACCGTTCGGGACGCTGTGCTGGAGTACGGTGATATTGAGCCCAAGCATTTGGACGATCACGACCTGGCACTGGCCTATGCGCGCAGCATCGGCCTGGACCTGCCGAACGATATCGGTTACGGAAAACTGCTGATGGAGATCTTCGAGGAGGTGGCGGAACACAAGCTGATCCAGCCGACCTTCATCACCGCCTATCCTACCGAGGTTTCGCCACTGTCGCGCAAGAACGATCACAACCCTGACCTGGTTGATCGTTTTGAGCTGATCATCGGCGGCCGGGAGATTGCCAATGCCTTCTCGGAGCTCAATGATCCGGTTGACCAGAAGGAGCGTTTTCTGTCCCAGGTGGCCGAGAAAGACAAAGGCGATGAAGAGGCCCACTACATGGACGAAGACTATGTTCGCGCCCTTGAGTATGGCCTGCCGCCCACTGCAGGGGAAGGGATCGGCATCGACCGGCTGGTGATGCTGCTGACCGATTCGGCGTCCATCCGCGACGTGATCCTCTTTCCGCAGTTGAGAAAAGAGACCAAGTAAAAGATGCCATTCGAACTGTTAATCGGTTTGCGCTACCTGAAGGCCAAGCGCAAGTCTACCTTCATTTCCATTATCACCTTTATCTCCACGGCCGGTGTCATGCTGGGAGTTATGGCCTTGATCATCGTGCTGGCGGTCATGACCGGCTTCGAGGAAGACCTCAAGGAGAAGATCCTTGGGACCAATGCCCATATCGTCGTTGTCAGAAATGGCGCCCCCATGGAAGACTACCGGCAGGTGATGGAGAAGCTGAAGAGCTTGAAAGGGGTGACGGCGGCCACGCCTTTTATATACAACCAGGTTATGCTTTCCTCCGGCAAAAATGTCTCCGGTGTGGTGCTGCGCGGCATCGACGTCGCGACGGACCGGCTGGTCACGAGATTGAGCAAATCGGTTGTTGAAGGGAGCATTGACCGGCTCGAACCAAAGATGGGTGATGGGCGAGGTGCGCTTCCGGGGCTGCTGGTCGGCAAGGAGCTGGCCAAACACCTGCACCTCTTTGTGGGTGACAAGATCAATGTCATTTCCCCCATGGGCAACATCACCCCCTTGGGGATGATGCCGAAGATGAAGCCGTTTAGGGTTGCGGGAATCTTCAACACCGGCATGTTCGAGTATGATTCGACCCTGGCTTACATCAGCCTTGGTCAGGCCCAGTCCTTTTTCGATCTGGGCGATACGGTGACCGGTGTCCAGCTCAAAGTCGAGGATGTCTACCACACCGGCGAACTGGCCGGCAGCATCAACCGGCAGCTGGGCAGCGATTTCTATGCCCGCGACTGGATGCAAATGAACCGTAACATCCTTTTTGCGCTCAAGACCGAGAAGGTCGTCATGTTTATCATTCTGACCCTGATCGTGCTGGTGGCCGCTTTCGGCATCGCTTCAACGCTATTCATGGTAGTTATGGAAAAAAACAGGGATATCGCCATCCTGAAGTCGATGGGCGCCACCGGCAGCAGTATCATGAAAATTTTTGTATTGGAAGGCCTGGTTATCGGCATCATCGGCACAGCACTGGGAGTCGTCTCCGGGCTCCTGGTCGCTCTCAATCTGGAGCCGATCATCTCGATCATCCAGAAGATTACCGGCCAGAACTTCTTCAGCAAGGATATCTACTATCTGGATCGCTTTCCATCCCTGGTGGTGCCTTCCGACGTGGTGCTGATTTCGGTAACGTCAGTGCTGATCTCGTTTATTGCGACACTCTATCCGGCCTGGCAGGCATCGCGCATGCTGCCGGCCGAGGCGCTGCGCTATGAGTAGGATGGTGCGGAAATGAGTACTCTTCTGGTAGTGCGCGGTCTCTGCAAGACCTACGACACCGGCAAGAGACGGGTTGAAGTTCTTGCCGGAATCGATCTGGAAATGGAAGCAGCGACTACTACCGCTCTGGTCGGCTTGTCGGGTGCCGGTAAAAGTACCCTGCTGCATCTCCTGGGCGCACTCGACCGGCCGACAGCCGGAACGGTCTTTTTCCGTGGTGAGGACATTTTTAAAAAGAACGACCGCGAACTGGCCAGCTTCCGCAACAGGAGCATCGGCTTTGTGTTCCAGTTTCATCATCTGCTGCCAGAGTTCACCGCTCTGGAAAACGTTATGATGCCGGCTTTGATTGCACGGGTTTCGAAGGCTGAGGCGCGCGCCATGGCCGAGGAGCTGCTGACTGACGTGGGACTGGCGCAGCGCATGAGCCACCGGCCGGGGGAATTATCCGGCGGCGAGCAGCAGCGGGTGGCTATTGCCCGTGCCCTGGTCCTGTCGCCGGCGCTGCTCCTGGCGGATGAACCGACCGGCAATCTCGACATGAAGACCAGCGACGGGGTGCATGCCGTACTGGCTGAACTGCAGCGCAAAAAAGGATTAACGCTCGTTGTGGTAACGCACAATGAACGACTGGCCGCAGCCATGGGGCGAACCGTGCGGCTGGTTGACGGCCGTTTGGAATAAATCATGTACCAGTTCGGGGGAAGAGTGCCCATTTCATTCATATCGTTTTTAGTGGTTATTGTGCTGCAGTTTGCTTTGGCGCTATCTGCCTTCGCCGACGGAGAAAAGATCGTTCAGGTTGTCGTCAAAGGCAATCGGCGTATCGAACAATCGGCGATCCTGAACGTTGTCAAGATCAAGGCCGGCGACACCCTTGAAGGCGACAAAACTGATAGCGATATCCGCGCCATCTACAAGATGGGGCATTTTCAGGATGTGAACGCGGCTGTCGAGACGTCGGAAAAAGGCGCCGTACTGGTCTATGTGGTGGTTGAAAAACCGATCGTGCGCAGCATCCTGTTTGAGGGAAACAAGGAACTGACCACTGACAAACTCAAAGAGGCTCTTGAGTTCAAGCAGAATTCGATTTTTTCCACCAAGGATATGGACAAGAGTGTCGCCAAGATCAAGAAGCTGTATGGGGACGAGGGTTATTATCTGGCCGAGGTTGAACCGGTTGTGGTCAGGAAGACTCCCGCGGAACTGGCCGTGACGTTCAAGATCAGAGAGGGAAATAAAATCCTTATCCGCACCATTCAGTTCGACGGGAACAAGACCTTCAGCGATCGTAAACTGCGCGGGGTCATTGAAACCAAGGAAAAGTGGTTTCTGTCCTGGTTGACGGGCGCAGGCACGTACAAGGAAGAGGTCCTGAAAAATGACTCGGCGCTGATTGCCGATTTTTACATGAATAATGGTTTTATCAATGTGAAGGTCGGTGAACCGGTTGTCAAACTGACCGATACCAGGGAAGCCCTGGAGGTCTCTGTCGGCATAACGGAGGGCGACCAGTACAGGGTTGGTGAGATTGCTTTCAAGGGGGAACTGTTGGAGCCGGCCGAGGATTTGCGGAAAAAGCTTAAAAGTGCACCGGGAGAACTGTTCAGCCGGGCAATTTTGCGTACCGATATCTTTACCCTGACGGATGTGTATGCCGACAAGGGCTACGCCTTTGCAAACGTCAACCCGCTCACCAAGGCGAATCCTGAAAAAAAGATTGTTGATCTGACATTTGATATGGAGAAGGGCGACCTCGTATATTTTGAGCGCATCAATATTGCCGGTAATCCCAAAACCCGTGACAAGGTTGTCCGCCGCGAATTGAGAATTGACGAGGGGGTCTTGTACAGCGCCACCGGTTTGAAACGCAGCAAGCAGAACCTGATGAACACCGGTTACTTTGAGGAAGCCACCATAGCCAGCGTCAAAGGGAGCGCCGCCAACAAGCTCAACGTTGATGTAAACGTCAAGGAGAAGCCGACCGGAACCTTCAGCATCGGCGGCGGGTACAGTTCTCTGGACGGCATCATCGGTCAGGGTTCGATCCAGCAGGCCAATTTTCTTGGTCTGGGGCTCAAGGCCAACCTGTCGGGATCAATCGGGGGCAAATCGCAGACCTACTCGCTTGGCATAACGGATCCCTACTTTCTGGATACAAAGTGGACACTGGGTGGAGACGTCTATCGTTCGGAACGTGACTACATCGATTACAGCCGCCGATTGACGGGCGCTGATGTCAAGGCCGGGTACCCGATCAACGATTTTATCGGCACCTTCTTTATGTACAAGTACGAGATCAAGGATATCTTCAATCCTACTGCCGCTTACCTGGATTTCAACCAGACGTTCCCGGCAGACTACCCAACCGGCACATCCACGACCAGTTCGGTTTTTGCCAGTATCACCCGTAACACGACGGATTACCGGTTGGACCCAACCACCGGCATGATCAATTCGCTCTCCGCCGAATATGCCGGACTGGGAGGCGATAACAAATACGCCCGCTATATTGGTGATACCACCTGGTTTCACCCGCTCTACAAGAAGCTGATCTTTTCGACCAAGCTCACTTTGGGGTATATCCAGGATGTGGGCAAGCCGGTGCCGATCGATGAAAAGTTTTATCTGGGCGGCATTTTCTCCCTGCGCGGTTATAAGGCCAGAACGGTTAGCCCCTTAAAGAACTCGATAAGTCAAGATGTCAACGGAAGTGGGTCCATTTCGCAAGTTTACCTGGGAGGGGACACGGAAGCCTTCGGCAATATCGAGCTTACCTTTCCTCTGCTGCAGGATGTCGGCATCAAGGGGGTAGCCTTCTTCGATTACGGCAACGCTTACGGTTATAATGACAAGATGTTCGGTTCGGTTCTGATGAGCTATGGCGCGGGCATACGCTGGTCATCCCCGATTGGACCGTTGCGGCTTGAGTATGGTATTCCGATCAAACCGCGCAGCGGACTGGACAACAGCAGCGGCAGATTCGAGTTTTCAATCGGCAGTATGTTCTAGCACGCTGGAAACAGTTCAGCTGTTTATAGCAGACACCAACTTTTTGATGCACACATCCCGTCTGTCGCTACGGAGTTGTATAAACCACACAAAGGAGAAAGATTCATGAGAAGGTTATTACTGGCGGGGATTCTGGCATGTTGTATCGCAGCGACTCCGGTTTTTGCGGCCGATGTAAAGATGGGCTACATCGATATGCAGCGGGCTCTGAACACATCCGAGGCAGGCAAAGAGGCCAAGGAACAGCTTGCGGCACGCGTCAAGAAATACCAGGAAGAAATCAACGTAAAACAGGAAGATATCAAGAAACTGAAGGACGAACTGGAAAAGCAGGGCATGCTGCTGTCGGAATCCGCCCGGGCGGCCAAGGAGAAGGACTATCAGCTGCGTCTCAAGGAATTCCAGCGCTTCACCAAGGATGCCCAGGACGAACTGCAGGGCAAGGACGAGGAGTTCACCCGTAAAATTCTTGAAGTCATGGAAAAGATTATACAGGAGTTCGGTCGCAAAAATGGCTACACCTTTATCTTTGTCAAGAATGAAGGCATGATGTTTGCGGACGACAAGGCCGACGTGACGGAAGAGGTTCTGAAACTCCTCAACGCCAGCCGCAAGAAATAAGCGGAACTTCCACATGCAACAGACAAAAACTCTCCAGGAACTGGCTGAATATCTGGGCGGGACGGTTCGAGGTGCTGCGAACTGCCGCGTAAACGGACTGGCGCCCCTTGAAGCGGCCGGATCTGACAAGATCACGTTTCTGGCAAACCCGAAGTATGCCTCCAAGGTGGCCACTACCGGTGCCGGGGCTGTTCTGATGGCTCCGGGCGGAGAGGGTTTCGGCAGGAATATTATTGAGGTGGCTGACCCATACCTGTCGTTTGCCAAGCTGTTGACGCTGTTCTATGTCCAGCCGCAGGTTCCGCGCGGTGTCATGCTGGAAGCACTCGTGGGTACGGGGGTGTCGTTCGGAGAGGATGTATCCGTCTATCCCGGGGCGGTCATCGGCGATAATGTTATCCTCGGCGACCGCTGCGTTATTCACCCCGGAGCCGTCCTGTATGCCGGTGTGACGCTCGGTAACGATACGATCGTGCATGCCAATGCCGTTATTCGTGAGCGCTGCCGTATCGGCAGCCGCTGCGTGATCCAGCCCGGCGCCGTCATCGGCAGCGACGGCTTCGGCTATGCGCCTGACGGCAGCAGCTACTACCCCATCCCCCAGATCGGCATCGTAGTTCTGGAAGACGATGTGGAGATCGGCGCCAACGCCTGTATCGACAGGGCTGCCCTGGATGTCACCCTTATCCGGCGGGGCACCAAGCTGGACAATCTGGTGCAGGTCGCCCACAACTGCCAGATCGGTGAGGACTGCATGATCGTTTCCCAGGTAGGCATATCGGGCAGCGCCAAGATCGGCAATCACGTTACCCTGGCTGGACAGGTGGGGGTTGCCGGACATCTGTCGATTGGTGACAATGTTATCGTCGGCGCCCAGTCGGGAGTCCCGGGATCGCTGTCCGCCAATGCCGTTTACAGTGGCACTCCAGCCATTCCGCATAAGGAGTGGCTCAAGTCGATGGCCATGGTGCCCAGGCTGCCGGATCTCAGAAAGACGGTCAGCGCACTGGAAAAACGCATTGCGGGTCTTGAGGCAGTGCTGCAGGCCAAATAACCAATCACGAGGTTTTTTATGCTGATGGACATCAATGCAATCATGAAGATTCTGCCTCATCGCTACCCGTTTCTGATGATCGACCGCATCGTAGAGCTTGAGCATGGCAAGCGCTGTGTCGGGATCAAGAACGTGAGCATCAACGAACCGTTCTTCCAGGGACATTTCCCCGGCCATCCGGTTATGCCGGGTGTGCTGATCGTTGAGTCGATGGCGCAGGTGGCCGGCATCATGGCCTATATGGCCTCTGGAGATGAAACAAAAAATAAGCTCAGCTACTTCATGTCAATCGACAGCGCCAAGTTCCGCAAGCCGGTTTTTCCGGGCGATCAGTTGCGCATCGTGGTTGAAACCACCCTGTGCAGACGCGGCATCTGGGGGGTCAACGGCAAGGCCTATGTCGGTGAGACACTGGTCACCGAGGCGGCCCTCAAGGCCACGTTTGCCGACGCAGCCACTTAATACGGACAGAGTACGATGTTGTTCCGGTCGTACTTGGCGGGAGAGAATCCATGATACACCCAAGCGCGATTATTCACGAAGGCGCACAGTTGGCTGAAGGGGTCGAGGTCGGTCCGTATGTGGTAATCGGCAATCACGTCACCATCGGCACGGGCACGAAAATCGGCCCACATACCGTGATCGGCGACTGGACCGAAATAGGTGAGAACAACCAGATTTACCATATGGCATCTGTCGGGCCGGCATCGCAGGATCTGAAATACCGGGGCGAGGAGTGCTGGACCCGTATCGGCAGCAACAATATCATCCGCGAATTCGCCACCATCCACCGCGGTACCGTCACCGGGAGCAGCGAAACGCTGGTCGGTAACGGCAATCTGTTCATGGCCTATTCCCATGTGGCCCATGACTGTCGGGTCGGCAACGGGGTCGTCATGGCCAATGCGGCCACCCTGGCCGGGCATGTCACGGTTGAAGACAATGTCATTCTGGGTGGACTGGTGGCGGTGCATCAGTTTACTACAATCGGTACTTGCGCCATGGTTGGTGGCGGTACCTTGATTAGTCTTGATATTCTCCCCTACACGATCGCAACTCTTGGCAAGCGAGACGCCAAGCTGCGCGGTCTCAACCTGGTCGGTCTCAAACGCCGCGGATTTTCCGAAGACACGATTTCCAAATTGAAAAAGTCATACAAAATCCTTTTTATGGCCGCCTTGAAGCTGCCCGATGCCATCGTTCGGGTCAGGGCGGAAATTACAGACTGCACAGAAGTTGAGTATCTGCTGGCCTTCATAGAACGGTCTGAACGAGGAATTACTCGCGGATGACGCTTATGCGTGGTGGCTCTGTGACAACACCACGAGAGATCTCCCGCTCCCGCCGTGTTATGATCGTTGCCGGTGAAGCATCCGGTGACAGCTACGGTGCCGATTTGGTGCGACAGTCGCATCTGCTGGATGCGGGACTTGATTTCTTCGGTATCGGCGGCGTCGGTATGCGCGCTGCGGGGGTCACAACTCTCGTGGATTCGGCCGACATGGCAGTTATGGGATTGGTGGAGGTGATCAAGCATTACCGGGTTATCTCCGCGGCATTCAGGCGTCTGAAGCGTATCCTGCAAGACGATCCTCCCCAACTGCTGGTCCTGATCGACTATCCCGGCTTCAACCTCCGCTTGGCAAAAGTGGCAAAAAAGGCCGGTGTGAAAGTGCTGTACTACATCAGCCCCAAGGTCTGGGCCTGGAAAGCCGGAAGGATCAAGTCCATCGCCGCCTGTGTCGATCATATCGCGGTTATTTTCCCTTTTGAAGTCCCCCTGTATCAGAAGGCCGGCGTGCCGGTCACGTTTGTCGGCCATCCGCTCCTGGATATGGTCGTAGTAAACATGGAGCGTGATGCCGCAGCCATCAGTTTCGGGCTTGATCCGTCCCGAAAAATAGTCGGCCTGTTCCCCGGCAGCCGCAGAAGCGAGATCGAGCGGATGCTGCCGACGATCCTCGCTTCGGCCAGATCTCTGCAGCAGCAGTTTCCTGACGTACAGTTCGTTCTCCCCCTGGCTTCGACAATTCAGGAGGCAGATGTCCTGCCCCAGCTTGCAGAATCAGGTGTAGCGGCGATTATCACCCACGAGCGGATTCACGACCTGATCCGGTCCTGTGACGCCATCATCTCCGTATCCGGCACAGTTACCCTTGAAATCGCGTTGATCGGCACCCCGATGGTGATCATCTACAAGCTTGCTCCCCTCACCTATATGCTGGCTAAGCGTTTGGTAAAGGTTGAGCATATCGGTTTGTGCAATATTGTCGCGGGAGAAACCGTGGTGAAGGAACTGATCCAGCATGACGCCACGCCGGCCGGAATTTCTGCCGAAATCGAAAAGATACTTGGGAACGTGCTTTATGCCAACGAGCTGCGACAGAAATTGTCGGCAGTGCGTTCACAACTGAAATGTGGAGGGGCCTCCGCAGACGTTGCCCGACTGGCTCTTTTGCTACTGAATACACCATGAAGCGCATTTCCTGGGCCCTGCAAACGGTTGTTTTTTACCTTTTTACCCTGGCCATATCATATATTCCTGCAAGCCTTGTCCTCTCTGCCGGGCGATTAACCGGACTGCTCATGTTTCGTCTGCTGCCCGGCCGGCGCAGGGTGGCGGTTGACAACATCCGCCAGGCACTCCCCTATATGCAGCACAGCCCGGAATGGAACTGTTCGCTTGAGACCCCCGAGGCGATCACCCGCCAAACCTTCATCCATATGGGCATGTCGCTGGTGGAAACCTGCCGCCTGTATCACGGCCGGGGTGAATATCTGATTGATGGAATCGAGTTGCGCGGCAGGGAGCATTATGATGCAGCCCGGTCCCGGGGGAAGGGTCTGATCTTCCTGACCGGCCATTGCGGCAACTGGGAACTGGGTGGCCTTGCCTACGGCCGCATCTTGCAAACGTCAGTCTCGGTGGTCGCCAGGCGTCAGGACAATCCCTATCTCAACACCATGGTTGAAACGATGCGCTTGCGCTACGACAACCGAATCATTTACAAGGAAAACGCCTTGCGGAGCATGCTGACGATCATCAAGAAAAATGGCACGGTTGGCTTGCTTGTGGACCAGGCGGTGTCCCCCGAGGAGGGGGTCCTGATCCCTTTCCTTGGGCGCATGGCGTGGGCATCCAAGGCTCCGGTCGTGCTGTCGCGCAAGACCGGGGTCGCCGTTATGCCGGTTTTCATTCACCGGGAAGCTGGTCACCATGTCATTACCTTTTATCCTGAGTGTGTTTTTGCCGGCGGCAGCGGTGATGTCGATATTGCGCATGATGTAAAAGTCTATTCGGAGTTTTATGAGCGTTTCATCATTGCCCATCCGACTGACTGGTACTGGGTGCATCGGCGCTGGAAACGGGCCGGGGAGGCCGTCCAATGAATCGAAACCTGTGGAGGGAACCGGCCGCGGTGACGGCTTTTCTGATTGTGGCCACCGCCATCATCGCCTGGAGCGGCGCCGACCTGACAGTCTCCGCCCCGTTCTGCATTGGGGGGAAGTGGCCGGTCGGCGATCTGTTTCCCTGGCATGCGCTCTACAAGCTGGACAGGATTCCTGCCTTTGGCTTGGCGCTGTTCGGTTTGGCGGCATTTCTGGGCTCATTTTTTCGTCAGAATCTTCTGCAGTGGAGGCGCTCGGGAGCCTTTCTGGTGCTTCTGCTCATACTGGGGCCCGGCTTGATGGTAAATGCCGCATTCAAAGATCATTGGGGCCGGCCGCGCCCGCGGGAAATCGTCCAGTTCGGCGGTCAGAAGCAGTTTCTCCAGCCCTGGCAAAAGGGTGAGGACGGAAAGGGGCGTTCCTTTCCATCCGGGCATGGTTCTGCCGCATTCTACATGACGGCGCCGTTTTTTATCTACCGCCGCAGCAACAGACGGCTGGCGCGGCTCTGGCTGGCGGGCGGGCTGGTTTTCGGCGTTCTCATGAGCATTGCCCGCATTACCCAGGGCGGGCATTTTCTGAGTGACAATCTGTGGGCCTGGGGCATGGTCCACCTGTGTGCGCTGTTTCTAGCCGCTATTTTGAAACCTGAGCTGGTCAAAGCCCAATCACCACCGGCAGCGGAGCGGACGGCGTGTTCTACCTGATCTACAATCTCCTTTCCGTCTTTTTACTGTTTCCGGTGGTTTGTTACCACCTGTACCGCTCCATCAGTCGTGGCCGGCCGCCTGCCCTGGCCGAGCGTTTCGGCTTTATCCCCGCAGCCAAATTGTCCGCTCTCCGTGACCGGCCGGTGATCTGGCTGCATGCGGTTTCGGTCGGTGAATCGATCGCCGCCCGCCCCCTGCTCAAGGCCCTGCGCGGGCGATATCCTGATCACGCCATCCTGCTTTCCACTACCACCGAAACCGGTCGTAGGATCGCCGCCACCTTCCCGGAAAAAGACCTCTCCATCTATTTCCCCTTCGATTTTCTGCCGACTGTACGTTCGACCCTTGACCGCATAAAGCCGGAAATCATCATAATCATGGAAACCGAGATCTGGCCCAACTTTACCCGCGAGGCCGCCGCCCGCCATATCCCGGTGATCCTGGCCAACGGCAGGATATCGGACCGGTCCTTCAGCCGCTACCTGACCTTCAGCTGGTTCTTCCGACACCCGCTGCAACTCTTCTCACAGCTGTGCATGCAGACGGAGACCGATTGCGAGAGGATTGTTGCTATCGGAGCGCCCGCCGGACGAACGCAGAAGAGCGGCAACCTCAAGTATGACATCCCCTTCCGGCAGGTGCCTGCAGACGAAAAGCGCCAGTTGCAGGAGCGTTATTCGATTCCGGATGGTCTGCTGGTCTTGACGGCCGGAAGCACCCATGCCGGTGAAGAACAGCCCGTGATTGATGCGTACCGGAATCTGCTGACGATGTACCCCGAGCTCCTATTGGTTCTGGTGCCCCGCCATCCGGAGCGGGCCGCGGAGGTAGCCTCCCTGCTGGAGCGTTCCGGTCTAGTCTTCCGCCGGCTCACCGCGCTGACCGCTTCCGTGCAGTTTCAAAAAAGGGCGGTGCTGCTGGTCGATACGGTTGGTGAGCTGATGAATCTGTACGCCATGGCGGATGTTGCCTTTGTGGGCGGGAGCCTGGTCCCGACCGGCGGTCACAACCTGCTGGAGCCGGCCTCTGTCGGCGTTGCCAGCGTGTTCGGCCCGCATATGAGCAATTTCCGTGAGATTGCCGATCTGGTCCTGCGCTATGGAGCGGGGGTCCAGGTTGCATCGCCGGCGGGGCTGGAGGAAGCCTGCCGGACGCTGATTGCAAGCGCCGAGCTGCGGCGGGTGCTCGGCCAGAACGGTCTGAAACTAATGCGGGATAACGGCGGCGCGACGGAGCGGCACATGGAGATCATCGCACAATACCTATGAACGTATCCTTTGCCACATACTGGCGCGAACTGGCAACGGGCAGGCGGAATGCCCCATTCGACCGCTTGCTGCTTTTTCTGCTCGTGCCGCCGGCCCTGTTTTACGGTCTTCTACAGCACCTGCGGGCCGCCGTGTACCGCTCAGGGCTTGCCACGACCAGACGGCTGCCAAGGCCGGTGGTCTCCATCGGCAACATCGCGGTCGGCGGGACCGGTAAAACACCGGTCACTGCCTATGTCGCCCGTTTTCTCATGGAACGGGGACTGCGGGTGGCCGTCCTGTCACGCGGCTATGGCGGGTCTCTCGAAGGAAATACCGCCATCGTATGCGATGGTCATGAAATATTTCTTTCTGCAGATGAATGCGGAGACGAGCCTTTCCTGCTGGCCAAGACCGTACCCGGCCTGACCGTTGTTGTCGGCAGCGACCGCTTTGCGGCCGGCCGCTTGGCCCTGAAGGAATGCGCTCCGGATGTCTTTCTGCTGGACGATGGTTTTCAGCACCTGCGCCTGTTCCGCGACCTGAACATACTGCTGCTGGATGCCGCGCGCCCGTTCGGCAACGGCTGGTGCCTGCCGGCCGGCCTGTTGCGGGAGACCAAGCGGGCCGCTGAGCGGGCTGATCTGGTTATTCTGACCCGTTGCCCGCCAGAACTTCGACCCACAGCTCCCGTGCCGTGCAAACCACATTGTTACGCCCGGCATACCCTTGAGGATCTGCTGCCCCTGGCAGGTGGACAACCGCTTCAGTTTGCAGCCCTGCAGGGCATGGGCGTGATGGCCTTTTCGGGGATTGCAGAGCCGCAGAGCTTCATTGACGGGCTGCGACGGCAGGGATTGAATGTGATTGTCTCGCTCTGTTTTCCCGACCACGCGGACTATGATGATGACCGAATTGCTGAAATAGAGGCTGTTTTCAGGTCCTCCGGCGCAGAGTACGCCATAACAACTGAAAAAGATGGCGTCAAGCTGAACAGGCTGTCGCAGACGACTGCGGAAAAAACACTGTTGGCCCGGCTCAATCTGACTATCGACGACCCCGCCCCCCTGACCGGATTGTTGTGCAATTTGCTTCAAAATTGACACTCTTTATGGCAATATTGCTCATTTCTTTGACTCGGTCTTGGGTCCCTGACTGGCTGGTATAGGGGCACGGCACCCAGCAGCGACCGGGCGTTGGTCGTGCGCTGCGCACCCCGCAAACTTCGTGAATGCCCGAGCGATCACTCCAACTTTCTTCCAATAAGGGGGCTGTATGACAAAGACTCTCGTTACCGGCGCAGCCGGCTTCATCGGCTTCCACATCTGCAAGCGCTTGCTGGAGCGGGGTGATCAGGTCATCGGCCTCGACAACCTCAATGCCTATTACGATGTGTCCTTGAAGCAGGACCGCTTGAAACACCTGGAGCCGGAAGCGGGCTTCCGCTTTGTCAAATGCAACCTGGAGGATCGGGAGGCCATGGAACGGCTCTTCGCCGACGAGCGCTTCGACACGGTAATCCACTTGGCTGCCCAGGCCGGGGTGCGTTACTCCCTCACCAACCCCCATGCCTATATTGACAGCAATATCGTTGGCTTCATGAGCGTGCTGGAGGGGTGTCGCCACAACGACGTGAAACATCTGGTCTATGCCTCTTCCAGCTCGGTCTACGGGGCCAACACGAGGATGCCTTTTTCGGTCCATCACAACGTGGATCACCCCATATCCCTGTATGCGGCTACAAAAAAGGCCAACGAACTGATGGCCCACACCTACGCCAGTCTGTACGGTCTGGCCACAACCGGACTCCGTTTCTTCACGGTCTACGGACCTTGGGGCCGCCCGGACATGGCCTGTTTCTCCTTTGCCAAGGCCATCCTGGAAGGCAGGCCGATTGACGTCTTCAACCACGGCAGGATGCAGCGCGACTTTACCTACATTGACGACATTGTCGAGGGGGTGGTCCGGGTGGCCGACACCCCGCCGCTCCCCAACCCGGCCTGGGATGGTGCTAACCCGGACCCCGGCAGCAGCTACGCCCCCTTCCGCATCTACAACATAGGCAACAATAACCCGGTCGAACTCCTGTATTTTATCGAAACGCTGGAGCGCTGTCTGGGCAGGACGGCCGAGAAAAACCTGCTCCCCATGCAGGCCGGCGACCTTCCGGTCACCTATGCCGATGTGGATGACCTGATGAATGCTGTGGGCTATGCGCCGGCCACTCCTCTTGAGGAGGGCATCCGGCGTTTCGTGGAGTGGTACCGCAGTTACTATAAAATCTGAATTCGACCCCGCCCGGTTGACCGGATTACCGTGTAATTTGCTTCAAAAGTGACACTCTTTATGGCATTATACTCAATCTAATTTTATCGTGATTGGTGTTATGCTCTCTCCTGATCTGCTGAACATACTCGTGTGCCCCGTCTGTAACGGCGAACTCCAAGCCGATGAAGATCGGCAGGCCCTCTGCTGTGTACCCTGCGGGCTGGCGTTCCCGGTCCGGGAAGGCATTCCGGTCATGCTGGCGGATGAGGCGCGGCTGATCAAAGGCCAGGGGCAGTGAAACCTCTGAATCACGGTGCAGTTCGCAAAATCCTGATCCGGGCCGTCAACTGGGTGGGAGACGCGGTCATGACCACGCCTGCCATCTGCGCGGTCCGTGAGTCGTTTCCCGAGGCAGAGATCACCCTGTTGGCCAACCCGTTGGTGGCGCAGTTGTTTTCTCCCCACACCGCGGTAGACCGGGTCATGACCTTCGACCGCAACGGCCGGCACCGCGGAATTGCCGGCCGGTTCAGGCTGGCGAGGGATCTGCGCAGGCAGGGTTTTGACCTGGCGATACTCCTGCCCAACTCGTTCGATTCTGCGCTCACGCCTTTTCTGGCGGGTATTCCGATCCGGCTCGGAAAGTCCAGCGAGGGGCGCGGCTTCATGCTGACGGGGCGCTGCACACCGCCTGCCTCGAATCCGGCGCGTCATGAGGTTGTGTATTATCTCGACCTGCTGCGCTGCTTTGGCATCAGTGGCAGCCAGGCGGCTCCCCGGCTGACGGTCACCCCGGCAGAGGAACAGGCTGCAGCGGACCTGCTGGCGGCCCATGGCATACAGGCCGGCGATGTGCTGCTCGGTATTAATCCGGGGGCCGCCTATGGTTCAGCCAAACGCTGGTATCCGGACCGTTTTGCGGATGTGGCCCGACGGTTGTCAACGGAATGGCGGGCCAGGGTTGTTCTCTTCGGCGGTTTCGGTGAAACGGACATAGCCGCCGGGATAGAGCGCCATCTGGCAGGCGACTGCCTCAATCTGGCGGGCAAAACGGGCCTGCGCTCGTTGATGGCGCTGATCAAGCGCTGCGACTTTTTCATCACCAACGACTCCGGGCCGATGCATATCGCGGCGGCTTTCAATGTCCCGCTGGCGGCTGTTTTCGGCTCTACCGATCACACAACGACCTCTCCGTACACCGACAGGGCGGTCATTATTCGCAAGGAGACTGACTGTGCGCCCTGCAAACTGCGGGAGTGCCCGACGGACCACCAGTGCATGACTGCGGTGACTGCAGATGATGTGATAACGGCGGCACTGCAGCTGCGGGAAAAAATCACAAGGACAGTATGCACACCTTCAAACGACTGATAAATTATACCAGGCCCTACTGGTGGCGCATCGCTATCGCCGCCCTTGCCTCCATGGCGATTGGCGGAATGGATGGTGCCTTTGCCTATTACATGTCGCCACTCCTCAAGGAGATCTTCCAGACCCACAACCTGACGATTTTCAAGTACCTGCCGCTGGGCATCGTGGCGGTCTTCTCGTTGCGGGGTGTCTGCCGGTATCTGAACGATTTTTTTATGCGCACTGCCACCCAACTGGTCGTGCAGGATATCCGCAACAGGCTCTACAGCAGGAATATGCTGATGGGGTTGCGTTTTTTCGGCAGCCAGACTACCGGTACGCTCATGTCCCGGGTGCTCAATGATGTGACCGTCATGCAGGAAGGGATGATCAGCATCATCGTCGGTGTCTTCCGCGACGGTATTGCCGCGACAGCCCTGCTGGGTGTCATTTTTTACCGTAACTGGCAGCTGGCGATTATCTCCTTTCTGGTTATTCCGCTGACCGTATATCCGGCCCAGAAGATCGGTAAACGGCTCAAAGGTATCTCCCGCCAGAGTCAGGAGAAGATGGGCGATATTGCCAGCATCCTCCAGGAGACCTTCTCCGGCATCAAGGTCATCAAGGCCTTCAGTCTGGAACGGCGTTCCGTAGATAAATTTAAAAAGACCAACCTCGACTACTACACCTTTATGAGAAAGTCGATCAAATACAGCAACCTGTCGTCGCCGATCATGGAGTTCATCACCTCGCTCGGTATTGCGGCGGTTGTCTGGTTCGGCGGCAGCAAGGTCATGAACGGCGAGATGTCGGCGGCCGACTTCTTTTCCTTTATTACCGCCATGGCTCTGGTGTACTCCCCGATAAAAAAGCTGGTTGGCTCCTACAACGATTTTCAGCGCTGCCTGGGAGCTGCGGAGCGTGTCTTCGAGATTATCGACCACCAGCCGGAGATCATTGACGCCCCGGATGCACATTCCCTGGAGCGGGTGCGGGGGGATGTCCATTTCTCGGGAGTCTCGTTTCGCTTCGGAGATGCCTGGGTACTGCGCAATATCACGCTTGCGGCCAAACCGGGCGATATAATTGCGCTGGTGGGACCGTCGGGGGGCGGCAAGACCACACTGGTTTCGCTCATTCCGCGCTTTTACGATGTGACCGAAGGGGCCGTGCAGGTTGATGGACATGATGTTCGCACGGTCCGGATGGAAAGTCTCGTGTCGCAGGTTGCACTGGTTGACCAGGAAACCACCCTGTTCAATGATACGCTGGCCAACAACATCCGCTACGGCAAACCGGGCGCTTCTGATGCCGAGGTTCAGGCCGCGGCAAAGGCAGCCTATGCCCATGACTTCATCTCGGAAATGCCGGAAGGCTACGAAACAAATATTGGTGACCGGGGAGTGCGCCTTTCAGGCGGACAGCGCCAAAGGATCTGTATCGCCCGGGCGCTCCTTAAAAACGCTCCGATCCTGATCCTGGACGAGGCCACCAGCGCCCTTGACACCGAGAGTGAACAGATGGTCCAGGGTGCCCTCAACAATCTGATGCAGAACAGGACTACCTTTGTAATCGCCCACCGACTCTCCACGGTCCTGAATGCCGACCGGATCCTGGTGATTGACAAGGGAGAAATTGTGGAACAGGGCTCGCACGAGGAATTGGTCACACGAGATGGACTCTACAACAAACTGTATTCCATGCAATTTCAAGTTGGAGAATCGTGCTGACCGAAGATCTCCCACATCCAGGGAGCAGAAAAAAACGGTTTGTCCTGCTTTTTGAAAATCTGCAGAGTGTCCATCTATTCAAGGATGTCGGCCAGGTCCCGTTTCAGCTGTACAAACATTATGGCTATGATGCAGAAATAGTCTGCCATAGGAGTACAGAAAAGTTCTTATACGTTGATGATGTGCTCCATGGTTTGAAGATAACGGTTGTTGATGAGCACCCCTACCGCTATCTGATGCACAATGCCCGCGACATCGATGTGCTGATGCTGATGCACATATCAACCCGGTCGGCCTATCGGGGTGTTCTGTACAAAATGCTGAACCCGAAGGGTTGTCTTTATGTAAAGGCGGATCTGACCGGTAATCAGGTCACATACGGACAATGGGTCGACCAGGATATTTTTACCCATGTAAAGCGCGTGTTGCTGCGTAACAAACTGATAAAGGCCGTCGATGTCGTCTCATTTGAGACACAGGATGCTTTCCTGGGTGCGGATATCGTACCTGTTGAAAAACGGCTGCTGTTGCCCAATGGTTTCGATCCGGATTTTATCGACGCGTATGCGGTGCAGCACAAAAACTTTGAGGAAAAAGAAAATCTGATCCTTCTGGTTGCCCGCCACGGTGATGACGTTAAAAACACGGAACTGATGCTTGATGCCCTTGAAATTATGGGTGACACCGGTGACTGGAATGTGTGGTTTGTTGGTCCCATGACGTCTGAATTCGAGCGGAGGCGGGATGCGTTCCTGCTCTCCAATCCGCGATTACGTGAAAAGGTCGCTTTTACGGGTCAGATTGACGACAAGCGTGAACTGTTTGAGCTGTACAACCGTGCAAAGATTCTCTGCCTGACATCGCGACGGGAAAGCTGGGGCATGGTGTGTGTGGAAGCCATGGCCTTTGGCTGTGTGCCGGTCATGACGGCAGTGTCGTCGGCGGAGGACATAACACAGAATGGCCAAACCGGTTTTATTGTGAATAGCTATGAACCAAAAGACTGGGCGTCAAATCTAAAGCAGATCTGCGAAAATCCTGAAAGATTATGGACCCACTCTAAATCCTGTCAGGAACTTATATTGCATCAATGGTCCTGGGATATGCTATTGAGGCCATTAGTGAAAAGATTTGAAGGCCCAAATTTATGAGGTACAAATGTCAAGCATAAGACGGTTTAAATATTATTTGAGATCTTTTATTGACAGTGAGTTTAGAAAAATTCGGTCCATTATTCTCAATGATCGCAACCCTGAAGACGCAACAACTTCGCAAATCGAATGCAATAACGTTTTTCTCGATCGTTTACGAGTGCATCCCAAGGCCCTCACAATGTCGTTTTGGAGGAATCACTTTGAATGGCGTGATCTTCTTACGTACCCGGAAATAAACGGCACACTATTGGATTTCGGATGTGGATCGGGGCATAGTGATATTTTTTTGGCAAGAAACGGTAGAAAGGTACTTGGAGTAGATCTTTCTGAAATAGGCATTGCGATAGCTGAATATCTGCGAGAACAAGAACCGCTGGAAACGCGGGCAAACATAAACTTTCAGGTCGCAGACGTTATCAAAGATCGTCCGGAGACTCTTTTTGACTCAGCTTGGGCTTCACATGTGTTTGAACACATCCCGGATCCGGGACCTGTATTGAACGGTCTGCGCGGGTGGCTGAAGCCGGGAGCCAGAATGCTTGTTTCAGTTCCATTGGGGCGTGCTTACGATGATCCATCACATGTTCACCATTTTCATTGTGAGGATGAATTACGCCAGGTTCTAGAAAAAGGTGTTGCTGTAGAGCGTATTGATCGGAACCTTGAACACAAAGTATTGCGAGCAATCTGTCGATTTTGAAATGTGATGAAGGAGCTTGACTGAAAATAAGGAACTTAACGGAGTTTGGTCACAAGATGCCTACAGTCACATTTGAGACAAAATGCTATGAGAAGGATTGGGAAATCCTGCTCAAAACTGATCGGCTGGAATCGATGATTGCCCGCAATGGTTTTGATTTTAAGGAACGCATTCTCTACATAAACAATGTTCTTGAACCTGAAAGAGTCAGGGAGCATGCCGAGCGGCTGAAAGCGCGCGGGGTTATTACTGAACATGTTCTGGTGGAAGAGTATGCCGATGAGGCACTGGCTTTTTTTGAGTTGAACCGGGACAGTTTCAATGGTGGCTACTATTATTCTATTCAGGAACTGGTGGGAATCTATCGCTGCCGGACCGATTTTCTGCTGCATTTCTCGGGCGACAGCAGACTTGACGGCTCGTTTAACTGGATCGACCAGGGTATTGAACTGCTAGAACATGACGCGCAGGTGCGGGTCGTAAACTGTGTCTGGAGCCGCAAGCATGATGAGGCGCGTGAAAATGCCCTTGAAGATAACGCCGAGTACTGGTTCGGCTATGGCTTTTCTGATCAGTGCTATCTTGTTAAAACTGCTGATTTTAGAGCCCGGATCTATGGTGAATCGCATCCAGCCTCCGAGCGTTTTCCGGGCTATGGGGGCGAGCTTTTTGAAAAACGGGTGGATTCCTGGATGCGCAATCATGGGTATCTACTGGCAACCTATAAGCACGGCAGTTATCTGCACAAGAATTACCCGCGCAATAAACTGGCGAGAACCGCAGGGCGTCTGCTTGGTCTGTATGATCGTTGACGGGCTGAATGCCTGGTTTCATTGTGATTCGGCATTACAGGGCAAGGCCGTGCGCACCGAAACAATGCACACATCTCAAAAGTAATTTGAGGAATCGACTCATGGCAAAAATATCCGCCTATATAATTGCATTTAACGAAGAGCGAAACATTGGTGATGCGGTCAAGAGTGTCCTGTGGGCCGATGAGGTGGTTGTCGTTGATTCGTTCAGCACGGACAGAACGGTGGAGATTGCCACTGCACTCGGTGCCCGGGTTGTGCAAGTCGCTTTTGAAGGTTTTGGCAAGCTGCGGAATTCGGCCATTGCGGCGACCCGTTTTGAGTGGGTGTTCAGCCTTGACACAGATGAGCGCTGCACCGAAAATGCCCGGGACGAGATGCTGCGGCTGGTCGAGCAGCCGGCTGCCAAAGACGGCTATTACACCCCGCGCAGAAACAGCTTCATGGGGCAGCAGATCCGACATTGCGGATGGTATCCCGACTACCGCCAACCCCAGCTCTTTCGTCGCACGGCACTGCTGTTCGGGGATGACATGGTTCACGAGGGGTTTACGGTACAGGGCACCATCGGCTATATGGAACATTACATCCATCAGGAGCCGTATCGCGACCTGACACAGATGTGCACCAAGCTTGAGCGCTATGCAACCCTGGGCGCAGAAAAGATGAGGCAGAAGGGGAAGTCCGCAACCATGGGGAGCGCGCTCCTGCATGGCCTGGCTTCCTTTGGTCGGATCTATTTTGTCAAGGGTGGCGTTCTGGACGGTTGGCCCGGGTTTGTCATTGCCCTGGCAAACGGTGAATACACTTTTTACAAATATGCGAAAAGGGCGGAGCAGGAGCGGGTTGCTGGTGCTTTCGGCAAAGCCTGATGCAATCTCCCTTTGCTATCAAAAGCCTGCAGGCGACCACCGCCCTTAGCGGAGATGTACGAGTGATAGATTAAAATGTCGCCAGTCACGCCACATTCGATTCTTATTGTAAATATCAGACTGATCGGTGACGTCGTACTGAGTACGCCACTACTGGATATATTTGCTTCCGCCTATCCCGGTGCAAAAATCGATTTTCTTGTAAACCGGGGCACCGGAGAATTTCTCGAAAAGGATCCCCGGGTCAGGCGCGTATATTATTCTGAAAAGTGGCAAAAGGGAGCAAGCACCCGATCAAACAACTACCTGCTGACTCTTTTCAGGAACTACGATATTGCTGTGTCGCTCAATTCATCGGATCGTGCCTGCCTGGCGGCTGTTGCGGCTGGCCGACGGTCCCGGATCGGTTTCTATGATCCCGACAAAACGCTCGGGGTGTGGTGGCGGAAGGTCCTGATGAGTCAGGTGCTTCCCTATCGTGCGGATCTTCACGTGGTGCTGCACTGTCAGGAAATCGCAGAGATACTTGGTTTGCCGGTTGATTGTTTGCGGGTCAAACTGTTCTGGGATCAAGGCGATGCTGATGTTGTTGCCGGCATCCTCTGTTTCCGGGAGGGGGCGGGGAACTATTGCGTCATCCATCCCTTTGCCCGTTGGCGCTATAAGTATTGGGACATTGAGCGGTTTATCGAACTCAGTGACCTGGTGGCCGAAAGGTATCACCTGACACCGGTCTGGACCTCATCGCCAGACCCGGAGGAGATCAGTCAGCTGATGGCGGCGGCGCAGCGTTGCGGCACCCCGCCGATTGTCATACCGGGAACACTGACACTCAATCAGATGACCTGCCTGATTGAGCAGGCGGCACTCTACCTTGGCCTTGATACCGCCATCAGCCACATTGCCGCTTCCACGGGTGTTCCGATGGTGGCGTTGTACGGACCGACCGAGATGTGGCGCTGGCATCCCTGGGATAATGGTGTCTCCGTCCCGGACAGCTTGGCCGTCGATACAACCCGCGGCACCTATCGCAGCGGAAGTATTATTGCCCTGCAGGCCGCCTGCCAGCATTATCCCTGCAGACGGCCACACTGTTATCGAGACGGTGGTGAAAATCCCTGTATGATGGAGTTATCTACCCAGGAAGTATTGCAGGAAATCAGTTCGTTACTTTCGAAGAATGGTACCCATGCCAACCATGAATAACGTCCGCTGCGATATCGCCTTTGTAACGGTCAACTACAATACCTGCGCGCTGGTTCAGGATATTATCGACTTCTTCCAGTCCGCCTCGCTGCCGTTCAGCTTTGCGCTGGTGATTGTCGACAACAATTCATCGGACGGTTCTCATGAGTTGTTGTCGGGACGTCCGGATGTCGTATATATCCCGGCCGGAGAAAACCTGGGGTACGGTCGTGCCATCAACAGGGGCGTCGAGGCCGTCGACAGTCGCTACATTTGTGCCATGAATACCGATGTTATCCTGGATGAGAATACGTTGACGGTGCTCTGGGAGTTTATGGAACAGACCCCGGATGCCGGGGTTGTCGCCCCCCGTATAGCCAACCGGGATGGTTCCACGCAGGGTTTCATGTTTCACCGCTCGACCTCGTCGATTGTCTGCAACTCGTTGAATAAGCTGCGCTCTAGCCGTCTCAAGCGCAAGCTGGCGCATGCCTCCACACCCCTGCGAGTTCAGGGAGTTATGGGTGCCTTCTTTGTTATCAGACGTTCCTGTCTTACAGACGGGAAGCTCTTTGATGAAGATTTTTTCTTCTACTTTGAAGATAACGATCTTGCCCATCGCCTGCTCGATGCCGGAGTTCACTGCTATGCGTTGCCAGCACATCACCTGGTTCATCTCGGAGGCTCATCCACCTCTGTTGAGGGGCCCCGGGTCTTTTACCGCAGCAAAAATCTGTACCTCAAAAAGCACTATGGTGAATCTTTTGCCCATATGATCATGGTACTGGACCGGTTTCGATTGCGTATGAAGCTCATCAAGTACAGCGTACTCGCGCTGCTGTTTTCGTCACAGCGCATTGCAGACAAAAAAGCGCACTACACCGCCATGCAACAGGCCGGTAATCTGGACGGTACCTCATGATCATGACCACCGTACAACATCTACATGATCAGAACTATAAAGCCATCATCCTGTTTATATGTCTAAGCTTCTTTTCGTTGTCGGTGGGTACGGCTCCACTCTCCCTGTGCACTCTCTCCGCACTCGCAATCTGGCTGTTTTCGGGCCGCTGTTACAAAGATCGAACGGACTGGCTGGAACAGAAGTGGCTCTTGCCCGTTAGCGCACTTTGTGTGCTCCCCTGGGTCGCGATTCTCTGGTCTTCTGCTCCCGTCAGCCAGGCGGTCAAATTTGCCGCAAGAAGCCACTATTGGCTCTTTGCCTTGGTGGCCGCCAGCGCCATGAAGTCAGAGCGTACCGTATGGAGAGTCATGGTCTGCTTCATTTCAGGCACCACCATGATTGCAATCATTCTCTGCCTTTACTTCAATGGAATAATTCCGGAAACTGCGTATCTGCTGAATTTTACGGCACGTTCATATATTACCTTTTCGCTTTTCATTGTCGTTTCGATTCTCTTGCTGGCATATTTTTACCAGACAACGAAATTGCTTTATTCCAGATTACTGATAACAGTCTTAATACTCTTTTTGGCGATAATGATTACGCACCTAAAGGGTCGAAGTGCATATCTGTCCCTTGCGTTGCTCTCTCCCTGGCTGTTTGTCACCATGTTCGGGCGACGTCGCCTCATGCCGGTTCTGGTAGCGGTCCTGGTAACCCTTGCGTTAATGTTTTCATCTCAGAAAGTACGGGAGCGAATAGACCTTATTCCGAAGGAAATCAGGCTGTATCAATCAGGAGTGAGCTCTTCCTATACAGCAAGTGATGGCAAACAGACCCCCTCGTCAGTAGGTCTGCGCATGATGATGTGGAGCGATGCGCTGAAAGTAGTCCGGCAATATCCTTTCTTCGGTGCCGGTACGGGGGCCTACCAGCACGAGGCCAATAAAATCAATCCTGACGATGCCTTACCACACCCCCATAACAGCTATCTGTACATCATGGCAAATTATGGAATTCTTGGCATGGGACTCTACGGCTGGTTGCTGGTAATCACACTGAAACGGGCCTGGCGCGCTCGTGACCAACTCTCGGGTCACAGTATTCTGGCCTTTATTATCGTTATTTTAATCGGCAGCCTGACGGATACCCAAGTGCTTTCTGCTGCGACCGGCATAGTTCTCGGTTTTATTGCCGGCCTGCCAGCACCATCCACAACAGAATGCGCATCCTGATAATAAAAACATCTGCTCTGGGCGACATTATTCATGCGTTACCGGTTCTTGATTATCTCCACCAGGTTACTCCCGGCGCCCGGATTGACTGGGTCGTTGAGGAGGCCTTTGTTGAACTCCTCTCCGGCAATCCGCTCATTGACCGGCTGATTACCGTTGCGTTCAAGCGTTGGAGGAAAGCACCCCTTACGCCTGCTACGCTACGGGAGATCGGAGCGTTCAGGAGATGTCTCCAGGAGCGGGAGTACGACTTCGTCTTCGACGTACAGGGAAACACCAAGAGTGGACTGATCTGCTGGCTGGTACGTTCCCGACGCAAGATAGGCTTCAGTCGGGACAACTTGCAGGAACAGCTTAACGCCCTGTTCACCGATCAAAAGGTAACGCTGCATCCCAACGACCGGCATGCCAGCATGCGTTATCTGCGGGTAGTTAGTGCTCCGTTTGGTATTGATCCGGCCGGTCTGACATTGGCGACAGATATTCATACGTCTCATGAAGATGAGGCAGCCGGGAAGATGCTGGCGCAGACCGACAGCGGCCCGGTTATGCTTTTTCATTCAGGAACTACCTGGCAGACCAAGCTCTGGCATGAAAGCGGCTGGATTGCCCTGGCGCGTAATCTGCTCACACGTTACCCTGCTGCCACTATCCTGCTGTCATGGGGAAATGATTCCGAACGTGAAATGTCTCTGCGGATAGCGCAGCAGGTTGGTTGCCGGGGCCAGGTTCTTGAGAGGATGTCTCTCAAGCGTTTTGCTGCTCTTCTCAAACGCGTCGATGTCGTCGTAGGAGGTGACACCGGTCCCGTTCATCTGGCCGCGGTTGTAGGTACCGCCACCGTCTCTTTTTATCGCTGTACCGATGGCTCACTTAACGGCCCGCAAGGGGAGCGTCATGTGATCGTACAATCGCCGCTGGCCTGCACGAAGTGCCTCAGAAAAACGTGTGAACGGAATGAGGAATGTGTCGGAAGCATTACTGCGGAGGCGATCGGCGCTGGGGTGGAAAAAAACTTGCGTGAACGCTGTTTCAGGCCGTCGTGATACCTGGCATGCAGCAGAGGATTCAATGAAAACACCCATGACCATACTGCAGGTAATCTCCCAACGGCATCTTTCCGGCGCAGAGCGGGTCTGCCTGATGCTTTCCGAGTCGCTGCAGCGGCGCGGTCACCGGGTTGTCCTGCTGTGCAAGAAGGATGCGGCCATGCTGGGAGAGGCGGATCAGCGTGGCATTGAGACCCGCACGCCGAGCTTGTCCGGAAAGTTTAACCCCCTGGTGGCGTTAGGAATCCTGCGGATTGCCCGAGAAGTTGGTGCTGACGTGATCCACACGCACCTGTCAACTGCCTCCCAATGGGGCGGCCTGGCCGGCCGCCTGGGTGGTATACCGGTTGTATCCCACGTGCACGCCATGAATTCCCGCTATTTCTTCCTGTTGGCAGATGCCATGATTGCCTGCTCGGAGGGAGTCCGTCAGCATATGATCGGGCAGGGGGTTGCTCAGGAGCGCATCGAAACAATCTACAATGGCATTGAAGCAAAACGGCTTGCGTTTGTCGGAGATTTTGCACAGATCCGCTCAGCCCTCGCTATCGCTGCCGATACACCGGCTATAGCCTGTATTGCGCATCTGGCCGATAAAAAGGGGCAGTCCGACCTGGTCAGGGCGGTTGCACTTCTGCAGGTCAAATGGCCTGATCTGCACTGCTTCTTTGTCGGTACCGGTGAAAACATGGACAGCCTGCGCCGTCAGGCCGAGGGCTTGGGTGTTGCACAGCGGGCCGTGCTGATGGGATACCGCAGCGATGCCGTAGCAATAATGAATGCCATGGATTGTGTCCTGCTGCCCTCCCTGGGCAAGGAAGGCCTGCCGCTGGTACTGCTGGAGGCCGCCCTGCTCGGCAAGCCGTCGGTCTGCAGCAACATCCCCGGAAACAACGAGGTTGTCCAGGACGAGGTCACCGGTCTGCTCTTTCCGCCGGGAGATGCCGCGGCGCTGGCCGAGCGTATCGACCGGCTGCTCTCGGATGAAGAACTGCGCAGGCAGATGGGGAACGCGGCCAGGGAACGGGCTCAGCGCGAGTTTACCATTGAGGCCATGACGGATCGCGTGGAGCAACTCTACCTCCGCATGTCACCGTAACGGATGGTTTGCTGCATGTGACGGATTTGATTAAATCGTTGACGGGGGTAATCCAGTATGCTATTGAGATCGAACATGAAGATTAAACTGGTTGACATAGCAGCACGAGCTATCAGCGCCGCGGCGCGTTACGCCGTAGGTGTATTCACCGCCCGCTGATAGTCGTTGCTTTCAAACGTATCGTACAAGCCGTGGGCAGTAGTCCGCGGCTTTTTTTATTTCATAAAAGACCGGCACTCTAAAAAATGAATACGGGAGGTTGACAAGTATGAGAGTTAAACTGGTGCGCCCCGGAGCCGGGGAGCTGACGTACGAGATCCGAAACATCGTCAATGTGGCTGAAAAACTTCAGAGGCATGGCGTCCGGATCAACTGGGAAAATATCGGCGACCCGATTGTCAAGGGTGAGGTCATCCCGGAGTGGATGAAGGAGATCGTGTCCAAGGCTGTCATGGACAATCAAAGCTGGGGCTACTGCCATACCCGCGGCGTACTGGAAACCCGTGAATTTATCTGCGAGACCACCAACGCTCGTGGCGGGACACAGATCACCCCTGACGACATCATCTTCTTCAACGGACTGGGCGATGCCATTGCCAAGATCTACGGCGCCCTGCGGGCCGAAGCGCGGGTGCTGATGCCGTCCCCCTCCTATACCACCCACACACTGGGGGAGATTGGCCATGCCCACGCCGCACCGGCCCTGTTCCGGCTCAAATCCGAGGACAAGTGGCAGCCGGACCTGGAGGACCTGCGCAATCACATCAAGTACAACCCCAATATCTGCGCCATCATGATCATCAACCCGGACAACCCCACCGGCATGGTCTACACCGAAGAGACGCTGCGCGCGATCGTCCAGATCGCCCGCGAGAACGACTTGTTCATCATCGCCGACGAGGTCTACATCAACATCGTCTACAACGGCCAGAAGACCGTCCATATCAGCGATGTGATCGGTGATGTGCCGGCCATCTCCCTGAAGGGCATCTCCAAGGAATTTCCCTGGCCCGGTTCGCGCTGCGGCTGGATCGAGGTCTACAACGGCCACGATGACGAACAGTTCCGCACGTATGTTAACCTGATCCTGACCGGCAAGATGAACGAGGTCTGTTCCACAACACTGCCCCAGACGGTTATCCCGGCCATCGTCTCGCACCCGGAGTATGCAACCTATCTGGCCCAGCGCATCGCCAGCTACGAACGGATGAGCAACATCACCTACGACTTCCTCAGCAAGGTCCCGGCCCTGCAGGTTAACCGCACCAACGGCGCCTTCTACATGGCGGTGGCCTTCAAGGACGGCCTGCTGAACAACCGCCAGACCATACCAATAGCCAATGCCGAGGTCAGGGAGCTGGTCAACGGACTGGTCAACCAGCCGGGTGTCTCGCCGGACAAGCGCTTCGTCTACCAGATTCTGGCCGCCACCGGCATTTGTGTCGTGCCGCTTTCCTCGTTTTCCACCCCACTGCAGGGCTTCCGCGTGACTCTGCTGGAGAAGGACGAGAACGAGTGCCGACGCATCTACAGTACTCTGGCCGAGAAGATCGGGGAGTATCTCAACTCCTGAAAACAGATTTATAGCGATGATTGAAATGGGGAAAGGCTGGAGAGCCTTCCCCATTTTTTTGGTGCTGCACTCATCAGAATGGACAGCGCTGACCTTGCAGAATTACATGCTCTTTTTTATGGAGGGGTGTATCATAAACTCGTAAGTAAAAGCACTTGATTCCAGTGTGCTAAGGTGCTAGCAGAAGGAAAGAAGGTGAGTTTATGAAAGTCCTCGACATTGCTGTAACAGTATTGCTTGTTGTTGGAGCACTTAACTGGGGCTTGGTAGGTTTCTTCGGGTTTAATCTGGTAGGGTCAATCTTCGGAGAAGCGACAGCTCTCACTCGTCTGATATACGCGGTAGTGGGGGTATGCGGAATTTATGAAGCGGTCAACTTCACGATCGGGTATGAGGCGATGCATAATCGCTGGTGTGACCTGCCTGCATCAGTAATACATTAGATAAATGTACAGATGTTATTAAAGAGCCTGGAGTCAAACTCCACGGCTCTTTTTTTTGGAAAATAGTCTCAACCGGATCACCCTTTGCCGATCAGCTGCACAAAATCATCGTAGACACCGAATCCCACCAGCCGTTTCTCGCCACAAAGGTGGGTCGGCACAGAATTGATCCGCAGGTCGCGAGCCCTTTGCCAGTCGGCATCGACCGCCGCGGCAAAGCTCCTCGCCGCCAGAACCGCCCGCGCCTCATCTCCCGCCAGTCCGACGGTTTCGGCAATCTGCACCAGTTCATCCACGAGCGCAATGTTGCGCCCATCAACGAAGAATGACCGGTAGACCGCTTTCCGGAACGGGTCGCCTTTACCCTGCGTTTCCGCCCATTTTCCCAGCTCCTGGGCCCGCCTGCTGTTGCATGTAAAGCCACGTTCCGTCAGCGGCAGCCCCTCGATGGCGGCCTGCTGGCGCAGCCTGGACTGCATGCCCTTGATCATATCCTCCCGCCCCGCAAAGAGCTCGGCAAGCTCGGTTCCCTCCTCCGGTGTCTCCGGATGGAGCGGGAAGACAGTCCAGCGCAGTTCAATCCCGTATTCCTGTTGCAGGCGATTGGTACGCACGGTACCAAGATAGCACCAGGGTCAGATGTAGTCGAAAAAAACCTCAACAACAGGCGCTTTGCTCATGACGAACCTCCTCGGTTGATATAGTTATAGTATAGCCGGTTTCTGGGGTGCTGCAAGTGCGGGAGCAACAGCAGGAAGAAGCTCTTATTCCGCCTTCTTCATCCACGAAGTTATTGTGGCCAGACTGACCCCGTCTTCCAGGGTTGTCTGGGTCAAGCTGCCAGCCTCGGCCTGGATGCAGATAAAGTTAAGGTCCTCATCACCGGCCTTCCAGGCCCGTTCCCCTTCCGGTGCGACCCGGATCAGGCTTCCTTCCTGGATCGGGAACTCGTTGCCGTCCATGTAGAACGTACCGTTGCCGCGCAGGATAATATATAGCTCTTCGTTCTTCTTGTGGCAATGGACAAACGGCATGCCCTTCCCGGCCGGGAGACGGTTGAGCGAAACCTCGCATCCGGTCAGGCCGAGTTCCTTGCCAATGAAGTACTTCCCATGGAAACCCAAGAAATCGCGATTCAAGAGTGTTTCGAACGGGCCGGTGTGCTCTGCTGTAAAGTTTTTCCCCTGCAGTGTCATGGTAGTGCTCCTTTCCTGATGTGTTTTTCAACTTCCAGATCGCCCCCGAAGTGTTCTCTGGTTGTCGGCAGCTGTGGCGCCGATCGCTACCCGAACCTCGGCGGGACATACTAAAAAAGGGGGAAAGGCCGCAGCCGTTCCCCCTTGTCCTGTTTCATGTCAAAGCACGGATCAGGCCTTCTTGTCGTCGTCCTCGTTCTTGGGCTTGATCTCGATCTCATCCTTGCCGTCCGAGGCTTTCTTGAAATTGCGGATACTTTTACCCAAAGCACCGCCGATTTCAGGTAGTCTGCCGGCACCAAACACAACCAGAACAATAACCAGTACGATGATCATTTCGGGCATACCAAATCCAAACATTATATCCTCCTCTGAAAAGTATAAAATTTGAGAAAGTATCGCACCGAATACCCAAAAAAGCAAGCGGCTGGATATAGATGGAGTTGCTAAATCGCCGGGGTCGGATTCTCGGGTTGCCACGTCGGTCGATTGATGCAAAAACCGCTCTAACGGCCGGATGCATGGGCGCTTTTCAGGGTCTGTTTCGTTGACACCGTCCAGTTCCCCGTGATACAAGCAGGGTCAATTTCTGTTGTGAAAGGTTGCACTATGTCAGATAGGCACTATGCAAGCATTCCTGCCCGCAGAACACGGATGATGCTGATGTCCCTGCTGGTTGCCATAGCAGTGGGGGGGCTGCTTGCTGCAGCAGACAGCGGCGGGCTGGCGGTTGCCGGAGTCATCTTTACAGCCGTGGTCTGTTCGTTGATCTGTGGTCAATCTCTGACACAGGCCGTTGCAGAGATCCGTGCCGACCAGGCCCGCGTTGTGGAGAGTCTCCAGCTGGTCGAAGATGTATCCGCGGCCCAGGCCGAACAGGAGGATGTCCGTGCCATAACTGCTTTTAACATCATCATCATCAAAACGGTTCAGAACAGACGGAAAGAGCGTCAACACCTGCTGGAGCAGATTATTGCCGCTGAAGAGCAGCTCAAGCAGATCATCCACAATATGATCTCCGGTGACGACAAAGAGGTCGCTCAGGTACGGGATGCGGTGCTTGCCATGGAAAGCATGAAAAACGCCTTTGGCACGCTGATTGCCGAAATCGATGAACTTTCCGGCCGTACGGAAGAGCGTGCTTCCATCTCGGCCCAGATGAGCGCCACCACAGACGCCATTGCCGAGAATATCAACCAGTATTCCTCTTTCGTGCTGGAGACATCCAGTTCCATTGAAGAGATGGCTCGCGCAACAAAGGAAACGGCCGGAAATATACGCGGCTTGTCGATCTCCACCGAGCAGACCGCTTCCGCCATTCTCCAGATCAGCGCATCCCAGGCAAATGTACGCGAAAACTCCGGGAGGGGGGCTGCTGCATCGGGAAACGTACGGGATCAGGCCCAGCAGGGGCTGGACAGCATGGCGGCTACGATGCAGGCCATGCAGGAAATCGTCAGGAGCAATGATGAATCATTTGAGTCCATTAGCCGTCTGGCACGCTATTCTGTCCGGGTGGGCGAGTTTCTGGGTGTAATTCAGGAGGTGGTGGAGCAGACCAATCTGCTGTCACTGAATGCCTCCATCATTGCCGCCCAGGCCGGCGAGCGCGGCAAGGCCTTCGCTGTCGTGGCTTCGGAGGTCCGCTCCCTGGCGCATCGCACCTCCGCCTCCACCAAGGAGATCGAGGAGCTGGTGCGCAATATCCAGAACGAAACCGCCGTGGTGCAGCGCTCTGTTGCCCAGGGGCGGGACAAGGTGACCGAGGGGGTCAAGATATCCTCCCTGGCAAACGATGCCTTGGTGACCATAGACAGGAGCGCCGAAGAGGCTTCGCGGGTGGTCGCGCATATCGCCAGCGAATCCGCCGAGCAGTCGGTTGCCATCCAGCGCATTACGGAAGAGTCCGAAAAAAATCTGGAACGGGTCCGGCAGATCACCGTGGCTACCGAGCAGCAGCAGGAAGGCACGAACCAGATCCTCAAAAACCTTGAACATATGCGTGAACTGGCCCACCGCGTCAATTCATCGGCTCATGAGCAGGCCAAGGGCAACCGCCTGTATCTGAAGAGCGTTATGGAGGACAATGACCGTACCAAGGAACTCAAGGAGGACGCTTCAGACAATATTGCCGCCGTCGAGCAGGCCGTGGATGCCGTGCAGAAGGTTGATGAGATGATTGTCTCCAATGCGGCTGACAGCCTACGGATTTTGGATGGCGTGAAGACGCTGACCAGGCTGATAGACCACTATCGTGCGGGGACGGTCATGAATAAAGATACGGAAGGGATGATCCATGAACAGTCTTAGGTTGTGTCTGTTGATGCTGGCACTGCTCTGCTGCACAGTGCCCTGCCGGGCGGCAGATATGGAAATCACGCCCTTCCGCACATCCAACCAGAGCCCGCTGGTGCAGATTTTTGGCTTGCCGGCGGAATCGTCCGCCGCGGTCACTCCTGCCGGGCGTTTGACAGTCGGACTTTCACAGGATATTGCC
>JBBQXT010000012.1:0-34801 GCA_038209415.1 Geobacterales bacterium
AGGTGCTGCTACCACAACCGGTGCAACTGGAGGCGCCAGCGGCTCGGCAACGGCAGGAGCCGGTTCAGCAACCGTTACTTCATCTGGTTCGCTGAAAGCAGGTGCAACAGGTTCCGCTTCGGGAGCGGCTTCAACTTCCGGTACGCTCGGTACGGAAGCGGCAGCTCCAAACGAAACATCCCCGAACATGCTCTCTTCAACGGAGAGTTCCGGCTCGCTCACGCCGGGTGCCGGCGGTTCAACGGTAACTTCTTCCTGAAATTCGAAGGTTTCTTCCTCCACCGGAATCCACTGTGAACCGGTGGATTCACTTTCCGGCGCAGGTGCTGCTTCGGCAGGGGCCGTCTCTTCAGGTGCCGTAAAGGCACCCCAGATGTCATCGGCTGCCGGAGCTTTTTCAGCCAGGGCAGGAGCAGCCGGTGTCTCGTCAAACTCGGGAGCAACCGGCGCCGTGGTCCGGGAAACAGCCTTTTCGTAAAGCTCCTTTACTTTGGATATGATCTGCTGGGATTCGAACGGTTTGGCCAGAAAATCGTCGGCACCGCAGCTTTTTGCCTTATCTTCATCAAACGGTTCGAAGGAACCGGTCAGAAGGAGGATCGGTTTGTTTGAAAGTGCCGGGGTTGCACGCACTGCCTCACAGACTTCGTATCCTGACATGCCGGGCATCAGGGCATCGATAAGCAGAACATCGGGATTGAGTTCTCGAGCCGTTTCGACAGCGGCCTTGCCATTGTCCACCACGGTGAGGGAGTACTCTTCACCCCCGAATATGATGCCGACCACCTTTTGAATGGTGATGCTGTCATCGGCAAGGAGAATCTTGATGCTCATGTATCCCTCCTGAAAGGTTCTTAATGGCATGTGAAAAATCAAAAAAAAACTACCATACCGCTTATAACGTGTCAAGTTTTAAGCGGTTCAGTGACGTTACATATTTTTCGGCACACCTGTCGTGTTTCTGGCATGTGAAAAAACCGATGCGGCAATCGTGGAGATATCGCTTCGAAGCCTGTTGATATGGCGGATGTCGCGGTAGTTAATGCGCACGGTGAGTAGGATAACGAACATGTCGCGCTGGGGGTCGATCCAGATGGAGGAACCGCTGTAACCGGTGTGCCCGAAGGACGTCTCGGAGAAAAAACTGCCCCGTGGCGAAGAGTAGGGCGAGTTCATGTCCCATCCCAGACCTCGCACGACAGCGCCGTTACTGTAGAAATAGGGGGCGGTCATCTGCGCCAGCACCCGCTCGCTCAACACGCGTTTGCCGTGCAGTTCGCCGTTATTGAGGATCATCATGGCGAAGCGGGATAGATCGGAGGCGCTGCTGAAGAGTCCGGCGTGACCTGCCACACCGCCCAGGTTGCGGGCATTTTGGTCCTGTACAACCCCGGAGAGCAACTCGTTGGAGCTTCCAAGGGTCGGGGCGATGCTGCCAGCCAGTTCATGGGGCGGAAGAAACGTGGTCTCCCCCATGCCGAGCGGGCCATAGAAGTTCTCCAGGCAGTAGCGGTCCAGCGACACGCCCGAGGCACGCTGAATCAGTTCCGACAGCAGAATGAAGTTGATATCGGCGTACAGGAAACGACTGCCGGGAAGCCTCCCGCTTTTTTGCACAGCCGCCTTGTGGATGGTTGATTTGAGGGGATCGACCTGGCTGATAGTCACATCATTTAAGCCTGATGTATGGGTCAGCAGGTTAAGTATGGTGACATCTTCCCGATCGGTCCCTTCGAATTCGGGAAACCAGCGGGTAAGCGGGTCGAGCAGGGTGATGCGACCCTCCTCCAGCAGTTTCATGATTGCCGGAGCTGTGGCAATGACCTTGGTCAGCGAGGCTATATCAAAGAGTGTCCTTTCGGTGAGCGCGGGGGCCTCTGCCGAAAAGCCGATTCTGCCGCGCGCTGCGGTGTAGGTGATGCCCTGGCTGTTTCCAACCAGTACGACGCCGCCGCTGATCAGGCCCTGTGATTCGGCGCGTTCCAGCATGTAATCAATGGTGGCTGCCCGGCCGGCATCCAGCAGGTCATCGGCAGCCAGTAGCGGAGATGCGGATAACAGAATGCAGATTATGGATATGGTGAGAACCTTGCGCACGTAACTACCTCTGTGGGTCAGGCTGACGGCATCAGGGTGGGAGTTTCCTGCATGATCATTGCAAAGCTGCGTCAGGTACGATAATCGGCGTTGATGCTGACGTATTCGTGGGACAGGTCGGATGTATAGACCGTTGCGGCCCCGCTGCCGAGCCCAAGATCGACGCAGACAGCAAATTCCCCCAGTTTCAATACCTCGGTGCCGCGCGCCTCGCTATCTCCACCGGCAAAGACACCGTTTTTGGCCATGCAGACATCGTTGAAACTCAATGACAGCAGTGACTGGTCAACGGTAGCACCCGAATAACCCACTGCGGCAAAGATACGTCCCCAGTTGGCGTCCTGCCCGAAAAACGCGGTCTTGACCAGGCTGGAATTGGCAATAGCCAGTGCCGCCCGCTTGGCATCGGCGTTGCTGGCAGCGCCGGCTACGCGCACCTCGACAAACTTGGTGGCGCCTTCGCCGTCTTTTACAATCTGTTTTGCCAGGGAGAGCAGAATATCGTGCAGCACTTTTTCAAATTCAGCGGATTCGGGGGTGCCGGCTACGATGGTCGGATTTTCGGCCATGCCGTTGGCCATGATCAGGCAGGTGTCGTTGGTGGACATATCGCCATCCACGGTAATGGCATTGAAGGATGATTCGACAGCGCTCCGGAAAGAAGCTTCCAGAAAAGCCTGTTCCACGGAGGCATCGCTGATGATGAAGGAGAGCATGGTCGCCATGTTGGGCATGATCATGCCGGACCCTTTGGCAATGCCGGCTACGGTGTAGCTGACCCCCCCGGTCTGGGCGCTTCTTGACTCCATCTTGGGAAAGGTGTCGGTGGTCATGATCGCCCGTGCTATGTCGTCCAGCGTACCGGAGCCGAGGCCTTCAATCAGGGCCGGCACCGCACACTTGATCCGCTCAGCCGGCATCTGCACGCCGATCACACCGGTGGACGATATCTGTACCGCTTCGTCCGGAATTCCCAGACCTTTTGCCACAAGGCGTGATGTCTCACGTGCAACCGCCATCCCCTGCTCGCCGGTACAGGCATTGGCGTTGCCGCTGTTTACCAGCAGCGCCTGGGTGTTTCCGCCACGTATCCGTTCCGCGGACAGCAGTACCGGAGCGGCCTTGACTGCGTTCATCGTGAAGACGGCACAGGCCTGTGCCGGTACCTCGGAAAAGATCAGGGCCAGGTCTTTTCTGCCCGGTTTCTTGATGGCCGCCTCGACGGCGGAGAACTGGAATCCTTTGATATTCATGGTAATACCTCTATCAGCACAATTGGAACCGCTGCACTACTTCCCGCAGCATTTTTTGTACTTCTTCCCGCTCCCGCAGGGACAGGCATCGTTTCTGCCCGCCACCTTGGCGCTTTTTGCAGGCTCCTGGATGCGCTCTTCATCGCCGGAAAGATTAAAGATCAGTTTTTTACTGCGTTGCTGCTGCTGTTCTTCTTCGATCTTCTCGACCTCATCCGGGTGCTCCACCTGTACCCAGTAGATGCGCTCTACTACTTCTTCGCGGATGCGGGCGATCAACTCCACGAAAAGGTCATAGGCCTCTTTCTTGTATTCCTGTTTGGGATCCTTCTGGCCGTAACCCCGCAGGCCGATGCCTTCCTTGAGATGATCGATGTTCAGCAGGTGGTCCTTCCAGTGGGTGTCAATGGCCTGCAGCATCATGACCTTGATCAGGTGATCGATCAGCTCATCGCCCATTTCGTTGACCCGGCCGTCGAAGGAGGTATGGGCCTGCTCCATGAGGGTGTCCCTGAAGTTGGTGGGATTCAGGCGATCCATTACCTCATGCGGCAGATCCAGATGGAGGTTGAAACACTTGAAGACGATCTCGCCGATGCCCTGCCAATTCCATTCACTGGCCGGGGTCTTTTCGATGGCGTAGCTGCCGACGATCTCTTCGATGGTCTCGTCCAGCATCTCCAGAAAGCTTTCGCGGATCTCCTGGCCTGCCAGGATTTCGCGGCGCTGGGCGTAGATGACCTCACGCTGCTTGTTCATAACATCATCGTATTCGATCAGATGCTTGCGGATGTCGAAGTTGTGGGCCTCGACCTTTTTCTGGGCGTTTTCAATCGAGCGCGTAATCATGCCATGGGTGATGGCCTCACCCTCCTCAATCTTGAGCAGGTCCATGATCTTGGCTACCCGCTCAGAACCGAAGATACGCAGCAGGTCATCCTGCAGTGACAGGTAGAACTTGGATGAGCCTGGGTCGCCCTGACGGCCGGAACGACCGCGCAACTGGTTATCGATGCGGCGTGACTCGTGGCGTTCGGTACCAAGGATGTGCAGTCCCCCCAGCTTGACAACCGCATCATGCTCGGCGGCGGATTCGGCTCTGCATTTCTCTAAAACCGCCTGATACTCCTCGTCGGTGGCCTCGGGGTTGGCCCGCTGCCACTGTTTGGCGAGCGCATCCGGGTTTCCGCCCAACAGGATGTCGGTACCGCGGCCGGCCATGTTGGTGGCAATGGTAATGGCCTTCAGTCGCCCGGCCTGTGATACGATCTCGGCTTCTTTCTCATGCTGCTTGGCATTGAGGACGTTGTGGGGGATGCCTTGACGCTGGAGCAGCTCCGCCAGCACCTCGGACTTCTCGATGGAGATGGTGCCCACCAGACAGGGCTGCCCGACGGCATAATGCTCCTTGATGTCCTCGATGACGGCGTTGAACTTTTCCATCTCGGTCTTGTAGATCACATCCGGGAAGTCGGGGCGCACAAGAGGACGGTTAGTGGGGATCACCACAACGTAAAGTTTGTAAATCTTGTGGAATTCCTCGGCCTCGGTGTCGGCGGTACCGGTCATGCCGGACAGCTTGGCATACATGCGGAAGTAGTTCTGGAAGGTGATGGTGGCCAGGGTCTGGTTTTCGTTCTCGATCGTGACCCCCTCCTTGGCCTCGATGGCCTGGTGCAGGCCGTCTGACCAGCGCCTGCCCGGCATGAGGCGGCCGGTGAACTCGTCCACGATCATGACCTCGCCGTCTTTTACCACGTAGTCCACGTCGCGCTTGTACATGGCATGAGCCCGCAGGGCCTGTTGCGTGTGGTGCAGGTATTCAATGTTGCGCGGGTCATACAGGTTTTCGATCTTGAGCAGCTTCTCGACCTTGAGTACCCCCTCTTCGGTCAGGGTGGCGCTTTTGGCCTTTTCATCGATGGTGAAATCGCCGCTGTAGGCCTTGCGCTTGCCGGAGAGGGTGTTGGCCTCGACCTCGATGGTCTCGCCCTTCTGCAACAGGGGGATGATGCGGTCAATGATGTAGTATTTGTCGGTGGACTCCTCGGTCGGTCCCGAGATGATCAGCGGTGTGCGGGCCTCGTCGATCAAAATCGAGTCGACATCATCGACGATGGCATAGTTGAAGCCACGCTGGACGTAATCATCCAGGGAAAATTTCATGTTGTCGCGCAGGTAGTCGAAGCCAAACTCGTTGTTGGTACCATAGGTGATGTCGGCGGCGTAGTTCTCGCGGCGTTGGTCGTCCTCTACTCCATGAACGATGACCCCGACCGTCAGCCCCAGGAAGCCGTACAGCCGGCCCATCCATTCCGAGTCTCGCTTTGCCAGATAATCATTGACCGTGACAACGTGCACGCCTTTACCGCCGATGGCGTTCAAATAGGCGGGCAGGGTGGCGACCAGGGTCTTGCCTTCGCCGGTCTTCATCTCGGCGATCTTTCCCGAGTGCAAGACCATGCCGCCGATCAGCTGCACGTCGAAGTGGCGCATATTCAGGGCACGCTTGCCGGCTTCCCGGCAGACGGCAAAGGCCTCCGGCAGCAGGTCGTCCAGCGACTCCCCCTTGGCGTGGCGCTCCTTGAATTCGGCAGTCTTGCCGCGCAGCTGGTCATCGGTAAGCGCGGCGTTGGAGGATTCCAGCGCATTGATTTTAGCAACAATCGGCCAGAGCTTCTTGATTTCTCGCTCGTTTTTGCTGCCGATGATCTTCTTGACGAGGGAACTGAGCATGTACTTCTCCGAGGATTAAATATAATGACAAATAGCTTGTAAATTTACCACAAGTCGGGGCCGTACTCAATAAAAAAGGGGATACAGGTTTTGGCCGTGCAGATCGCCGAAAACTCGCCACTGGCCATTGCGGCATCAAGGAACAGCTCCGTCTGCTGGGCAACTCCCATCCCTTGAGCCCGGAAACATTCGAGCGGATTCAGGGTTTGCGGAGTAAGGCCTACGATAGCGCCGACTATCTGGAAGGAAAGAATGCCTTCTACGAGAAACGCCAGCCGGTTTTCAAGGGGGAGTGAACGGATTGATCGATGGGGTCTGCAACAGGAGCAATTGAGATATCATGTTCTTTTATCTGAATAGAACCATATCACTGCTTAGACGCTGGTGAATCGAAGCCTTCCTCGGTCAGATTTTAAAGGGAATCTTCCTCTGTACGAACTATCAGGAATATTCCCCGGTGAACAACAATCTTACTCCTCAGTGGGTATTTGTCCGGTTCTCTCTACATACTCAAGTTGTTCGGTTTTCCTTGCGATAACTTCCCGGCAGAAAGACCAGATTCGGTAGCTTTCGACACCCAAGATGGTGATACCGGCGCTGAATACAGCCCAGTAGTTGTCATCCAGTGCCTTGGCAAAGTGATAGAAGAGGAAAAAAACCGTCAGATAACCGACGTGACAGAAACTGCTGCGATGCTCGATGCCCGCGGTCATTCGAGAAAGAGTGAGGATGATGGCTGAGAAGGTGTAGATCAGAAGCATGATGCTGACGGCCTGGGCTGAAGGAGGCTTGCCCAGAGAGGCAGCGAACGCTTCCGGCAGGGGGAAAAATGAAAAGTCATTCCAGGCAGCGATGCAGACCAGCAGAAATAGTGACAGCGCCCACAAACCCCGGTTTGAAAATCGCCTGAGTCGCATGATCTCCCGATGGAGCTCCTGACAGAAGTTGTCACGTGTCCCCGATTCCGACCGGGTACCGACTGTATGTGCATTTAGTGTGTTATTCATGCTTTGTTTCCCGATGAAGTTGCCGGCTGATAAGTGGATCGGGCGATGGCTGCAGATTCACGTCATTTTTTAGAAGAGACGTCTCTCGATGCAATCCGGTCCTGTTCGGCGCTCTCAAGCTTGATCAGAAGATCATGGTAGCAATGTGCGATTCTGTCGAGGTCCTGTGGGAGATGTGGCGGGGCAGCCAGCCGGTTTTCCCTTTTGCCGGACTCTTCCACAAATTTTCTCAGTCTCTGCATGGGAAGAAAAACACTCCTGCGCAGCATCGCTGTTACACCGCCAATGGTCAGCATCAGGGTCATCACAGTAAAGATAATCATTTGGATGCGTATTGTGGCAAGTGATTTGAACAACGAATCCTGGGACAGTCCGATATCCAATGTTCCGAGAATTTTCTGGCTCGACGGATGGATGTGGCAGGCGGCATTGAAGCATTCCGGCTCGTTGTAGATGGGAGCCGTAATGGCCAGTACCTCCTTGTGGGCGCTGTTTTCAAACCTCCTCGCCTGTTGCATTGTTCCCAGGGTGGTTATGGGAACAGGGCCGAGGTGACAGACGATGCAGCCTTCCGACTTCTTGTCCAGCTGACGGTTGATCTCCCCGGCCTTGGCGGAGATGTTCACGACACCTTTCTTGTTGAATATCCTGACGTGTTCCACTCCTTTTTGCTCGCCGATGTTGCGGACGATGGTGGCGAGCGTTTCGCGGTCGGATTTGAGCATGGCATAACGCGTTGACTTGAGGATGGTGTCCGCCAGGTTGGTGGCTTCCGAAACCGCGTAGTTGTTGATGCCTCGCCGGATGGCCGAGTAAAGCAGCAGGCAGCAAACCACGACAAAGCCGGTAACGGCCAGTCCTACCGGAACGAGCGCTCTTCCCGCGAGAGTTTTGAACATGGCGTGTATCCCTTTCGTTAAGTACCTGATTCTACGTTCTTTGCCTCAGACACATCAAGATACGGCAGTATCACGGATGTAATTCCTCCGTGCCCCCCCCCGTGTCTTATATGAATTTTATTCAGATTACATCTTGTGGCACGCGTCGCATTTGTCCTTGACGCTGAAGGCGGTCTTGGCGTCGTGGCAAGCGCCGCATGACTTTCCACTCTCCATCTCCTGCATGCTGACCCTGGTTACGCTCCTGACAGGAGCATACAGCGCCACGTGGCATTCTCCGCACTGGTACATCCCCAGGTGAGTTTTGTGACTAAAGGTGACATTGCCGGCGTCCTTGACCTCGAAGGTCAATTCACTGGCCGGATGGCAGGCCGTGCAGTTTTTCAGCGGAAACGCGCCCTTGCCGTTATGGCAGGCGCCGCATGAGTGTCCTTTGTCCATCTGGGCCATGCTGACATGACGGGTCTGGTGTTTGACTGGGTACAGCCGGGTATGACAGTCACTGCATGTGTGGGCTTCAATGTGTTTGGTGTGGCTGAAGATGGTGGGGCCGGTTTGCCTGACCTTGAAGATGATCTCCTTGACCGGGTGGCAGGTGACACACCTGTCGATACTAAAGGCTTTTTTGCCGTCGTGGCAGGCTCCGCATGATTTTCCTTTTTTCATGTCGGCCATGGTGAAACGTTTATTGGCGCCTGCGACAAAAACAGACGGGTGACATACGTTGCAATCAGCTGACGTGGCAAGATGCGATTTATGACTGAATCCGGTAGGTCCCGTTATCTTGACTTTATAAATTATTTCCTTGGTCTGATGGCAACGAACACATTCTCCAGAAGAAAAAGCCTTTTTCCCGTCATGGCAAGCGCCACAAGACTTGCCTTTTTCCATATCAGCCATGGAATAATGTTTTTTATTTTTTAAGTCAAAGATTGCATCGTGACAAGCCCGGCAATTATTTGCCAATCCTTTCTGTTTCAAGTGATCGCCATGGTTGAATACCACCTTGCCTGCATTTTTGGTTTTAAAAACTGCATCCCGTACGGTGACCGCCAGCGCTGCGCTCTGAAATAATAGAAACATTGCAAGTACTGAGAAAATAAGGCGGCATTTCATAAAATTTACTCCTGTGCAGGTTTCATTTTAGTAAGTGAGAAGATTATTTCTGTTCCTTATAGGCAAAAAATATTTTCATTAACGCACTTATCATGTTTATAAGGGGTTCTCAGCCATGGAGGCTAACTGTTGGCTGATTTTTCATGGTCAGTATCTTCAACAAGTTCTTCCTCCCACCCGGTCCACATCGGTTTGAAATGAGCCAGCGGGGTATGGCCGAGAGTGGCCAGATAGATATGCACAAAGAGAAAAGCGGTAAAACAACAGGCCAGCAGAAAATGCGTCCCTACCAGCATTTTTATTCCGCCCAGCAGGAGTAGCAACTCCCGCATCGGAGCGACATACATGAGAAGAACACCGCTTACAATAACCATGGGCAACAGTACGAACATGATTACAAGATACGCTGCCTTCTGCATGGGGTTGAACTTGCTGTCAGGTGTGCTGTTGTGCGGGCTGGGCAATCCCAGGAAATAGGTGAGAAGATAGTAATACGCCTGGCGGAAAATTCCTGATTTTAGATCCTCCACAGTCGGTACGTACAACTTTATCAGGCTTCTTGCCACGACCACGTAATAAATCAGCCAGAGCATAAAGGAGATGGAAACAACCACGCCGGCAGTATTATGCAATCGGATGGCAGCCTTGTAGGCTCCAAAAATGTTTATGTACTCGGGAAAGCGAATCTGAAGCCCGGTGACGCATAAGGTGACAATTCCGAAGGCATTCAGCCAGTGCCAGATTCTGACCGGCATGGGTGTCATGTACACCATCTCTTTATGCTTCATGATCATTCTCCTTTCTGTTCTTCCTGGTCAGGAACCGGAAGAAGCCATGCCCTACCGGGAAAGACAATCCCGCTGCAACGATCAAAGCGCCGATAATATTAAGGGGGGTGCTTCTGGTCGTGCCGAGCATGTAAAAATCAGGGGTGCCATAAAGAATGTCAAGGATTGCACCCTTTTCTACGGCAAGCCTTGTATAGCCACCATTTTTATCCGGAAAAGCGACAAAACTTTTCTGCATGGCTTTCGGTCCTGAAGCATGGCAAAAAGAGCAGTCCCAACGGTTTTGAAGGATCTGATAACTGTGGGTGACAACCTCCGGCGTCATCATACCCCACAAGCGCATATTCTGCCCGCGGAGCCGGTGATTGAAATTCCTCAGCTCTTGTAGTGAAATAAGGTTATCGCCGTTCGAGTCGATCACTTTGTCAATGTCTTCCCCATGTGTAAGTTTGTTCAGTTCATCATATCGAGCAGGTTTGAAGGGGCTTTTGGAGCCGGGCAATTGACTTTCAATAGTCATAGTGATTACATAATCTTTTGAACCGGTATGGCAGGTGATGCATAGCAGAGAATCGATATGCAGATCAGCCTGAGGCAGCCATTTAGAATGGCTTTGAATGGTTTTTCTGGTGTCATGGCACCTGGCACACTTACCATTTATCTCGTCCCCGGACATGAACATCGGCAGCCTTACTTCATGCGGATTATGACAGTCATTGCAGCGGGCTTTTGATGCATGGACGCTTTTTGAATACTCTTCAAAGACGGGGCCATGACAATCTCTGCACGTTGCTCTGGAAGTGGCATAGCCGTCATCAGGATGGCCTGAGGAGACCCGCTCATGACACGAAGTACATCCTACAATAGAATGTGTAGTGGCCGCAAACTTGACCGGATCAATATACACCTTGTCACGGACCGGGCTTTTGATTTCCCTGCGGCCATGGCAGCTCAAACATTTTTCATTTTCAGGGGGTGCAGCCGAAACGGTTACAGTCGAGATAATGAAGAGTGCGAGAATCATCCAGATTATTCTGTTATATGCATGCATGGTTTCAGTTCCCTCTCCCTGTCTGCGGAATTTTGAGGTGGTGCCAGCTGAAATCTTATTAACTCACATTAAACTGTAACACGCTTTTTTGATCTTACAAGCATAGGCGCACCATACAGTCCATTCAGGTCTTCAAGCCTTTGTTGCTGTCTTTTGCAATATGTATTTCCGGTAGGGGCACATTTGACTTGTGTAAAAAGAATGGTAGTTTTTATCAATACAACAATCCAAAGGACACAGCATGGAAAGCAGCAGACTTCTTATCGTTGATGACGAGGCGGTCATCAGGGATGGCTTGAAACGCGTTCTTGAAGGGGAATCCTACGTTGTCGAAACCTGCTCCAGCGGTTACAGCGCCATTGAAATCATGCAACAACGAGAATTCGATCTGATCATAACCGATCTTAAAATGCCCGGAATGAGTGGCATCGAGGTATTGAAAAGTGTCCGGGCGCTTCAGCCTGATATCCCTGTAATCCTGATTACCGGATATGCCTCGATTGATACAGCCGTTGAGGCCATTAAAAACGGGGCCTCGGATTATATATCAAAACCGTTCGCACCCGACCTATTGCTTGAGAAGGTGCAGAATGCCCTGAGCCAGCGCAGGACACCTCTGGATGAAATCTATCTCAAAAAAGAGGTCAGTCTGCACCACGGCTTTCATCAGTTTATCGGGGAAAGCAAGGAGATGCAGAAGGTGTATCACCGGATTATTCGTGTTGCCGCCACCAACAGCACGGTGCTTATTACCGGTGAAAGCGGTACGGGCAAGGAACTGGCGGCTCGCGCAATTCATGACAACAGCCCCAGAAAGGAAAATCCTTTTGTAGCAGTGGATTGTTCTTCCCTGGCAGAAACCTTGCTGGAGAGCGAGTTGTTCGGACACGTTAAAGGCTCTTTTACCGGCGCCGTTCAGACAAAGACCGGCCTATTCAAGATCGCCGACGGCGGCACACTTTTTCTGGATGAAGTTTCAAACATCAGCCTTTCTACCCAGGCAAAACTCCTGCGCGCCCTGCAGGAACGCAAGATTACTCCCATTGGCGGCACGCAACTGGTACCAATAGATATCCATCTTGTTGCCGCAACCAACAAGAATCTCAGAACCATGGCGACTGCGGGAACGTTCCGGGAAGACCTGTTTTTCCGCCTGAATATCATTCCGATCGAACTGCCTCCGCTGCGCGACCGCAAGCAGGATATCCCGATCCTGATACGTCATTTTCTGAAGAAGTATACAGCAGCGATAGGTAAGGAAATCAAGGGCGTCGCGCCCGATGTAGTGTCATTTCTAGAAAACTATTCTTATCCGGGAAATGTACGAGAACTGGAAAACATGATCGAACGGGCAGTGGTGCTGGCGGAGGGGGATATTATCCGTAATGAGGATCTCGAGCTGTGGGACAACAAGGATACTTCTTCAAACAGCATGATTGAGCGTATTCCGCTGAACGCAGAGGAGCTCAAGGAGATGAAGCGTCATATTCGTGATCATGCGATTGAATCGCTGGAAAGCCTGTTCGTGCACAATGCCCTTGAGCGTAACAATTGGAATGTCACCAGGGCAGCCGAAGAAACCGGCCTACTGAGGCCCAACTTCCAGAGCATGATGAAAAAGCTGGGTATTTCGGCACGGGGACCGCATTGACAATTCAGTTTCAGCCGGAAACCGGAAGCATGACAATAAATACAGCCCCATCCCCTAGCGTGCTCTGGACCTCGATCTTGCCGCCATGGTTTTCAATAATCCCATAGGAGATCGACAGGCCGAGTCCTGTCCCTTCAGATTTGGTTGTAAAGAATGGATCAAAAATCCGGGAAAGATTTTCTTCAGGAATACCATCGCCACTATCTTTGAGAGCGGCACAGACATACCTTCCGTCTGTTGACCGGTACGTGGATATATCCAGTATCCCCCCATACGGCATCGCATGACCTGCATTGATAACCAGATTCATGAATACCTCACGTATTTGATTGGGATCAACCGATATCTGGGGCAACTCAGTCCCGTAATCCTTTCTGATGATAATGTTGCAAAAGTTCGGCTGTTTGTGAAAAAAGGTGACAACTTCATCAAGGATAGCGTCAATGGCTATGACTTCCTTTTCCGGCAAAGATTCACGGCTGAATTCAAGCAGGTCTTTCACGATCCCAGCACACCTTTGAGTCTCCATAATTACTCTCTCCACATCGGGTATGAGAGCTGGGTCAAGCCGTTTGTCGCTGTTCAGGATTGAGGCATACAGGAGAATACCGGTCAGCGGGTTGTTGATTTCATGTGCAACTCCGGCCGCCAGGGTACCGAGAGATGCCAGCTTCTCCGAGCGGTGCAACTGATCTTCCATACGCATGATCTCTCGACTGCGCTCTTCCACCTTGTGTTCGAGACTGTCCGCCCAGCCCTTTAACTCCCTGTCAGCCCTGCCGAGGCTTTCAGCCATATGGTTGAACGCTTCCGACAGTTCCCCAAGCTCGTCCCTGCTGGTAACAGAAACCCGTGAATCAAGATCACCCGATGAAACCATAGCGCTGTGCCGAACAAGCCTCTGCACCGGGATATCGACAAGATAATGGGTAAGAATGGTTACCAGCATACCGATCATCAACAGGAGCCAACATGTCAACATGACAAACTCCAGGCGATATTCATGGGATTTATGTCTGAGCGTTTCCAGGGAAATTGATATATCAAGCAACCCCAGCACAGTGTCGTTCTTGCCATGAAAATGGCAGGCAGCAGCAATGCAGGCTGGTTGATTATAAATTGCCTTGGTAAATCCAAGTGCTTCATTACCTGACTTGGTAATAATAATCCGGCTGCGGCTCATTGAAGATGCAGATGCGCCGGGGGTTGCAGAAATGTGGCAGTTGATGCATTCGTCGGCATGTTTGCCAATCACGGAACCGACTTCTCCCGTTATATTTGAAAACACCACCTTTCCTTTTGGGTCAATCAGCCGAATGTGTTCAATATTGCCGCTTTTTGTTATCCTGTCGATCATGTTATGAAGACCGGATTTATCATTCTTCATCATGGCGTCATATGTGCTCTGATTAATTATGTCGGCGATCTGTTCTGCATTTGAAACAGCGTAATCTATCATTACCTTTCTGAAGTTTTTAAGATTGATATTGTCCAGCACCCCCATGAAAACAAGCAGGATCAGCGATGTGGCAAAGGTAAGCTTTGCAATAAGTGATATACGCATTTTCATGACTTAGAATCCTTGTGATTCTGCCGTAACAATAACTGGTTAAGAACCATATACACCTTGTTTTGGTCGAATGTCATGAGAAAAAACTTAGCGTGCGGTTTTCCCGGGTAGAGGAGGGTTGTTTACGTATAACTTTTCTATACGTTCCGTCGGGTTCAGAAAACAAAGAAAAATATTGTTTGTCCCTATGGCATGTAATAGCCTGTAATTACTGCTTTTACATTTAGCATGTACTACGGACAACCTTTTGGCATATTTGATGCTGCTTGTATATCAAGCAACGAGAGAATCTGAAAGGAGACCACCATGAAAACGTTAGCAACCCTGATAGGGACAACAGCCCCTGCTATGGCATTCGCAGCCGAAAATGTCGCAGCGGGAAACGATGGAATTTTTGTCTGGATCTTCCTGGGATTCTTCGCATTGATCATAGTCGGGCAGTTAATCCCTGCTGTCATGCTGATCACGGGATTGGTCAAAGGGATCACAACCAGAACCGAAGCAAAAAACGAGACAAAGTAACCAATGGCACTCTGTGGCGCGGACCGGCAGAAAGGTTCACGCCTTGGGCAAAGGAAATCGAGGTTTTTGCCATGTGGCGACCAAATGAAAGTTTCTTTATAAAATTTCATATCGCAGGATCAATAGCCACACTTGTCTGTGGTGCCAGTATTGTTTTCATCGTCCTTGTCCCTTCATTTTTTCCGGGTATCTATCGATTACTGGTTGATGACCGCATAGGTATTGTTATACCCTACCTGCTGTTTATCGCTCTTGCAGAATCAGTTTTTTCAATCTGGTATTTCCTTTTCAGAAAAGGTGACAAGTGAAATATCCTGTACTTCAGTGGAAACGTTGGTGGGAATGAATGGATAACAGTTCGCTCGATCAGGTGGCGTACTTAAGAGTCCTCAAAGTAACAAGGAGACGCCGCAAATATTTTTTTGCCACGGTGCTTATATATCTGCCTGCCTTGTTAATCACCCATAAGATATCCCCCACTAACAAAGCCATGGGAACGCTATTCGGTGTCTGGGTAGCCATTTTGATCATGGTTACTTTTATGGTCGCAGTAAGCAAATGTCCGAGATGCGGCAACTATTTCCACGTCCACGGAATGACACTTCTCATTCTACGCAAATGCCTCCACTGTCAACTTCATATCTCTTCTCACTAGATAGTCTGGTTGCTTGTTGAATTATCAGTAAAAAGCTGCAGAGCGTGCCACTGGGTGCTGAACCGTATCTGGGCTATGGCAATCTTCGCTGTTCATGTGTCCCCCGTTTTTCTATTTCTTAGCGGTTGCAAACTCCTCTTTCACGACATCCTTGATCCCTTTTGCCATGCCGAACATCAACAATACTGCCGGAATTACCTGCGCAATCACGATCAACGCGCAAAACCCAAGAAAAACCCATACGAAAATTCCGCTACTGTCTTCACGTGCTCCTGACGCTGCAAATGCTGATGCTGGAGCGATGATTCCCATTAACGTAGTGAGTGCTTTCATGACATCCTCCTTTTTATTATGTACCTTGCTCTGGGATTTTATTGCTTTTGTAATTGTATGTGCATAGCTGGTGCCAAACGATTTACTAAAATAAATTAATTGCGTAACGCATTGATATTTTACTGGTTATATTGTTATGGTCACTCCGCCCGACAATAAACTTCAAAAATAATTAGCGGTCGCTGTATGAAAAAATAATACTAATAATCTGCCATAATGAGTATAAAATCAATGATTACGGAATGTTATATTATGATTCAATGACAGGCCGAGTGTATAAAACTATTAATCGCAATGATATACAAGGATTGAACATTCGAATGGTGACTATTCAGAGCGCATATTGAAGAACATGACACTGCAATACTTATATGGAATCTGGTATAAACGAGGGGCTTCAACCTCATGCAGGATCATGTTATTGGCTAGCGAGGGGTATGGTGGCGAGTGATGGCACTTGCGGCATTTTTCAAGCAACCCATTGTCAGCGGTGAAGTGATTGTGGAATTTGAGTGGTTAAGTTGTTGCCGTCATAAGAACAACCTTCAAACGTCATCAGTTGTGAGTTACACATTGTTGCGTAGCATCAGTTCGGCCGGGTGTGGCGCGGCGGAAGTGTTCGCCTAACAGGCAGGAACTGACACTGATCGTGATGGGAGATGCTGAGGTTGGAGGCATTGGCGGCTCATTCCTGACGGGGTCATGCTAGGTGTGCTGGAATTTTTTAAGGGGCGTGACCGGCGTGTCCGTTGTTACGAAATCGGCGATTGTGTGGGCAATGCGTTCCGGGGGGATGCGGGCATTGTTGAAGAGCATATCGTACAAAGCGGGGTCATGGGCATCCTGGTTGAGAAAATCCCGGTGGAAGTGATCACGCAGTTTCTGTTGTTTCCTGATGACCTTTTCCGCTTCTTCCTGTTCGATATTCAGGCGGTGCGCGATGGTCCGGATTTTGAATTCCAGAGAACCGTATAGCCTGAAGTGATGCGAGTGCTGAATGTGTCGGGTAATGATGCCGCCCCCCAGCTCGATGATGATGACATTACCTTGTTCCGCCAGCGAGATGACATGGCGGCAGAGGAGCTGAAAGTATTCCTGATCGCTTTTCCAGCGTGGCGAGAAAGTTGCCAGAACCTCATCCAGGATATGGTTCTTTTCTCCCAGATGCTTGAGGATATCCTCGGAAATGTTGTGACGCTGGGCCACCGCTTCCAGAATGGCCTTGTCGATCAGAACCCATTCGTCACCGGTCCTCTGCATCATCAGCTCGCGCAGCAACTCGGCCACGGGATAGCCTTCACAGCCGAACTCACGAGAGATGGTCAGACAGGGGCGAGGTTTCGGCTTGCGGTGCTGCAACGCCGCTTTCTCCTTCTGTCGGCGGTTGTATTCCTCCAGCGACCCGATTCGCAGGTCTACCGAAGGTATAATCAGGTTCTCCGGCATGGGCGCCTCCCTGTGCGGCATGTGTGGTTGCCGAGCGCTGGACCGTCGTTCTTCATTTCTCTTTCCTTGGTACCACGACAATCCCGGATTCCGTCACCGTATAGCCGTTGCGACGGTCGTCGTCCAGATCGTAGCCAATGATCGAGCCGTCCGGAATCACGACGTTTTTATCGATGATCGTCTTTCTGATTTTGGCATGCCGCCCCACGCGAACATTTTCAAAAAGGATCGAGTCTTCCACCAGGCTGTAGCTGTTTATCTTGCACATGGGGCCGAGGATGGAGCGCCGTACCGTGCTGCCGCTGGTAATACAGCCGGCGCAGACATAGGAGTCGATGTTCTGTCCGCGGCGGTTGTCGTCGTCGAAAATGGTCTTGGCCGGCGGCAGGTTGCCCTGGTTGGTCAGGATCGGCCATTTGTAGTTATAGAGATTCAGCTGCGGTGACACATGAATCAGATCCATGTTGGCTTCGTAATAGGAGTCGATGGTCCCCACATCCTTCCAGTAGCCGCGCTCCTCGTCCTTCATGCCCGGTATGACGTTGTCGTTGAAGTTGTAGGCAAAGACCCGGTCGCCGCCCTCCAGCATCATCGGGATGACATGCCTGCCGAAGTCGAGATCCTCGTGCCGTTTTTTACCTTCCTGCAGCACCTCGATCAGCTTTTTAGTGGAAAAAATGTAGTTCCCCATTGAGGCGAAGCAGGTCTCCCGGCCCGGGATTGTTTCCGGTTCAGCAGGTTTTTCGGTGAAGGCGACCACCCGCGAGTCGTCGTCCACCGACAAGACTCCGAAGCGGCTGGCCTCTTCCCGTGGCACCTCCAGGGCGGCGATGGTTATGTCGGCCTGGTTCGTGCGGTGGCAGTTGATCATCTGGGTGATGTCCATCTTGTAGATGTGGTCGCCGCCGAAGATCGCCACATAATCGGCATCCGTGGACTCGACAAAGCGCAGGTACTGGATGATCGCGTCCGCGGTTCCCCTGAACCACTCCTCGCTTTCGCTGCTGGTTTCGGGGGAGATCGCCACGTAGAATTCGCCCAGGCCGGTCCATTTGCCCCAGGATTCACGGATATGCTTGTTGAGCGAGTAAGCCCGGTACTGTGTCAGGATGTAGACCTTCTTGATGCCCGAGTTGAAAAGGTTGGAGAGGACGAAGTCGATGATCTTGTATTTTCCGCCGAAGGCGACGCTGGGCTTGGCCCGGCGCAGGGTCAGCGGGCTGAGACGCTCGCCCTTGCCGCCGGCCAGCACCATCGCAATCGTGTTTCTGCCGACGTTGTCCATGGCATACATGTGTGGCCCTCCTGAAGAATGTTATTTTAACGAAAATAAATGCCAGTTTGTGAAACATACTATGAGGATACACAAAAAAAATACAGTGTAAAAATGGTCACGTATACATTATTAATTCACTGCCGGTTATGGGTAGAATCCGGTTAGTGGTTCCTGCAACCATCAGCCTGTCTTTGAATCCCTTGAACAGATACCTGCGATCCTCATCAGCAGATAGCGTCCGCGCAGCCAGGCCATGGAGACATTCAGGGTGGCGGTAAAGTTTAGCCGTCGAAGCCCCCGTTGTTGAAGGTGAAGACTGTATCGACTGTGCCGCCTGGGTCAAGCCGGTAGGACTCCACACCGTTGAAGGCTTCAGTCTCGATAAAGGTCGGGATGCAGGCGATGAAGCACCACGCTCCCTTGAAGCGCTGGATACTGTGATAGAAATCCCGCCTGATACTGCAGCAGCGCACGAGTGGTTGCTGTTCCTAGCGAGTGCCTGTCCGGCAGGTTCCGTTCTGGCAGCCTGCCTTCCGTTTCGGCAGATACGGCCTGACCCGCGCAAACCCCTTGTAGCAGAGCCGGGCGACGGAGCTGATCACCGGCAGTTGGATGATGGTGCCCAGCAGGCCGTAGATGGTCGATGCGGGAAAGGCCTGCCAGATCGCCCAGAACGATTCCACCCCCCGGTAGACCGTCCCGCGCTGATCGATGGCGTGCAGCTGGTACATGAACTCCTGCAGCGCAATGCCGTACTGCTGCGGCTCGAATCCGGGGGCGGTGATGTCGATGCAGATCAGCCGGCCTTTCTGGTCCTGGGAGCGGTACTGTTCGATCTCCCGGGCGCAGACCGAACAGGAACCGTCGTAAAAGATGCGCAGCGGGAAGTGTGGTGTGGTCGGCATGGTCGTTTCCTTTGAGGCGCACAGAGCCATACTGGTTAGAGCAGCGGCCGGGCATAGACTGCACTGTTGACGTTGTCGCCCGAGGAAGAGGTGGACATCACACCCAGACCGGGCTTGGCGAATAGTTCGGAAAGTTTCATGGGGTTCATCTCCTCTATGATATTTTACCAGCCATAATCCAATGACACTTTGAAAAAAGGTACATCTTCCATCCGCAGGTCCGGACGGGTCGAATCATAAAACGAAAATTTCCGCTCAAAGGCATAGCCTACAGTGGTAGATATTTTAATGACAGAGCTTGGCAGATAATTAAACCCGGCCATGGCTTTGAAATCTGAATACTTTATGACCTTGGCCCCCAATGATCGATCATGCAGTTCATATTCGTCGCTGGCAAAGTCACCGGCCACGAACAGCTGAAACTGGCGCGAGGCAATGTAGGTGATGCCGGGTCGTGGCGCGATTGCATCAAACCTCCAGTACTGGTCCGGCTGGTAACTGAATCCCACGGCTGGGATGAAACTGCTGGAGTGATAACCCAGGCGATAAATAAAGCCGCCCACAACAGAAAACCCATTCTCGAAATTGTAACCACCCAACGCCACTATCGGCATGCGTAGATCATCGGTTCCAAGGTCTTTGAAATCACTATAAAACCCTGGAGCCAATCTCAGGCTGGCAAAAGATCTTTGATTGATACGGTATTTGGCGCCGACCTCGAGAAACAGAGCGTGCAGATCCTGCGGCAGAGCCGCAAGGGATGACGCATCGATATGTTTGAGACCGTAGCCCCCTCCCACTGACAGCGTCCAGTCATTATGTATCGTTATGTTACGGAGTAGTTTTATCCGGTAATCGGTCATTTCGGCATCTGCTGGTATGTTTTGAAGACCGGCTGAAGGAAAATAACCGATCGAAAGCTGGGAGTTCCAATCCGTGGAGGGTCCGCCGTACGGCCCGTCACTCTTTGCCGTTGCACTGCCTTCTTCGGCAGCCAGACAACTTCCGGCAACAAGTACGACTGCCAGCACCAGTATTCCTCGTGTTAAGCAGTTTGTCATGGCAATCTCCCTTTTATGTTATTTTTGTGTCGATGGTTGTACTTTCATGTTTACTTCAGCCAGAGGCCGACCAGTAAACCGGCACAATAGAGTTGCCCCGACGGCGGGCGTAGGGGCCCAGTTCGGACAGATAGAAACCCTGCATCAGCTTGGCCAGCCAGATGTAATCCAACAGCAGGGTAACTGGCAGGCAGAACAGAAAAATCTTTAAAATGTCCGGCATGTAAGACTCCTAACTCCCGGGTGGCATTGGAAAGAAGGCGCTGGTGCGGCGCTGGTATTCCTGGAAATCGGCCCGCTCTTCGTAGGGTTTTTCCAACATCGGTATGCCGGAGACCTTCAGGATCAGGATCGTAATGGTCAGCGGGCCCATGATTGTCCACCAACTACCTGGGGCTGCCAGCGCAATCAGCCAGATACCCCACCAGAGCGTGACCTCGCCGAAGTAGTTGGGGTGTCGGGTATAGCGCCAGAGGCCGGTCGTCATGAGCTTTCCTTTGTTAGCCGGGTTGCGAATGAAGCGCAGCAACTGCAGGTCGCCAAACGCCTCGAAGCCGAAACCGGTCAACCAGACAGCCAAGCCAAGGGCGTCAAGCCAAGTAAATGATTCGGACGGTGCGGCATTGACGTAGATCACCGGCACCGAAACCAATACCAGCAGCAGACCCTGCAGCATGAAAACCTGCAGGAAGGAGCGCAGCACGAACCAGCGCCCCCAATCTTCGCGCCACTGTTTATATCTGGGATCTTCTCCTTTTCCGTTGTTGCGGGTGTGGATATGCAGGGCCAGCCGGATCCCCCAGGCCAGCACCAGTCCGGAGATCAGCAGTCCGCGCGGGGGATAGGAACCTGCGGCAACCAGTGAGACAAAAGCCGCTAGGATGAAGCCCAATCCCCAGGCCACGTCGGCGATGTCGTTGCGTCCCCGGACCTGGGCGGCGATAAACCAGCAGGTCATGTAGAGCAACACAACGCCGGTTGTGATGAGATATAAACTAGCCATGTGATCCGCCTTGCAGGTGTGCTGCTGATATAATAACCAATCCCAGGAAGCCATCAATCGTCAACCAGTCACCGGTGCGAATCAGCTGCGTGGCCTCGGGCACTCCGGTAACACAGGGGATACCATACTCGCGGGCGATGATGGCGCCGTGGATCAACATGCCGCCTCGGCGTTCGACGATGCCGCCGGCCAAGGGCACGACGAAAGTCATGTTTGGATCTACTGCATCGCAGACAAGTATTTCACCGGTTTTGAAGGATGCCAAGTCGTACGGGTTGCTGATGACCCTGGCAGTGCCTTGTCCCAGCCCCGGTCCGGCGGGCTGGCCAACCAGCTGGCGTGCCTGAAGCCGAGCGCCGGATGAACGCTGATTTCGGGCAGTCGCGGCGGCCGGGGTCAGGCGCTTGGTAACCCGTTCCCTAACCGGAGCAGGGAGACCCGCCAGATCATGATTATTCTGCACGGTCAGCCGGCGAGCAGCTTCATCTCGAGCCTCCTGCAGCCTTTCTGTCAAACGCCCAATGAACAGATTGTCGTTGTCGCGCAGCCGATAACTGGCCCGGCCAATCTCCAGCAACTCACGGGCGAACTCCTGCTCAAAAGGAGCAAAGGCGTTCAAAAAAATTCCTTCGTCCGGCCTGTGCCGACTGGTTGGAGCCGTGTGTTGTGCTGCTGCCATCTCCAATAGCAGGGTTGTCACCCCCTCTAGCCCACCCGTTGCTCCACCCATGACCCAGGCAAGGTCGCCGAAACGGGCCGTGAAACCTGCCAGGGCTGAAGCAAAAGCCGAGCCTGGATCAGGCTTTACTCCGTTCCGCAACCTGGCGGCCAGGTTCGAATCGTCCCGCAGCAGTCCGGCAAGTTCCAGCAGCTCCCGGTTGCGCTGAACCGCCAACAGACCTGCATCTCCGGTCAGCAGATCCAGAAAGGCAAAGGGGTCGTCAGGCCGCAGGCGATCGTTGTACACCTGGCCGAAGAGGCGGATGCCGTGGGCCATGGGGATACAGACCTCCCGGTAGCTCGTCTCCCAGCAATCCAGAACCTGCTGCCGTTCCACTATTGCCACCGCCAGTGCCGCATCGTCAAGCGCCACAAGGTTGACTGCCGCCAGCCGGTCGGCATCACCGGCCATCCGCGGCAGCAACTCTTCTTCGATGGTCTGCCGCAAACCCTTGAGCGATGCAATGCTGCGATGCAGGCTCAGATACCAGACCCGTTCGCCACCTTCCTTCGGGGTCTCCGAAGTAGTAATCGGTCGGGACTGCAGGGCAAAGAGTGTGTCATCACGCAGCGTCCACTCCAGATCCTGCGGCGCACCGAACAGATCCTCGGCCTGGTGCAACAGGTCCAGCACCCGAACGGCTGCCATGTCAGAGAGCGGTGTAGTTTCCCGTTCCATCGGCGGGAGAGGTGCCAGATGAACGCCTCCGTCAGTCGCTCGACAGGCATGCATTCGTGGCGGGGAGTGACGCTCGATGACCTTGCCGGAGGCGGGTTCCAGCAGCAGCCGGTCGGGTTCCACGTCGCCATCCACCAACCCCTGGTTCAAGCCCCAGACCGTTTCGATTACCGCTAGCTCCTCTCGGCCAGGGCAACGGCTGAAGGCAACACCGGAACAGTCACCAACCACCAGCTCCTGGACAACCACTGCCATGGCGCTGGTTTCCGGGTCAAGACCCAGTTCCTGGCGATAGAGCAAAGCCCGGTCGGACCAGAGCGAGGCCCAGACCAGCCGCAGATGGTCAAGAATTGCGGGCAGACCGTGGACGTTGACGAACGAGTCGTGCAATCCTGCAAAAGAAGCACTCGCTGAATCTTCCGCCGGCGCTGACGAGCGAACCGTGACCGGGAGTTCGTCAAAGAGCGGGGTCATTACGACGGTCAGGTCCGCGGCCAGACCGAGGGGAAGTGGCGTATTGAGGAACAGGGCGCGTACTCTGAGACCCAGATCCCACAGCTCCTCCCAGCGCATCTCGCTGAAGGGCTTGCGTTCCAGCAGCAGCGGCAGGCGCTGGCGCAGTCCGGTACTGTCAAGATACTGCTTATAGACGTCTGTGGTGATGCAGATCCCTGGCGGTACCGGCAGACCTGCACGAGCCAATCGACCGAGTGCCACCCCTTTGCCCCCGGCTCTGGACAGGTCATTGGCAGTGAGATCGGCAAGAGGTATGATCAGTCCGGAGGGTTGTTTCATGACGAAAAATGAAATTCCATGACGTTATGAAAGCGGGTAACCAGATAGATGCTGGCAACCTGCACCCGGAACAGTGCACAGCTGGGAGACGCCGTAAACTCTGCCAAATGCGGGTGGCGGGCCAGATACAGTTCCAGCCCCTCTTCGCGCCCGGTCCCGGCCAATTCCTCCGCGGTTCCGAGAATCGTGGCGGCTGCCGCCCGGCTGAAATCGGTTACCTCGTTACTGCGATTGTCGATGAGCAGCGAAACCTGACGATTCCCAGCCAGATTGGCCCATTTACGGGTGGCGCGGGGTGTGGCGAAATAAAGCTGGCGCAGGTTCGCGGTCATGGCGACGGCTACCAGGCTGGCGTAAGGGGCGCACCCGGCAGCGGTGGCCAGTACGGCCAGCGGCTGGCCGGTGCAGAGCTCATGCAGGATATTGTTTTTTACACTCATATCAGTCATTGACGTTGTTGTTCCTCTTCCAGAATGCGCCTGATCTGCTGTGCCGCCAGTCTACAGACCGCCAGGTATGGGGCTGCCAGCAGCGGCACTTCGAACACCACCCTGCAGCGATCAGGCCCGAGGGCTTCCACCCGGTGACCAGTGGCCGGAATGCCTGCTACCTCCCAACACCAGCGCTGGTTGTCAGTTAATTCCGTAATCCTAAACGGCAGCCAGAGGCCGATGACGGTCTGCACCCGGCCCGTGGAATCGAGGCCGATGTACTGTTCGGCACACTCAACACGGGAAACCGATGGCCCCCATTCCGGCCAGCGCGTGGTGTCAGTCAGGAGTCTCCAGGCAGCGGACGCCGTGGTCAATATCTCTACTGAGGTTTCCATACGTGGTATCGTTGCGTCCGTCTACTCAGGCATGGTTTCGCAGCATGAGTTGTGCCGGGTGCGGTGAAAGATAGATCTGCTCTTTCAGGTACTGCTGGTCGTACTTGCGGACATAGTGCCTGAGCAGGGTAAGCGGCACCAGCAGCGGTGTCAAACCACCATGATACTGGCCGATGACCTCCAGCAATTCCGATTTTTCCTCGGCGGAAAGCTGCTTTTTGAAATAGCCCATCATATGTTGCAATACGTTGGTGTTTTTTTTTGCTGTGGCGTGCAGAGCCAACCCTTTCATAAATAATTCTTCGTAAGCCCGGAGCATCTCTGGCAGCGGCAGTTCCTTTCCGTGGGCCACCAGTGAGCCCATGGCGCGATAGATTTCCGGGCTGTGAGCCATCATCAGCAACTTGTGTACCGTGTGGAATTCAACCAGCCGGCCACGAGTAGGTCCAGACGACAGAAAGTCCTTCCAGCGACGGTAGCTGAAGACTCGTTCGATGAAGTTTTCCCGTAAGGCTGGATCGTTCAGGCGGCCTTCCTCCTCCATCGGCAACAGTGGAAAATGACGGGCCACTGCTGCTGCGAACAGGCCCCTGCCGTTTTTCGCCGGCATGCCGTTGTTGTAGACCTTGACCCGGAACAGACCGGAACTGGGAGAGTCTTTTTTAAAGATGAAGCCGCATAGATCCTCTCTTTCCAGCTCTTGCACCTTTGCCGTGCAAAAAACCAGCATCTGTTCCGTCAGGTCAATGCGGCTCCTGCCGGTCATCAAGCGGGGATTGGCGGGATCGCCTTCCAGACGCATGGATTCGCGAGGAATCGGCAATCCGCAGCCTACCTCGGGGCAAACCGGCACAAAGCTGAAATAGCTCCCCAGAGTGTCAGTGATGTAGCGATCATGTTTATGGCCGCCATCGTAGCGGACATGCTCTCCCAAAAGGCAGGAGCTGACGCCTATTTTTATGGAATCTGTCATGGGGATACCTTCCGGGAAAAGAGGCGATGAAGGTCTTCGCCGTTACGGATATGCCGCAATTGCAAAAGCAGGTAGCAGGCCATGGCTATGTTGCCCAGAGTCATGATCAGCACGAACCACAGTGCACCCCGAACCACCGATTGTTCCCGCCAGGCCACCCACAGCCAGAAAAAAAGAAAGCCGCAGTAGGCATCGGCCAGGGTGGCGCGGAACCAAGGGTTCGGCCAAAGTTGGCGCGTGGCGTTGATAATGTCCTGATGCAGAGATGCGCTGATTGTGGCATACAGCATAATGACCAGAACAAGACAGCAGACGGCGATCAGGAAGGTTTTCATATCAGCGTCCTTTTAGCAGGTCGCGCTTGAGTTTGTCGTCGATCGACTCCCGTCCCAACCAAATGCCAAAGTAGGCGGCAGCGAAATCGGCTCCTTCGATGACGATTAGCGGTGTACCGTTCAGGGCAAGTTCCGTCCCCCGACCCGGCAGATAGGTCAGGGCGTAGCGGTCGCCCGGCTTGACATCTCTGTAGGTGGAGTTGAGCCTGTCAATACGGCCCTGCAGTTTCGCCAACTCCGTCGGGGTCTGGTTGCGCTCCAGGGTCGGTGCGGCACCTTTGCCGAAATCCGGCCCCTTGATCGAAACCAGGTAATTAATCTCCAGGCGTTTGGGCACATCAGTTAAAACATCTTCCAGTTTGACGCCTTCTGGTAGATACAGGGCCGCCACATAGGCCTTGATGAACTTCAGGTAGCGCAGTAATGCCGTATTCCTCAGTGGCACCGGCTTGCCCCCAATAACGGTGCTGTCGGCAAAGGTCACGGCTTCGACGGTTATGGCATGTGCAGGTGCAGGGAGAAAAAACAGCACTGCCAGCAACAGGGGACAAAAGACACGAACAAATAGGCGCCGGAGAGTTTTTGGGTGGGAGTTGATACTCGATGGTGGGCGCATGGTGTCAGCCTCCCTTCAAGGCGCAACGAACCGCTTCATCGTACGGCTTAAGTTGCAAAGGGATAATGTCACGAATTGTAGTGTCTCGACAAACCACCTCATTCTTCAGCCCTTCTATTAGAGGCATGGAAACCGAAGGCGGCACCGGAGTGATAAAACCGACCCAGTATGATGAAAGTTTCGGAGTCAGTACCGGAACCGGCAGGATATAGAGCTTCCTCCCATCGAGACTGGCTAAACGCTCCATCATTTTCCGGTAGGTAAGTACTTCAGGTCCACCGATGTCGAAGGTCCTCCCGCTGGTCCGCTCATCGGTCAGGCAGCCAAAAAGATATTCGATGACGTCATCCACTGCGATTGGTTGACAGCGAGTCGTTACCCAGCGCGGGGTAATCATGACCGGGAGATGTTTGACGAGCGCCCGTATCATCTCGAATGAAGCTCCGCCTGCACCGATTATGACGGCAGCCCTGAGGAATGTTGTGGCAAAGGTGCCTTTCTTGAGAATGTCTGCGACGACAAGCCGGCTTTTCAGATGTTCGGAAAGGTCGTCGCCGGTTTCGCCAAGTCCTCCAAGATAGATAACGCGCCGCACGTGGGCTTTGTTAGCCGCCGCAACGAAATTTTCAGCGGCGTCCCGATCGCGGCGTTCAAAACCAGCGCGGCCTCCCGACATGGAGTGTACAAGATAATAGGCTGTATCTACGCCGGCCAGGGCTTTCCCCAACGTTGCCGGCTCAAGCATATCGCCCTTAACAATCTCGGCACCATCCGGCAAGGCAGAAGCCGTATTTCGTACCATGCAGCGCACAGGGAAACCTCCATCAAGCAGCCTTTGGGTCAAGCGCCTGCCTATGAAGCCGGTAGCCCCGGTAATAAGTATTGAACCTTGTGATTTTTCCATGTAACTTTTTCCCTCTCACTATTCACTGTTAATTGTACAACAGGAACCATGATTGTCAATGCTTGCACGACTGAGAATTCAGATAGATGGAACAGGTCTGATGAGGTGAAGATTAATGCGTTTTGGGGTGTATCTTCGCCGTACCCAGCGGTGCTTGCCGGTTCAGGATTAATCAAGCTTGCCTTTCGTAGCAACGGTCTCTTTTATATTACTATGGCCGCGTTGCAATTCCGCCAGCATGCACTCATATGCATTGACAGTGGCGTCGAGCCCGGCATCGCCGATGGCCCCCCGGCCGGTCCAGTTGTTTCCCTGCCTGACATAAAGATTTTTCAAGGTCTGGCGGATATGGTCCTCTACACTGTCCGGATGATTTTTCAGCATCTCGGACAGAGAATCGTGGAACATTGCAAAAGTACCTTCATAACGGTCATCTATATAGTCGGTCATGGACATAAAACGTGTGCCCCTTTGAGAGTAGACATTAACTTCATAGTATGCTAATTTAAAACATCAATTTTATTTTGTCTAGGACAAAAATGATTTCAGTTATCCATCTGTCTATTGCCGATATTGAACGTGAAACCGGCATTAGACAGGATGTACTTAGAGTATGGGAACGCCGCTACGGTTTTCCGCTGCCGCAGCGCAATCAACGTGGTGAACGGGTCTACACCGTTGAACAGCTGGATCGTCTTTGCTTGATCAAGCAGCTGATTGGCAGGGGCATGCGTCCCGGCAAGCTGGCCATGCTTGATGACCATCAGTTAAAGAAGTTGACGCTCCTGCCGGAAGATACCGATATTGTGCCTGATTCTGTCGCGGCATTGATGGCCATTTTGATCAATGGATCGCACAATGAACTGCTGTCAGGATTAGAAACACTATTGCGCCAACAAGGAATCATGAGTTTTTTGACAGATGTTGTTGTCCCTATGAATCGAGCCGTTGGCAAGGCCTGGTTTGCAGGAAGAATAGGCGTTCTTGAGGAGCATCAGTATGCGGAACAGTTGAGGACGGTGCTGACTAACGCAATGAGCAGCATGCCACAAGGAACTGAAAGCCCAAGGGTGTTGCTAACCACACTGCCAGGAGAGCAACACGGCATCGGCCTCTTGATGGTTGCCTGCGTACTACGCCATCTGGGAGCAGGAACAGTGCTCCTTGGCGTACAGACTCCGCTGAACGAGATTGTACGCGGCGTGGTGGAAAGTAATTGCAGCATTGTGGGCATATCCAGTAGCGAGCATATGAGTCATCGCGTTATTGCTGCACAACTGGTCAGGCTGCGCAAACTTCTTCCTGATACCGTATCGTTGTGGGCGGGCGGGAGCGGGGTACACTCGATCCGTTTACTGAATGCTAAAATCCGTTTGTTTAACGATTTAAATCAGATCAGCCATGAAATAAAGCTGGGTGGCAATAGAATAAATTTAAAAAAGGACGTGTTATTATGAATTGTAAACTTTGCGGTACGCTACCAATTATCAGCCAGGGACACGGAGAGGCGTTGTTCAGTTGCGCTGTTGAGTTGCTGCAGGACAAGCTGGTGAGTATCCTAATAGCGGAAGGATATACGCCTAGACCGGAAGAAGAGGTCGTTAAGGTGATGGTGGACAGCTTTCAGGAGTTGGTTGCCTGTCTGTCTCGTCGCACCGATATCGCCGCTGTGGAGGCCGACGGTCTTAATCTGCTTTTTCTGGAACAGGGTCAGCAGCTGGACTTTGCGGCCTTCTCCCGCACAAAGTCACTTAAAAAATGGTTCTTTTTGCTCAATAACCGCGAATTTCTGGATATCTTCGAGAATAACTCTCTGACCACACACTTCCAGCCAATAGTTGCCTTACCAACACTTGAGATCGTAGCATATGAATGCCTGTCGCGAGGAGTCAAGGCCGATGGTAGTCTGATGGCTCCTGATCTGATGTTTAAACTGGCCCATGAAAACGACCTGTTATTTTACCTTGACCGGGTCTGCCGTGAAAACGCGCTCAAGTCCGCAGCGGTCAAGAAAATTACCGCCGATATATTCATCAACTTTATTCCCACGGCAATCTATGTGCCGGAGACGTGTCTGCAAAGCACCATGCAGTGGGCTCGTCAGCTTGAATACGACCCGTCCAGGATAGTCTTCGAGGTTGTGGAGACCCATCAGGTTGAAGACCTGCAGCACCTGCGAACGATTCTGGATTTTTACCGCAGCAAAGGATTCCGTACTGCGCTGGACGATATTGGTAGCGGCCATACCAACCTTGCAACTTTGGCGGCCTTGGGTGCCGATGTAATCAAAGTGGACATGGAAATCATCCGGGGCATCGATAAAGACCCGGTCAAGCAGTCCATCTTCACGGCGTTGGCAACCATAGCAGGGGAAAACGGTATCAAGGTGCTTGCGGAAGGCGTGGAAACCAGCGAAGAGTTGGCTTATGTCAGACAGAATGGGGCGCAGTTGGCACAGGGCTACCTGTTGGCCAAGCCCTCGGCGGAGCCTGTGCGCAGGCTGGAATTTTATCAGGTGTGAAACCGGTCTGTTCCCACGATACGATGAGGTGAAGTTTAATGCGTTTTGGGTTGTGCTGCCTGTTTAAACAGGAAAATATTTCTTTTCGAACGACCACCGCCAAAGTGTTGTCCCGCATGCCGCGTGAGGAGCAACTGCGCAAGCTGTCCGGCATCTGCTATGACAATTCCCACAACCTGCTGCTTGCTGTAAAAGCATGTCACGAGCTTGGCATAGGAGCCTTCCGTATAATGTCACCGTTGTTCCCGCGCGTGACACACCCTGATGTTGGCTACGGCCTGAGTGAGCTTCCCGGCGGGGATGCAATCGGGCAGCTGCTCTGTGCAACCAGGAGCTTTACCCGGCAGCACGACATCCGCCTCAGCTTTCATCCTGATCAGTTTGTTGTGCTGTCGTCACCGCACCTGGCGGTGGTTGCCAATTCCATCCAGGAACTGGAGTACCAGGCAGGCTTGGCCGAATCAGTGGGGGCCGATGTGATCAATATCCATGGTGGCGGAGTTTATGGTGATAAATTGCTTGCCCTGGAACGCTTTAGTCAGGTTTTTACTGATCTGCCGGAAGCCGTCAGAAGTCGTTTGACTTTGGAAAATGATGATAAAAGCTATACTGTGCGCGACCTGCTACCGATCTGCGAAAAACTTTCAATTCCGCTCGTGTATGATGTGCATCACCACCGCTGTAACCCGGACGGGTTGTCAATAGAGGATGCAACCCGACTGGCAGGAGAAACCTGGCAGATGACAGGCCGGGAGCAGTACTGCCATCTGTCATCACCGCGATCCGGATGGGACAGCACAGATAAAAAGCCTCATGCCGATTACATCGACGTGGCTGATTTTCCCTCATGCTGGCTGGGGCGGCCAATGACAGTGGATATCGAAGCCAAGGCCAAGGAACTGGCGGTCGTTCAACTGATGACTGAATTGAAAAATGGGGACCGTTATTAATAAAAACGGTTGCGCTCGCAAGTCAACTAAGAACCGAGAGAAGTTCAAGCTATTCCTGAACACTCATAATGGCATGCACGACACTTATGCGGTCGTCTTTTTGCCATCAGTAAGTGCACGTGCCAGCCAGACAAGAACAGGCGTCATCATGCCCCAGCCGAGTGCCAGGATCAGCATTCCCCCCAAGGATGGCAGTGTCATGGTGGCGCCGAGTTTAGCCCCGCTGTAGTAGGCCAAAGGTCCGCCGATTGCGCCGAAGATTACTGCTAAAAGATACCGCTTTCGTAACCATCCCAGCGAAACATTGAGGGTAGCGGCAAAATTCAGCCAGAGGCCGACCATCCATGGCGGGCTGAAGGGGCTGGGAAAAAGGCTTGGCACCGGCAGAAACACACCGGACATCACCAGGACAGTGTCAAAAACAAACCCGAGTATTCCTGCTGCGAGAAGAAGTTTTATTTCCCCCGAACGATTTTCTGCCGTAGCCAGATGTATTCCCAGTACCGGCAGCATAGTCAGCGGGCCGAGCCAGGGCATACCCTTGGCAGCTCCCAATACAGCGGCAAACCAGGCCACCTGAAAAAGTACGAAATTGAGTAGTTTCCTGCCTATCAACGTTCCCGCCCATCAGCTTCCGGCCATTTGTGTGGCGTCCTACGCAGTTTAGCCAGATCATATCCCTGAGCCTCCAGATCACTCACCAGGCGCTGATAGTCCGACTCGGGGATCTGTGGTGTCCGGGCCATGATCCAGACGTAATCGCGCTTGTTGCGGCCGATTACTGTCTGACTGTAGTCCCCGTTCAGATGAGTGATCAGATATTCGGCCTTGAACGGCCAGATGAACTGCATACCCCAGGTAGAATTATTGACGGTATCAACAATAAAGCCGCGCGGGTTGTAACGTTTCAGTGGTCCGTCAAAGCCACCCTTACGGAATGTGAAAACCGTATTTACAGTCCCATCCGGATCGAGTGTGTAGGTTTCCACGCCGTTGTAGGAATCGGTTTCGATGAAGGTGGGAATGCAGGCGATGACATACCAAGATCCCATAAAACGTTTGATATCGACCTTCTCGACGGTCTTTAGCGCTGGCAGAGACGTTGAACAACCGGCGAGCAGGGTCAGACAGATTAGCAGGGTGGGCAGTTTCATGGCTTTTCCTCCTGAGTTTATAACGGTGATTCCACACGACATTCCGGACAGGCATACACCAATTGCAGCAATCCAGTGTACTGCTCGGCAAAGCCACCCTCGCAGTAGCTCAGGTAGTAGTCCCACATGCGGATAAAACGCTCGTCGTAACCCAAGGCGCGCACTTCATCCAATCGTGAGCGGAACGCGGTGCGCCATTCTTGCAGCGTGCGGGCGTAGTGAGGCGTGAAGTCCTCCAACTGCACCAGGCGCAGATCGGTGGCTTCGGCGGTCGCCCGGTTGATGGCGCCCGGTGACGGGCAGCAGCTTCCGGGGAAGATGTGACGATTTATGAAATCAGGGGTTTTTAGATAGCGGTCATAGTTATGGTCTGGTGTGGTAATGGTCTGGATCAGGGCCATACCGTCGCGCTTGAGCCGACTGCCGCAGACTCTGAAAAATTCAGGGAGGTGCCGGTGCCCCACTGCCTCGATCATCTCGATGGAGATCAATCGGTCAAATTCACCGGTCAGGTCCCGATAGTCCTGCAACAGCAGGGTAATTTGCCCTCCCAGCCCTGCGGCAGCAATTCGCTCTGCTGCCAGGTCGTGCTGCTGCCGTGAGATGGTCGTGGTGGTAACATGGCAGCCGTAGTGAAGTGCGGCGTGGATGGCGAAGCCGCCCCAACCGGTGCCAATCTCCAGAACACGCATACCGGGAACCAGTCCCAACTTGCGGCAGATCCGGTCGAACTTGGCGACGGAAGCTTCTTCCATGGAGCTGTCGGGACGCTCGAAGATGCCGCAGGAGTAAGTCATGGTCGGGTCGAGAAACAATCGATAGAAGTTGTTGCCCAGGTCGTAATGGGCGGAGATGTTTTTGCGACTGCCGCTACGGGTGTTGTCATTGAACCGGTGCAGCAGGCGTTGGATGGCTGCGGCGGCCCGGGCCGTACCACCTTCCATCTGTTTCTGGGCTTCCTGACTCCGAACCATGATTCGCACCAGAGCAGGCAGGTCATCGCAGTCCCAGAGACCGTCCATGTAGGCTTCACCCGCGCCGATGGTCCCTCCAAACGCAATCCGGCGGAAGAACTCTGGACTGTGAACTCTTACCGTTGCCTGCAGAGACGCAACGGGATCACCAAAAGAGTACCTTCGTTTGTTGTCCAGAAGCGTCAGGTGTCCTTGGGTAATAAAAGACAGCGGCTTCAGCACCAGCGAGCGGGCCAGTCGATTTATCAGTCCGGCATCAGGAGCGTCAGAAGCGGACAGGGTGTTACAGGTTTGTTCATTACTGCTCATGGATTGTATGATCCTTTCGTCACATTGAGCTTTTCCGGGTGCGGGCAGAAAGGTACCCCTTTACGCTTGAGACGAAGTGCCTGCCAGTAGATGGCAGAGATGACCTTGGCCGTCATGAAAGGCCAGCGCAGCAATGTTCTTGCAAGATTAGCGCCGTTCAATTCCTGCTTTTGAAGATGCAGAGAGGCGCTGAAGATTTGAGTATCCTGCTGCAGGCTGGCCATCTTTACCGCCAGATGCTCACCCGGTGCGGTGAAGCGCCAATCGTAGCCCATCTCCATCGGCATGAAGGGTGATACATGGAACTCCTTGTCCAGGCGGTAGGAGTGCCATTCGCCGTCTTCAGTGCCGCTGCGGGTGTCAAAGGCTCGCAGGTACTCCTCGCCCCAGGGGGTATTGTGGATTTCAACCAGTATCGACTCCAGGGAACTGCCGTCTCCGGCAAAGCAGTAATAGATGCTGATCGGATTGAAGCAGTAGCCCAGGTAGCGCAGGTGGGTCAACAGGCGGATCGGCCCGCCAGGACGGAAACCGATCTGGCGCTGTACCTCATCACGGACGGCCGGGTCGAGCGGCTGCACGCCCGGCCGGAAGTGATCAGTACGCCGGAAGGACGCCCAGTTCGGCCGCTCAATTGACCAGAGCCAGCGATTGGCGAAGACTGTTTCCAATTCAGTCAGGTCGAGATACAGGAAGAACAGGCTGTAGCTAAATTCGTTGCCAACCGGGGCCATGCGCTGGTGATCCACATGACCTGTGTAAATCCTGCTCTCCATCCCTACAGTTCCTTTCCGAACTGACGGCAGACCGCCAGTGCACTCTTGACCCCGTCTTCATGAAAACCCCAGCCCCAGTAAGCGCCGCAGTATGATGTGCGGTTAACACCGCTGATCTCGTTCCTGCGTTTTTGTGCTTCAAAGGCCGACGTAGAATATACCGGGTGATGATAAACCAGGCGTCGGATGACCGCTTCAGGTGCAATGGCATCCGGCGTGTTGAGGGTCACGCAGAATTCCACCGGTGCGCTAATAGACTGTAGCATGTTCATCCAGTAGGTCAATGATACACAGTCTCGCTCTTGACGTGGTATATGGCAGTTCCAACTGGCGCGGGCTTTGGGGAGGGATGGCAGCAGGCTGTTGTCCGTATGCAGCACCGTATCATTTTTCTGGTAGCGGATGGCGGACAGCAGTTCCTTTTCGGCAGCGCTGGGATCGGCCAGCATCTTCAGGGCCTGGTCGCTGTGGCAGGCCAGAATCACGTGGTCGAAGGATTCGGCCTGACCGCCCCGGACGGTGACTTCGACCTGATCGGCGTGGCGCTGCACCCGTTCCACCGGCGACGACAGGCGCACCTGCTGGCAAAAGGGTCGTGCCAGCGGTTCCACATACTGCCGTGAGCCGCCGCTTACCACCCGCCACTTGGGCTGATCGGCCACATTGAGGAAGCCGTGATTGGTAAAAAACTGGACAAAAGCTGCGACGGGGAACTGTAGAAACGTTCGAGGGTCGGCCGACCAGATGGCGCTTCCCATCGGCACCAGAAAATCATCAATGAAAGGTTGCGAGTAGCCCCCTTTCGTCAGATAGGTCTCCAGAGTCAGGGACATGTCGTCGCTGCCGTACAGACTCCGCGATTCACGGTTGAAACGGAAGATATCCCGCAGCATGCCC
>JBBQXT010000013.1:0-34007 GCA_038209415.1 Geobacterales bacterium
CCGACCTCCTCCACCTCCATGCCGAGCATGTTGGAGGTGATGCGCAGGGCAAGCAACTGGGGACAATGGATGGAGAGTATCCCGGTGTAGACCCCCGCCAGTCCCACCATACCGGTGATGCTGCAATGGAGTTTGCTGACCGTTTCGTCCAGCGGGTAATTGTCCTGAAGTTCCATCATCACCATACTTGAAAAAACGTCCTTGGTGGCCGCTATGATATGGCGGGCCAGTTCCGCCTCCCCCAGATTGGCGGAAGAGCTGACGTATTCGTTCATGCTCATAGCAGGCCCCCCAGTTTTTCCTGAAGCTGATCCGGGGTGAATGGTTTTCTGATGTTGCCGTTGGCTCCGCTTGCGATTGCCTCATTGATGATGTCTTCGCCCCCTTCGGTTGTTATCATCACGATCGGCACCTTGCAGCCCTTGGCGCGCACCGCTTTGACGAATTCCAGGCCGTCCATGTTCGGCATGTTGATGTCGGACAGAACGAGATCCACCTTGTTGGCGCTCAGGGCGTTCAGCCCTTCGATGCCGTCCCCGGCTTCGTAGATTTCATTCACGTCGAACCCCGCCTGCCTGAGCGAGCGGGTAACTATCTTCCGCATGGTTGATGAATCATCGACAATCAAGACATTTGGCATGGCACTGCCTCCCGTTGTTGTTCCCGGGGTGGCCCGGGAGCTGAATTAATGCTGTCTGTTTCCGTTATCTATCGTATCGGTATGTGCCGGTCAACGTTTAGCCGGTTCAGTCACTGAGGAAATAGCCCTGTATAAAATGTATCGGCTGCACGGAGATTAACTTGAGAGGTAATCTGGAGCGAGTCCCTGCATATCCACCAGGTCAGTCCTGTTCCAGGCACCCCTTTGTTTCGACCCGGTTGCGGCCCTTGTGCTTGGCCTGGTACAGGGCATCGTCCGCCTGTCTAAACAGCGAGTCGACACCATCGATCAGGGCTGAAGGAAATACGGCGATACCCATGCTCACCGTAACAACCAGGTTCTCCAAGGGTGCGGGAAAGTGCAGAGCCTGCACCGCTTTCCTCAAGCGTTCGGCAATCAGCACGGCGCCGGCATGGGGGGTCTCCGGGAGAACGAGCAGGAATTCGTCTCCTCCATAGCGGGCGGCGGTGTCATAGCGGCGCAATTCCGAGCGGATCAATTCCGCGACAGCCGTCAGCACCAGATCGCCATTCTGGTGACCATGCGTATCATTTATCTTTTTGAAATAATCGATATCCATTATGACCAGGGCAAGGCATACCGTTTCCCGTTGCGCTCGATGCAGCTCGTTTTCCAGAGACTCCAGGAGGAATCTCCGGTTATGCAGACGGGTCAGAGGATCGGTGTCGGAGAGCGTCTTGAGGAGTTTGTTGGAACTTTTCAGCTGGCGGGTGGTCGCTTCAGCTGTCTCCTGGCTGGCCAGAAGTTCGGCGGTCCGATCTTGGACTTTCTGCTCAAGGTTATGGGTGTGATCGCTGATCATGGTGTACAGGGCGGAACTCTCCAGAGCATGGGCGGTCGAGAGAAGCACTATGGTAAGGGCGTTGAGCGATGGAGTGTCGAAGTGCGTCTGATTGTTGGGGAGTTGCCCGACGAACATCCCGCTGGTACGGGCCTGGGTAGCGATTACATGGAGCAGCAGGGTGTGCGTGCCGCCCGGTGCCGGCACGGTGATCGCCTGATTCCGGTTGAGGGCCCAGGCGAAGGTGCCCCCCAGGATCATGGCATCAATATCGGCCAGCAGCTCATCCCGGCAGTCTTCCGGCTCGCAGACGGTCAAGGCGAAGCTGCCATCCTCCTGGCTTTCCAGCAGCCCCATGCTCCTGAACGGGAGCAGGCGCCCGAGCTGGGTCAGCGCAGCCCGGCAGATGCCTGGCGTGTCTTTGGCACGGTGCAGGTCTGCCTGAAAGTCGCCGCAGGAGGCCAGCATGTCAAGAATGGCCACATAGGCGCGGTTGGCCTCCTCCAGGTAGTGAATACGCTCCTGCAGGAAGACTGTCCGATCTGGTGCGGATCCGGGTTGATTCATGGGCGGTTGTCTCCAAGAATGGCGAAGGTTTCTGCCAACTGCGGCTCTACCTGCTTGACAATCACGGCCAGGGCGCTGGCCGGAATGTCCAGGCGGTTCCAGGCCGCCGGGTTGAGCGGGGGTACCAAACGTTCACCGCTGCAGCCCAATCCCATTGACAGGCAGATTATGTCAGCCAGGTGAATCACGGCAGTTTCCAGAGGGAAAATGTGTGCTCTGGCCGGGGTATGATGACAGGCGACCGGCTCGGAGATACTGGCCGGGATCTTCCATTTACGGAACACATCACCCCCCACGGAGGCATGGGTGAACCCCAGTTGGGCCAGTTCGGTACTGAAGTGCAGCGTATTCTGCCTGTCGCTGCTGGAAAGCATCTCGCGAACGATATCGGGGATCATGATGCACATAACCAGCTGGCCCACATCATGAAGCATGCCGGCCGCAAAAAAACGCTCCACGTTTGGTTCCCGGCGATAGGTGGCCAGCGCCCTGGCAATGATCCCGCAGGCGATGCTGTGCTGCCAGAACGACTTCATGTTGATCAGCTTCCCGGGAATGTCGGCGAAGACCTCGATGACGGAGACCGCCAGTGCCATGTCGCGCAACTGCTGGGTGCCGATGATCGTCACCGCTTTATGGATGGAGTCGATTTTCGAGTAAAAACCGAACATGGGGCTGTTGGCCAGCTTCAGCAGCCGGGCGGTCAATCCATAGTCTTCCGTGATGATCCTGGCGATATCGGCAATGGAACTGCAGGGGTGGTTAATGGTCTCGGTGAGCCGTTCATAGAAGAGCGGCAGGGAATAAACGGTGTACGTCTCGCTGACGAGCCACTCCAGCGTGACTGGATGGGTAAGCTTAACGCCTGACATGCTGAACCTTTCGCAGGATGCCGAGCTGGAGAAGTTCCTGCATGCCGGGGTGGCTGAGGTCGGCGTGACGGAACAGCGGCATGATTTCAGCTTCTGCTTTCTTCCAGATCTCCGGGGCAATCATGTTGATGGAGGCGGGGCTGTCATCACTGTCTTGCATGCCGGCGATATCTGCCTCGACGACACCCCAGGTACGGAAGACATAGATGTGCTTGTCGGTCAATTCGGCGCCGGCACCCAGCAGCAGCCGCCCGGTGAGGGCGTTGACATCTCCGGCCAGAACCATGCCGGGTGTCAGATTGTCGGTGGTGACCATGCTCACGGGTAACCTCTCAAAGGGTCTGTACACAATCGTCTGAACGTGCGGGAAAACAGAAAACATGCACCTAATGTATATATATAAGATGTGCCAGAAAATAGCGCCCGGTCAGAAAATGCAGACCGGCAGGAAACGCTTTCGTGGTGAGCTTCCGTGCTACGTTGCCAGATTGAATCGATTCACCATCTCCTGGAGATCACCGGCAGAGCGGGCGAGTTCCGTGGCCGATTGTTCCGTCTTGTTGGACCCGTCTGCGGCTTCATGGATCATCTGCGCGATATGGATAATGTTCTCTTTGATGCTTACGTTTGTGGCTGACTGTTCTTCTGCAGCGGTAGCCACTTGAGCAACATGATCGATCAGGGACAGGATATGCTCTTTTATGAGTGCGATGGCATTGCTGGAGAGCTGGATGTCCTTGGCGCCGCTCCTGACGCTGCCGGTGCTTTGCTCCATGGAGGTCACCACATCTCTGACGTTGCCCTGCAACGAACCGATAATAGTCTGGATTTCGCGGGTTGCGGCGCTTGTTCGCACAGCGAGGTTGCGCACCTCATCGGCGACCACCGCAAAGCCCCGTCCCTGGTCTCCTGCCCTGGCGGCCTCGATGGCGGCATTCAGGGCGAGCAGGTTGGTCTGGTCGGCAATGTCCTCGATGGCGACGACAATATCGCCGATATGCTCGGAGTTGGTGCCCAGGGCCTTGACCGTTTCCATTGTGCCGACCACCATCCGCTCGATCTCTGCCATAATGGCGCTCATGCCGGAAATAATCTTCTCTCCGTCCCTGGTCGCGCTGTCGGTTGAGGCGGCCTTGTCCGCCATTTTCTGGCAATTGTGCGAGATGTCGGCGCTGACGGAGGCCATCTCTTCCACGGCGAAGGCAATGGCGTCGGACTGGGTGGAGGCGTGACCGGTTACATCGACAATCTGTGCCGATGTGGCGTTGAGCAGTTGGGACGAACAGGTCAGGTGGTTGGCAGTTTTCTGAATCCCGGAGATGATGCCGCACATGGATTGCTGCAGATTTTTCATTGCATTGAGCATTCTGCTCAATTCATTGTTGCGCAGTATTGTGATGGTCTGGCTCAGGTCGCCACCAGCCATGGTCTGCAAATATCCGATAGCCCTCTGTATCCCCCGGTCGATCATCCAGATGTTGATCCAGCCGAAAATCCCCCCGAGAACGATGAAGAGCGTCATGGCACCGTACTTGACCAGTGGCGAGAACTGCTGGGAGGTCCAGGCTGTGGCGACGATGCAGAAGCTGTAACAGAAGCAGAGGATCGCCAGGCGGAATTTAATCGAAAAATTAAGGTAATAGTCCAGGATAAACTTCATTGGATTTCTCCGCTTTTGTAAAGGTTATTTGCTTTTACAGTAGCAGGTATCGGCAGGAGCACCTGCGCGCTTGAAATAAATCTGAAAAATTGTGCCTCCAGCACTCATTTGATCCCATTGCTGCTGAGGTGCGGCCCGTACTGCTTGTCTGTCCCCTTGATGTGATTGACAAGCCACTCCTGGAGGAACGTTATCACGTCATGGGTCAGAATGGTTGCCCCGGAGCGGAATCTGCCCTGCAGCTCAACCACCTGATCGACAAGTTTTTTGTGCAGCAGCTTGTGCTGCGCCTCGTCCGGGTAGCGGGTCTGTCTGAAGCTGCGCTCCTCGTCCGCAAAATGGTTCACGGTATAGTCGGCAAGTCCGTCCAGTATCCTGCCGACGGCTTCCTTGCTCCGTTTTTCCTGCATGGCATTGTGCAGGTCATTGACCATCCTGAACAAAATCTTATGGGCTTCGTCAAATCGTTCAACACCGGTGGCAAAGGAGGGATCCCACTCCATTGCTGCCGAGAGCTTGAACCTGACTACCAGAGAATGCAGTTCGTCTACCTGCTTTGACAGCGTCAGGGATCCTTCGGTGCTGGTTCGGGAGCTCTGCACGTTTCTGTCCACCACATCGGTTATGCCCTGAATGTTGCCAGTGATTTCGGATGTTGTTGCGGTCTGCTCCTCAGCGGCGGTTGCAATCTGACTGACCTGCATGGTCAGCTCGTTGATCTTGTCGAGGATCTCCTCCAGTGCCTCCCCTGAACGCTCCGCCTCGGCACTCCCCAGCTGCACCTCCCTGACCCCCTCGGACATGGATGATACCGCCAGCTGTGTTTCGGACTGGATCGACTTGATCATGGAGTCGATCTCCTTGGTGGCCTTGGTGGTCCGCTCAGCCAGTGCGCGCACTTCATCCGCCACTACCGCAAACCCGCGCCCCTGCTCACCGGCCCGGGCCGCTTCGATGGCGGCATTCAGCGCCAGCAGATTGGTCTGGTCGGCAATGTCCTCGATCGTATTGACTATGGCCCCGATCTGGTCGGAACGTTCCCCGAGTCCGGTGATCGTGACGGCCGATGCGTTGACCCGCTGCGTGATTTTTCCCATGAATCGGGCGCTGCTTTGCACCAGCTCTGCTCCGCTGTTGGTAAGTTCCCGTGCCTTTTGGGCATTTTCTGCCGCATACAGGCAGTTGCGGGCTATGTCGTTTGAGGTTGCCGACATCTCTTCGCTGGCGGTGGCAATGGTGCAGGCCTGCGATGCCACCTCTTCAGCAGCAGAGGCCATGGAAGCGGTTGAAGCCGAAACCATGGACACCGAATCGCGCACCAGGTCGGATACCGTAAAGAAATTACGCATGGCATTATTGATGTCATTCATCATGTTGTTGAATGCAGCGGCGAGTTGCCCAAATTCGTCCGTGCCGGTCATGCCAAGGCGCACTGAAAGGTCGCCGCCGGCGGCCTTCTGCATGACCCCGACCATGCCGTTGAGCGGCTTCAGGGCTTTTCTGCAGACAAGCCAGACGATCCCCGATGACAGGATGGTCAGCAAGATGCCGAGCAGTATCGAAACTAGCAGCAGCTGATTGAATGACTTGAGAAAATCGGCCTGTTTTACCCCGACGAAAAGCGCGCCGACAACCTCTCCCTGAGCGTTTTTGAGAGGCTCATAGGAGGTGAAATACGACTCGTCCAGAATCCTGGCCTCTCCGGTAAAAGACCTCTTTCCGGTGAAGACAGCCTCACGGGGCGGACCCTGCAATTTATCGCCAACGGCCCTGGCACCATCCTTTTTCAGGACAGTGGTTGAAATGCGGACATCGCCCAGGAAAATTGCGGCCACGCAGTCGGACATGGCAGCCACCTTGTCCGGTATCTCGAAGTTGTCGCTGACAACGTATTCACCGGCCACCAGCTTGTTGTCAACGACCTTCACAGTCCCTTTTTGAGCGAGAAGCTCCTTGAACAGATTCATCCTGTATTCGAGCGATGCACCGGCAACACGCTCCATCTCCCTGCGGAAGGATACAAGAAAACAGCTGCTGCAGATGGCTACGATCAGAACAACAATGACAATATTAGCGGACTGCAGTTTGGTGGTAAATTTCATGGGGCTCCTCGAATCAGATGGGATGTCCGGACGTGTTCAATAACTTACATCAGTTCCTCGTATCGGAATCCGCCCCGGATTCTTGAACAAAAACTTCCCCCTGCGGTAATTAGATTGCGTACACCACGTGATCAACGCTCAACCCGGCAGAATTTCGTCCAAACTTCCAGGCGGTTATCTGGGACAAGCGGCGGCACACCGGGATCGGCAACATCTCTCACACGAGTCAAAACCTTGACCAGTCGCCCCCAAAACTACCCCCGTGTCAAACTTCCGTCTTGTGTCCCGTGCCGGCCATGAACGTGCAACTAATCGAAAATGAACAGCAATTTATTGACTGTCGGCACTGGCATAACGGTTGCAGAGTATGGTTACGCGTCGGAAATTCAAGCAAGCTCAGAGGAAATTACTATGGCATATCCGGTAGCCTTGACCCTGGACGGTCAGTCGTTCAGAAAAAATTCCGACATCATCATGGCGGTGGCGCTGATCGGTATCCTGGCGCTGATGATCGTTCCGCTCCCCGCGTTCATTCTGGATATCCTGCTGGCAGCCAATATCACCGTTTCCCTGGTGATTCTGCTGATCGGCCTTTATACCACGCAGGCCCTGGATTTTTCGGTGTTTCCGTCGGTTCTCTTGGTGACCACCCTGTTCCGTCTGGCCCTCAACATCGCCTCCACCCGCCTGATCCTGCTGCACGGCAGCGAAGGGCCGGAAGCGGCCGGAGCGGTGATCAAGTCCTTCGGCCAGTTTGTGGTGGGGGGAAATTACGTGGTCGGCGCGGTGCTCTTCCTGATCTTGGTCGTGATCAATTTCATCGTCATCACCAAGGGCGCCGGACGCGTGGCGGAGGTGGCGGCCCGCTTTACCCTGGACGCCATGCCCGGCAAGCAGATGGCCATCGATGCCGACCTGTCCGCCGGTGCGATCACCGAGCGGGAGGCCAAATCGCGCCGAATCAAGATTTCCCGCGAGGCTGAATTCTACGGCTCCATGGATGGCGCCAGCAAGTTTGTCCGCGGCGATGCGGTAGCCGGGATCTTGATCATGCTGATCAACCTGATCGGCGGCTTCATCATCGGAGTCTGGCAGCAGGGCATGGCGATTGATGCGGCGCTCGCCAATTACAGCCTGCTGACCGTCGGCGAAGGACTCATGGCCCAGATACCGGCGATCATCATCTCCACGGCGGCCGGCATCATTGTCACCCGCTCGGCTGATGAAAAGAGTTTCGGTCAGGATATGAGCAGCCAGTTCCTCAACTATCCCAAGCCGTTCTACGTGGTTTCCGGGGTGCTTTTCATCTTCGGACTCATTCCGGGACTGCCGCACTTCGCCTTCTTCCTGCTCTCCGGCGTATCTTACCTGGCCGGGCGGATCTCACGGGAAACGCTCCAGGTTGTTGACAGCGAGCAGGAGCCTGTGGCTGCGGCCGGTGGCGATGATGCCGGTGAGCAGATCGGCTCCATAAAGCCGCTGGAGCTGCTGGAGCTGGAAGTGGGCTACGGCCTGGTGCCGCTGGTGGACGCCGCCCAGGCCGGGGAACTGCTCGACCGCATCCGCAACATCCGCCGCCAGTATGCCCAGAAGATGGGCTTCATCATTCCCCCCATCCATATTCACGACAACCTGCAACTGCGCCCCTACGAGTACAACGTGCTCATCAAGGGGGCCAAGGTGGCGGGTGGCGAGCTGACCGGCCAGTTCCTGGCCATGGATTCAGGGGCCACCTCCGGTGAAGTGGAGGGGACGCGAACCACCGAGCCGGTCTTCGGACTGCCCGCCGTCTGGATCCGCGGCAGTGACAAGGAACAGGCCCAGCTCTTCGGTTATACGGTGGTCGACACCACCACCATCATCGCCACCCACATCGGCGAGATCATCAAAAAACACGCCCACGAGCTGGTAGGCAGGCAGGAAATGCAGTCTCTCCTGGACAACCTGGCCACGGTCTGTCCCAAGGTGGTGGAGGACCTGGTGCCATCACTGCTCAACCTGGGGACCGTGCTGCGGGTTATCAAAAACCTGCTCCGGGAAGGGATTTCCATCCGCGACCTGCGCACCATCGTGGAGACCCTGGCGGATTACGGCGGGGTTACCAAGGACCCGGACATGCTGACCGAGTTCGTGCGCCAGACACTGGGGCGTTTCATCGTGGAACAATTCAAGCGTGACGATGACACCCTCTGCCTGTTGAGCCTGGACCGCAGCGTGGAGGAGGCCTTCAGCGACGGGATGCAGAACGGCGAGCAGGGCAGCTATCTGGCCATCGAACCAGCCACTGCCCAGCTGATACTTAGCAGCATCCGCAACGAGATGGAGAAGTTCAACCAGACCGGGACCAGTCCGCTGCTGATCGCGTCCCCCTCCATCAGGCGCCACGTGAAAAAACTTACCGAACGATTTATGCCGAGCCTGACGGTGCTCTCGCACAACGAGATCCCGGCCAATATCAAAATCCAATCTTTAGGGGTGGTGACTCTCCATGCAAGTTAAAACATTCAAGGCAAATGACATGTCGGCGGCCCTGCGTATGGTTAAGACAGAATTCGGGACCGAGGCCATGATCCTTTCGTCCCGCCTGGAAAAGCGCAGAGGCCTGCTGGGGTGCTTTTCCCGGCCGTACTACGAAATAACCGCCGCGCACGACAGGGCTCCCGCAGTAATTTCCGCTCCGCTGCCGGAAAAGGAAACCGGCGAAGCCAACGCTCTGGCCGAGTTCCGCAAATCCATGCTGGCCCCCCTGGCCCGTGAGTTGAAAGAACTGCGTACACGGGTGGAACAGCTGACGCCGCGGGTGGCAGACAGGGAGCCGCTCAAGGAAGCGCCCAAGCAAGCACTCAAGGAACCGTTCATGAGCGAGCGCCGGCCTGATTTGCCCACTTTTGATCGTCAACTCAGGGCCTTCCAGCACACGGAGAGTGTGCTGGTTCCGCGCTCACTCCCCTGTTCCGAGGTGGAAGAGCTGAAAAAGGTCCTGTTGCGCTCGGTGGTGAAGAAGGATAAGGCCAGGCCGGAGGAGAACAGTGCCGCGCCGGAACAGGCCAGGAGCAAGGCCCGGCAGGCGGTATTAGAACTGCTGGCTGATGATTTGCGCGTCAGCGGGGTAGGGGAGCAGGAGACCCGCACCCTGATGGCTCCGGTGGCGGCAGCGGCTGCACGGGGTGAGAGCGAAGTAGGTCTGCGGAAGATCCTTAAGGATTCGATCAGCGCCAGCATCAACTGCGCCCTGTCCCTCAAACCGAAAAAAGGCGTGCCGCGTATCCTGGCCATGGTCGGCCCCACCGGGGTAGGTAAGACCACCACCATCGCCAAGCTGGCTGCGAACGCCTACAAACACGGGTTCAAGATCGCGATCATTACCATCGACACCTTCAGGATTGGGGCCGTGGCTCAGCTTCAGACCTATTCCGGCATCATGGGGCTGCCGCTGGAGGTGGCATCTACGCCGCAGCAGCTGGCGCAGATACTGGCCGCCCACTCCGACAAGCAGATGATTTTCATCGATACAGCCGGTCGCACCCCCCGGGACCGGGAAAAACTCCTGGAGATGAAATCCTTTCTGGATGTGAATCCGGCCATCGAGGTTCATCTCTGTCTCTCGGCCACCACCAGGGATACTGAACTGGGCAAGACGGTCGCCCGCTTCGGCGTGCTGCCAGTCAGCCGGGTGCTGTTCACCAAGCTGGATGAAAGCGAGAGTTTCGGCAGCATCATCAATGTGCATCTGCGGGCCAAGTTGCCGCTTTCATATTTCACCACCGGCCAGAAGGTTCCGGAAGATATCGAGACCGCCACCTCCGCCAAACTGGCGGACCTGATCGTAAGGGAGATCAAACCATGAATCTATCCAGCGCAACAAAAGACCAAGCCGACACCCTGCGCCTGATGGCCAATAACTGCTTCGGTCAGCTGAACGCCTTCTGCGATCTGCCCAAGCGGGGACGGGGAAACGGGGTGCGGGTGATTTCGGTCACCAGCGGCAAGGGGGGCGTTGGCAAGAGCAACGTGGTGGTCAACCTGGCGGTGGCCCTGGCCAACGAAGGCAAGCGGGTGCTCGTGTTCGATGCCGACCTGGGCCTGGGGAACATCGACGTGCTGCTCGGGCTCAGGCCGACCCATAACTTGAACGATGTCTTCAGCGGAAAAATGCGTCTGTCGGAGATCCTGATCGAAGGCCCGTCGGGGATCAGGCTAGTGCCGGCCGGTTCGGGGCTGCAGAAATACACCACCCTCAACCGTGATGACCGACTGCGGCTGATGGATGAACTGGAATCTTTGGAAGAAGATTTCGATATCCTGATCATCGACACCGAGAGCGGCATCTCGGAAAACGTCACCTTTTTCAACGTTGCCGCCCAGGAGATCCTGCTGCTGGTTTCACCCGACCCGACCTCCATTGCCGATGTCTACGCTCTCACCAAGCTTCTGGCGACCCGCTACGAGGAACGTCATTTCAAGGTGCTGGTCAACATGGCCCGGGATACCCACGACGGCTTGCAGGTTTTTAAGAAGCTCTCCTCGGTGGTGAACCGCTTCCTGGACGTTTCCCTGGATTATGTGGGCTGCGTGGTGCGCGACGAACGGCTGGCGGAGGCGGTCAGACGGCAAAAGAGCGTCATCGAGCTTTATCCCCTGGCCGCCGCGACCCACTGCTTCACCACCCTGGCCCGGCACCTGGTGCTGCATCCGGTTGCCGGCCGCCTGAGGGGCAACATCCAGTTCCTGTTCCGCAGGTCTTTCGAACCGGCACCCGCCCTGAGGTATGTATGAATTGCCAGCTCAGGGTCTATGCAGAGGAGTCCCAGCACAGCTCCCGCTCCAGCCGGGACGAACTGATCGTATCCCATCTTCCTCTGGCCCGCTTCCTGGTCAAGCGGATGGCGGCTCACCTCCCGCCCCACGTGGACCAGAATGAACTGATGAGCGCGGCAGTCATGGGACTGATTACTTCGGCCGACCGCTTCGAACCGTCGCGCGGTGTCAAGTTCAAGACCTTCGCCGAGCAGCGCATCAAGGGCATGATCATTGACGAGCTGCGCTCCCAGGATTGGCTTTCCCGCTCCATGCGGGACAAGTACAAGGGTCTGGAGCGGGAGGTGGTCGCCCTCACCCAGAAGCTGGGACGGGACCCGGAGAGTTGGGAAATCGCCGCGTCCATGGGGATCGAACTGGATGACTATCACCACATGCTGGAGGAGGTTCACACTTACTCCTTCGTCAGTCTCAACGAATCATGGGAGGATGACGAGGGGAGTTCCGCCAGCCTGCTGGACATGGTGCCTGACAAAAACGCCGTCAACCCTTACAAGCATCTGCAGTCCCGTGAGCTTCACGAAATCCTGGGCAGCACCATCGACAAGCTGCCGGAGAAGGAACGCATCGTCGTTACCCTCTATTACCACGAGGAATTGAACCTGAAAGAGATCGGCGAGGTCCTGGGGCTTACCGAGTCACGGGTTTCCCAACTGCACAGCCAGGCCATCGTCCGGCTCAGGTCGAAGATGAAGTCCCATGCCCCATGACAGGGGTCTGCCGGGGTTGTCATCTTGCAGAATCTCACTACTGGTATGCAAGTTGCAATTCATTAGGTTGGTAACGAACGTTAGACCATGAAAATGGCCCGCAGTGACGGTTGGACAAGGAGCTTCTCATGAACAGCGGAATGTATACGGCACTCTCGGGCAACCTGGCCTCCCAGCAGAAACTGGACGTGCTGACCAACAACCTGGCCAACGTGAACACCACCGGCTTCAAAAGAGACCGGATGGTTTTCGAGAGCATGTTGTCGGCTGTCAAAAATCCGTCTCAGCCGGGCGGAACTCTGACAGATGCGCCGGTAATGTCCGAAGTGCGCTTTGCTACCGACTATTCCGCGGGACCGGTGAAGCAGACCGGCAACACCTTTGACCTGGCCCTGGACGGGGACGGCTTTTTCGTGGTCAACACCCCCCAGGGCAAGGCCTATACCCGCCAGGGGAATTTCCACCTGGACAGCGCTTCCCGGCTGATCTCCGCCGACGGTTACGAGGTGTTGGGCAACGGTGCGCCGATCGCCGTCAAGGGCGGCAAAGTGGAGATCGACAGCAAGGGCGGGGTGTTCGTCGAAGGCAACCGGGTCGCTTCCCTGGACATAGTTGATTTTCCCAAGCCCTACCAGTTGAAGAAAGCGGGCTCGGCCCTGTTCATCCCGGAAGGTCCCGGGGGGGGCGAACAGCCGGCCAAAAATGCGGAAGTCAGACAGGGTTTTCTGGAGGATTCCAATGTGAATCCCATCCTGGAAATGGCCCATCTCATCGAGACCAGCCGCTACTACGAGAGCTGCCTCAAGGTGGTCCGGAGTTATGACGACATGGCGGCCAAGGCGGCCAATGAGTTGGGCAAACTATAAACCTTTGCAGAGGCAGGCCTGAGTGTCTGTCCGGTCGGGCGATGCCCCTACAGTAACCAGAGGAGACTTATTATGATCAGGGCTTTATGGACAGCGGCTTCCGGGATGCAGTCACAACAACTCAACATCGATGTTATCGCCAACAACCTGGCCAACGTGAACACTACCGGCTTCAAGAAGAGCAGGGCGGATTTTCAGGATCTGATGTACCAGAACCTGAAAACCACCGGTGCGCCTTCTACCAACTCGACCCAGATACCGGCCGGGATCCAGATCGGCCTCGGTTCCAAGGCGGCGGCGGTCAACAAGATCTTTACCGCCGGCAACATCACCCAGTCCGGCAATGAACTGGACCTGGCCATCGAAGGGGACGGCTTCTTCCAGATCAAGCTCCCGGACGGCAGCACCACCTATTCCAAGGCCGGCTCCTTCAAAAAGGACAGCACGGGCAGGATGGTCAACTCCGACGGCTATCCGCTCCTGCCGGAAATCGTCATTCCCAACAACTCCTCCAAGACAACCATCGGCAATGACGGCACTGTGTCGGTTCTGCAGTCCGGACAGACCACCCCGACCAGCGTCGGCACCATCCAGCTGGCCACATTTTCCAATCCTTCCGGCCTCTCCAGCATGGGGCACAACCTGTATCAGCCATCCGAATCCTCCGGCACCGCCAATACCGGTACTGCCGGACAAAACGGCATCGGCACCATCTCACAGGGGTTTTTAGAGATGAGCAACGTGAGTGTCATGGAAGAGATGGTCAACATGATCGTCAGCCAGCGGGCCTATGAGATTAACTCCAAGGCAGTGCAGGCGGCGGATGAGATGCTTCAGCAGGCCAACAACCTCCGCAGGTAGGGGAAACGAGCCTTTTCCGCAATCTCGGCGTTGATCTTCGGGACTCCTTGACCTTGCGAAAAAATCTCGTTCCCAGGAGAATTAAAGATGAAAATTTTTGTTAATAAACTGTTGTGCTTCGGGATGCTCCTGCTGGTCATGCAACCTCTCAGCGTTGCGGCTGCGGAGCGTAACGTGCTGAAGGAAGCCCAGGTCCGCCAGGTGGTCACCGACTACCTGCGGGAGAAGACCGGCCGGGTTGGGGCGGATATCCAGCTGAAAAAAATCAACTTCAGCGGCGAGATCCCGCTCCCGCCGGGGGTCATGAGCTTCGAGCTGCTCTCCCCGCAAGAGTGGGAAGGTTGGGGAAGAGGCTCGCTGGCACTCATTGTGAGGGTCAACGACCAGCTGGTAAAGAACATCCCCCTCAACGTGGAGGTGGCGGTCATGGCTGATATGGTGGTGACCATGCGCCCCCTGGAAAAGGGTGAGGTTCTGGCAGCAGACGACGTATCGATCCAGAGGCGGGACATGGCAACGGCCCCGGCACGGGCCTGCCGCAGCATCGACGAGGTGCTTGGCAAACGGGTGCGGGTCGGGTTGCGCGGCAATTCACCGGTGCGGGGCGATTACCTGGAACGGCTTCCCATCGTCAAGAGCGGGCAGATGGTGACCATCGTTGCCGAAAACAGCGCCTTCCGGGTTACCGCTGCCGGCCGGTCGAAAGGCAATGGCGCCGAGGGGGACACCATTATGGTGCAGAACCTGAACGCGCACAAGGAAATGCCGGCGGTGGTGGTGAATGCCACCACGGTAAGGGTGGAGTTCTGATATGGCCAGAGTGCTGATTCTCATTGCGCTGCTGACGGCCGGCTGTGCCTTCAATCAGCCGGTAAACACATTCCCGGCTGCACAGCAGCAGTTGGAAAAGCCGACCAGGCCGAACTATGCCGGAGGGTCCATCTGGCAGGCATCCGCCGGCGGGTTGGCCGAGGACATGAAGGCCCGCCGGAAGGGGGATACCCTGACCGTGGTCATAGCGGAACAGGCCAGTGCCAGCAAACAGGCCAGCACCGGCACCTCGCGGTCGGCGGCGATTTCCGCCGGCATACCCAACCTGTTTGGTCTGGAGACCGCCGGTGTCAGCAAGATGATGGACCTGAGCAAGCTTGCCAGCGCCAGCACTGACACCAAGTTCAATGGCAACGGCTCCACCACGCGCAAGGAAAACCTGAGCGCCACCATCACCGCCCGGGTCATGGATGTCCTGCCCAACGGCAATCTTCTGATTGAGGGGCGGCGCAACGTCAAGGTCAATAACGAGGATCAGATCATCATCCTGGATGGAACCGTCCGACCCCGCGACATCACCGCCGACAACCTGATCAACTCAAGCCTCATCGCCGACGCCAGGATCACCTACAGTGGCAAGGGGGTCATCAGCGACCGGCAGAGGCCGGGCTGGCTGTTGAACATCCTCGATTTCATCTGGCCGTTCTAGGCCGGGGGTCAGGAAAAGGAATACTATGAAAAGGTTGATCTGTATAACACTGCTGCTGATAGTGACTGCCCAGCCGGTCCTGGCGACCCGTATCAAGGATATCGCCAGTTTCGACGGGGTGCGCGACAACCAGCTCATCGGCTATGGTTTGGTGGTGGGGTTGAACGGCAGCGGCGACGGCGACCAGACCAGGTTTCCGGTCCAGTCTCTGGTAAACGTGCTGGAACGGATGGGGGTCACTGTCAACCGCGCCGATATCACGGTGAAAAACGTGGCGGCGGTCATGGTTACTGCAACCATTCACCCCTTTGCCAAGCAGGGCACCACCATCGACGTTCTGGTCTCTTCGCTGGGTGATGCCAAGAGCATCGCCGGCGGTACCCTGCTGATGACCCCCCTCAAAGGTGGCGATGGGCAGGTTTACGCAGTGGCCCAGGGCGGGGTGCTGACCAATTCGTTTTCCTACGGTGGAGAGGCCGCAACGACCCAGAAGAACCACCCCACCGTAGGCCGGGTGCCGAACGGAGCATTGGTGGAACGGGAGATTCCCAACGCCCTTGCCGGCCGGAGCAGCCTGCGCATCAACCTTCACCAGCCCGACTTTACCACCATCACCCGCATGGCCGCGTCCATCAACCGCAAATTTCCGAGCAACCCCGCCACCTGCAGTGATCCGGGCTCCATCGCCCTGGAAATACCGCCTGAGTACCTGGGACGAACCATAGAGTTCATGGCTCAGTTGGAACTTCTGGATGTGCAGCCGGACAGTGCCGCCAGGGTGGTGCTCAACGAACGCACCGGCACCATCGTCATGGGGGATAACGTACGGATATCCATGGTGGCGGTATCTCATGGTAACCTGACTCTCTCCATCAAGGAGGCTCCCCTGGTTTCCCAGCCGTTGCCCTTTAGCAAGGGTGAAACCCAGGTGGTGCCGCGGACAACGATCAAGGTGTCCGAAGGAGAGGGCAGGCTGGCACTGGTTCGTGAAGGGGCCAATATCGGTGATGTGGTTCGGGCGCTGAATGCACTGGGGGTTACCCCCCGCGACCTGATCGGGATACTCCAGTCCATCAAGGCCGCAGGCGCTCTGCAGGCTGAATTGACCGTCATATAAATATATTAAAGTTTTTGTAACCCCTGACGATAGATGGGAGTAGAGAGATGGAAATGAAGATCGGACCCATAGGAATCTTACCGGCTGGCGCTGCCGCAGACCCGCTGATAGCGGCGCAAATGGTAGCGCGGATGCCCACCGGAAAAGAAGCCGCGGCAGTAAAGAAGGTGTCCAAGGAGTTCGAGACACTGTTCATCGACATGATGCTTAAATCCATGCGGGAGAGTGTCGGCAAGGACAAGATAACAGACGGCGGTCACGGCGAAGAGGTCTACCGCTCCATGCTCGACCAGGAATACGCCAAGTCCTTGACAGAGCGAGGCGGTCTGGGGCTGGCAGCGATATTTGAAGGGCAGCTCGCCAAATCCCGGGGCATGAGCCACTATGACAAAACAAACCAACAAGCCACAACTGAGGTTACTTATGAAAATCGATAACGAGCAACTGCTGGCCACGGTCAAGAAGTTTAAGAGCGAGCCCATGGAGAAGAATGAAACCACCGGGACTCAGACGGAAATGACCAGGCGTCAAGGTGTTGACCGGGTGGAGTTTTCCAGTCGTCGGGTGGAAGTGGAACGCTTGAAGAAGACGCTGCAGGACAGCCCGGATGTCCCGAGTGGCAAGGTGGCCCAGCTGAGGATGCAGATCGCTGCCGGCACCTACCAGGTGAACGGGGCAGAGGTGGCGAAGAAGATGCTGCAAAGCTGGAGAGAGTTCAATGGCAGGTAGCATTGGCGAATTGATCACCCGGCTGGTCGAGAGTGAGCGGGCCATGGAGGAGATGACCCAGGCCCTGGCTGAGGAGCAGCGCTGCATAGTCGGCATGGACCTCCCGCGGCTTCATGAAAATGAGGGCCGCAAAGAGCAGGCCACTGCCGGACTGGCTCGATTGCAGGGACTGTGCAGCGAACTGATCCGCCGCGCCGGTACGGAACTGGGTCACCGGGAAATCCACAACCTGTCGGCACTGATTGCCGTGGTCGCGCCAGTCCAGCAGACTGAGCTGCAGCCTGTACAGCAAAGGCAGGTGCGACTGGCAACGGCCCTTGAACGCCAATTCGGCTTGAACCGCACGTTGCTGATGAACTCCATCGGCATGATTCAGAAATCCATGACCCAGTTTGGCAGGTTGCTGGGCGGTTGCGATACCTACGGTGTTCAGGGCCGGATACACAACGGCAGGACGACCGGAACCGTCCTGTGCCGGGAGTTGTAGTTACCGGGATTTTATCGGATTTAATTACTTTACAATCAATGCGGAGAATCAGCCGCACGGGACAATGACATGAGCATCTTGGGAATCCTGGATATTGGAAGAACTGCGCTGGCCGCCCAGAAAGCAGCAATCGAGGTGACCGGGCAGAACATCGCCAACGTTAACACCCCCGGCTATTCACGGCAGACGGCGGTTTTGGAGACTGCGCCGGGTGGCCAGGACCAGGGTATCGGCAACGGGGTGTTTGTGGCTTCGATACAACGCTCGTATGACCGTTTTCTCCAGTCACAGATCAACGACAAGAACAGTGCCAGCGGGGAACAGACCACCGAACAGGCTGCCCTGCAAAGGATGCAGCCGCTTTTCAACGATCTTGCAGCGGAAGGCCTGAGCGGCTCACTCCAGAAATTCTTCAGCGCCTGGCAGGACCTCTCCATGAACCCCCAGGGGGAGGCCGAGCGGCAGTCCGTTCTGGCCAAGGCGCAGACCTTGATGGATAATTTTCACCAGATCTCCAACTCGCTCACTACGGTCAAGCAGGATGCCAACCAGTCTCTGGGAGCGCTTACCAACGACATCAATAACAAGACGAAACAGATTGCCGCGCTGAATATCCAGATCATGCAGGCCGAACAGAACAACGGCTCGGCCAATACACTGCGTGACAGCCGTGACCTGTTGCTCAAGGATCTGGCCGGGAAGGTGGGGATACATTCCTTTGAACAGCCCGATGGCATGGTGACTGTCAGCCTGGCTCGCGGTCCGGTGCTGGTTGAAGGCAACAGATCCGCCACCCTGGACCTGCAGGCGGACGCGGCCAATTCCGGCCTCTACGGCATCATGCTCACTGCGCCGGGCGGCGCCGCCGGCAGCGCCACCGACGTCACGTCGATCATTGCCGAGTCGGGCAGCGGCTCGGGCGAACTGGGCGGCACGCTACGGGTCAGGGACAACCTTGTCAACGGTTTTGCGGCGGGGTTGGATGAACTGGCCAGCACACTGGCCGTCAAGGTCAACGGGCTGCACGCCGCAGGATTTGCCTTAAACGGTACCACCGGCGTCGATTTCTTCACCCCGCCGCCGGCGCCGGTTCCACCGGCCACCATTGCTGCCGGCTTCAGTGCCGGCATCGCCCTGAATGTCACCACGACTGCCGGCATAGCCGCTGCCTCGACGGACCCCACCCTGGCCGGAAACGGTACCGGCAACAATGTCAATTCACTGGCCATCGCCGATTTGAAAAACTTGACGCTGACCATGTCCGGCGGCAAGACCACGCTGACGGGGTTCTACGGCTCCCTGGTGGGCAAAGTCGGCCTGGCGGTCCAGTCCTCGCAGCAGAACGGTGCCCAGAACAGTGCCATGCTCAAGCAGCTGAACATGCTGCGCGAATCCACCTCCGGTGTTTCCCTGGACGAGGAACTGACCGGGATGATCAGATACCAGAAGGCTTTTCAGGGGGCCGCCCATTTGATCACCACGGGGCAGCAGATGATGGACACGGTACTCAATATGGTCAGGTAGTTTTTATCCGGGCATCAGGGATGGAAGAGCCGAAGGAGACAGCACAATGCGCATTACCGAGGGAATAATCGCCAACAACATCCTGGGCAATCTTCAGCTGGGCCAGCAACAATTGGAACGTTTGCAGCAGCAAGCATCAACTGGTATGAGAATCAACGCACCTGGGGACGATCCGGTCTCCACCCAGCAGGTGCTCCAATTGAAGGGTGTTCTGCAGGACTACGATCAGTACACCCGCAATATTATTACCGGCAGCGCCTGGCTGGGACAGTCGGACAATACCATGGCCGGTATGGGAAGTGTGGTTGCACGAGCCCATGAGATCGCAATGACCATGGCCAACGGCAGCTACAGCGCCACCAACCGAGCCAACGCCGCGGTGGAGCTGAAACAGCTGCGCAGTGAACTGATTCAGCAGGGCAACAGCCAGATGGCAGGCAGATACATTTTCGGAGGCTTCGCAAGCGACAAGCCCCCCTTTGACGCGACGACTGGCGCCTATGCCGGCAGTGACGATGCTGTCAAGATGGAGGTGGGCCAGGGGTCGTATGTGTCCATCAACTATCCCGGCAGCCGCCTGCTCAGCGGAGGAACACCCCCGGGCAGCAGTGGGGTGGATATTATTGGCGAACTGGACAAACTGACCACGGCCCTCTCCACCAACGATGTGACCGGCATCCGGGCAGCGCTCCCAGCGATGGATGCAGCCCAGAGCCAGATTCTGGCGGCACGCACCGATGTCGGGGGGCGGATGAACCGCGTGCAGAACGCCGCAAGCAATCTCGAATCCTTGAAGCTCAGTCAAACCGCGGCCATTTCCGACAGGCAGGATGTGGATATACTGCAGGTGATAAGCGACCTCACCAGGCAGCAGACCGCCTTCCAGGCCGCGCTGTCATCCGCGGCGAAGACCTCAAAACTCTCCCTGCTGGATTACCTGTAACACTGTTGCGACAAAACACGAATCTGGAACATACAAGCCATGGAGGGCGCGTATATGCTTATATTGACGAGGAAAGTCGGCGAAGTGATCGCTATTGGCGATCAGATAAAAATCAAGGTAGTAGAAGTGGTCGGCAACAAGATCAAGCTCGGTTTCGAGGCTCCGGCCGACTTCAGGATCTACCGTGAAGAAATCTATTGTAAAATTAAAGAGCAGAACCAGTTGGCGTCTTCCTGGGACCTGAACGAATTCCGGAATGCGGTCAGCCTTTTCAATAACGTAGATAAGGAGCCACGAACTTGATTGTCACCACTACACGTTTCGGCGAACAGGAAATCGAGGAGGGGAAGGTCATCACCCTCTCGGGCGGCATGCTTGGTTTCAGCGAGCGGCGCTTTATCATCCTCAGCCCTGACCAGGGCGGGCTATTCAACTGGTTCCAGTCTGTGGACAACCCCGACCTGGCCTTTGTCGTCGTGGACCCGGCTCAGTTTGTGCCCGGTTACCAGGTCAAGCTGACCGGGGAGGAACGTGACCGGCTGCTGCTGGAAGCGGGCGAAGAGGTTGTCATGCTCTGCGTGGTGACCATGGCCCCGGACCCGCGCCAGATCACCGTGAACCTCCAGGGCCCGATCGTGATCAACCCCTCCCGCTTGACAGCCATGCAGCTTGTCATGGGGGAGAACCACGCCACCCGTCATCCGTTGTTTGCACCTCCGGAACCCGCAGCCGCAGCAAAAAAAACGGCCGCGCAGCCCCTGCTGGCTATATCCAGGGTATCCTCCCTGTACTGCAGTGCCGATCTCGCCCTGGCCTGCGCCTGATAATCCGGCCTGTCCCGCGCCGCTCGGCGCGGGACAGGCTGAACAGTACCCTGCAGTAAACTCTCCCTTTACGCTTTCACCCCGCAGGCAACTCCCTTCACACTAACAAACACAATTTAAATCCGGATCACCGCAGGTCCAGACGGCCGCCATTGCATGGCACTTGCGCCTGCAATATAGATCCGACAAAAAAAATATTATGATTAAAGTTTTAGAATTGGGGACCGATAGATACACTAGCCCATTTCTGATAGCACGGTTTTTACAACTTTGCAGGAAACTTCTCTGGCTGCACTCCGCATGTCAAACATTGTAAAGAGGTCGATAGCATGTTGTTTTTCCTGAGAAAACGCAAACAACCGCATCTGCCCGATCAGGCATCTGCTTCGAATGCACCGCAGGCAGAGCAGGTCGATCCTGACAGCGGCAGTTTCCATGAAGAGCAGGGCATGCTTCGCCACATTCAAGACCGGTTGAGCCAACTGGCCGGTTCCACGGAAAACGAATTTCTGACCATCGGTGCACGGTTGCAGGACTTCCACGCGCGCTCCGCGCAGATCGGGGGCGCCTCTACGACGGTAACCGACCAGGTGGGAGGTATAGAGATACGGGAGGCCATAGGGGAACTGGGAGAGATTATCGACCGGATGGGGGCTTTTTTGTCCCTGGTGGAGCGGGAAACCGCACAGAGCAGCCTGACCCTGAAGAATATTCTGCAGATGATTGCCGGTGTGGACGAACCGCTGGCCGGTTTCAAAAAGATCATGAAGGTTCTTCATGTGCTGGGCACTTCCACCAAGATCGAAAGCGCACGGCTCGGACCACTTGGGGAGGGCTTTAACAGCCTGGCCGACGACGTGGAGAATCTGGCGGTTCAGATCAATGACAAATCCGTCAGGATCATGGGAGAGAATGTTGCCCTGAGTGGCAAAATAAGGGAGACACTTACCCGGATGAGTGACCTGGAAACGGCCCGGAGAGAGGACGTGTATCTGGTGCTCGACAGGACCCGTTCCAGCCTGAAGATGATCAGCGACCTCCACCGGAAATGCGCTGAGGTGGCGGCGGCGGTTGCCGCTTCATCCGGCGAGGTTTCCCGGAATATCAGCGAAGTTGTCACTGCCTTGCAGATTCATGACATCACCCGCCAGCAGCTGGAGCATGTGCAGGAAGCGCTTATCGATCTGGATAGCCGGCTGGAACCGGGTCAGTCCGCCAGCGCGGGAATGGGGATCCCATATCCATCCACGGTGGAGCTGGCGGGAGAAGTATTCGGCGTCTGCCGGCTGCAGTCCGCCCAGCTCGTCCACGCCCGGGATGGATTGACGGTGGCCGTAACCGGCATCGTACTGAACCTGCAGGGGCTTGCCGACAAGGGCCGGGCCATGGCCCGCTGGACCAGGGAGATGATTGATGTTGCAGATGGTGCTGGAGGCTCGTTCTTTATTGAGCTCGAAAGGAATTTGTCCCCGGTAGTTGCACTGCTGGCGGAAAGCGTCGCAGCAAACCGCAACCTGACCCAGGCCGTAGACTCGGTCGCGGCAACGGTCGGCGAGATTTCCCTGTTCGTGAACGACATCGAGACGATCGGGGAAGAAATCAAACTGATCGCCCTGAATTCCCAGGTTAAGGCGGCCCGGACCGGGGCTGAAGGTGCGGCGCTCGGGGTGCTGGCGGAAGCCATCCAGCGGTTGTCGGTCGATGCCTGTGTCCAGACCACGGCGGTCACCGATACTCTGCGGGATATTACCCGGGCCACGGAAGCGTTGTCCGGCGGCGAAGCGGCCGATGCCTCCACCGGGGAGCTGGATGTGGAGGCCCTGGCTGACCGTTTGAAAGGTCTGATCGAGTCGATCCGTGGCATGAATGACGGGGTCATGGTTACCTTGGCGCAGACCGACGATGCGGCTCAGGAGCTGTCCAGCGACATAGAGAATACCACCTACGGGATAACGGTCCAGGGGACGGTCACCACCGCGGTGGAAGGCATAACGGAGGCGCTGGAGCAGATCATGACGCAGGCTCGCGTGATCGCGCCGGAAGCGGCCACGATTGATCTGGCGGCCTTGGGCGGTCGCTATACCATGCAAAGTGAACGGCTGATCCACGCGTCCATCCTGCAGGGAAACGAGGCTGGCGGGCAGCTGTATGCCGCCGGGACAGAGCCCGGCGAGACGGGCGGTGACGATGATGGGCTCGGGGATAATGTCGAACTATTTTGAATAATATCAATTCCAAATCAAAGCGCTACCTTCGTTGGCTCGTCTTCGGCTCCTCAACGTACTGATAAGTACGCCTCGCAGCCTCAATCCTCGCCGCCTTGGTTTCATCTTTGATTTGAAATTGGAATAATATGACGGCGCCGCACGCAAGGGACAAGGTGAAACCAATGAAGATCGTACAAGAAGAGGCGGTTGGGGCAGGAGGCGAAAAATTGCTGACGCTGAAAATAGCCGGCGAGATGACCATCCCCTATGCGGAAGAAATCAGGACCGCCCTGCTCGTGGCGCTCAACGCTGCTGACAGGCTGACGCTGGACATTGAAGAAGTGCGCTCCATCGACCTGACTGGTCTGCAACTGATCTTCTCGACCCGGCATACAGCAGAGGCACTGCACAAAGAGATCGAACTGAACGGCACCGATAACAACGAATACAGGGACATGCTGCGGGCTGCCGGCTTTCCCTGCTGGGTGGATTGCATCCGGAGTGTCGTGAATTAATTTTCCGCAAGTGGAGGAAGGGCGAATGGCCAAGACAATTATGACTGCCGATGATTCGGCCAGCGTGCGCCAGATGGTTAGCTTCACGCTCAAGCAGAACGGCTACGATGTAGTGGAGGCGGTTGACGGCCAGGATGCGTTGCAAAAACTTGGCAGCTGCAGGGTAGATATGCTGATTACCGACCTGAACATGCCCAACCTGGACGGCATCGGGCTGATCAAGGGGGCGCGGGGGATCCCCGCCTGCCGGTTCATCCCGATCATCATGCTGACCACCGAATCCCAGGACAGTAAAAAACAGGAAGGCAAGCAGGCCGGGGCAACGGGCTGGATCGTCAAGCCCTTCAAGCCGGAGCAACTCATAGCGGTTGTCAAGAAGGTGCTCGCATGATGGACCAGCATAGAGAAACATTCAAGGAAGAGGCCTACGAACTTTTGACCGAACTGGAAAGTTCCCTGCTGGAGCTGGAGGGAAACTCGGGCGACTCGGAACTGGTCGGACGGGTGTTTCGTGCCATGCACACCATCAAGGGCTCGGGGGCCATGTTCGGTTTTGACGATATCGCTGCCTTTACCCATGAGGTCGAGACGGTTTTCGATCTGGTCCGCAACGGCCGGTTGGCGGTGACCAAGGCCCTCATTAACCTCACTCTGGAAGCCCGCGATCAGATCAAGTCCATGCTGGATGCCGCCGACGGCGGGGAGCCGGCCGACACGCAGCAGGCCACCCGGATCGTCGCCGCCTTGCAGCGCCTGAGTCCGGGGGTGAGCGGGGGAGAAGCGCGAAAAGACGCCGCACAGGTTCCGCAGGCAGCGGCCGCCACCGCAGGGGAAATTGCCACCTATCGTATCCGTTTCCACCCCGATCGGGCCATTTTGTTAAACGGCACCAACCCGATCGCCCTGCTCAACGAACTGCGCGAGCTGGGGGAATGCCTGGTGGTTGCTCAGACCTGCGACATTCCGGCGCTGGGCGATTTGAATGCCGAGGAATGCAGCGTGTACTGGGACATAATCCTCACTACCGAAAATGGGGTCAATGCCATCAAGGATGTCTTCATCTTTGTCGAGGATGATTGTGAACTGCGGATCGAGCTGATCGACAACAGCGGCGGCCTGGACAATGAGGCCGATTACCGCAAGCTCGGGGATATCCTCGTTGAGCGGGGGGATCTGTCGGCTGGCGACCTGCAGCAGGTGATTGCCGACCGGAAACTGATCGGAGAGATGCTGGTTGAGAAGAAACTGGTCAAGCCTGAGCGGATCGAGTCGGCGCTGGCCGAGCAGCGGCATGTCAAGGAGTTACTGCACAAACGTCAGACCTCCGAGGCGGCCAGCTCTATCCGCGTCCCGGCCGAGCGGTTGGATACCCTGATCAACCTGATGGGAGAGCTGGTGACCGTCCAGGCGCGCCTCAGCCAGACCGCCGCCGGACGCAGCGACGCCGAGCTGACGGCGATTGCCGAAGAGGTGGAACGTTTGACCGCCGAACTGCGCGACAATGCCCTGAACATCCGCATGCTCCCCATCGGCACCACCTTCAGCAAGTTCACGCGGCTGGTGCGCGACCTGTCGCTTGAGTTGGGCAAAGAGATCGAGTTGACCACGGATGGTGCGGAAACCGAGCTGGACAAGACGGTCATCGAACGGCTCAACGATCCGCTCGTGCACCTGATCCGCAACTGCATCGACCATGGCATCGAACGACCCGAGGTGCGCGAAAGATCCGGCAAACCTCGCCAGGGGAAGGTCCATCTGGCAGCGATCCATTCCGGAGACAGTGTTCAGATCATCATCAAAGACGATGGGGCTGGGCTGGACAAAGAAGCGATCCGGGCCAAGGCCATTGAAAATGGGCTGATCACGGCAACTGCCGAGCTATCCGAAAAAGAACTCTTCGCCCAGATCTTTGCTCCAGGTTTTTCCACGGCCAAAAATGTGACCAGCGTTTCCGGTCGCGGGGTTGGTATGGATGTGGTCAAGCGGGCCATCGATGCCCTGCGCGGAAGCATCGAGATCGGCAGCAGACCGGGGGAAGGGACAACGATCAGCGTCAGAATCCCGCTGACCCTGGCGATCATCGAGAGCCTGCTGGTGAAGATCGGTGCCGACCGCTTCCTGATCCCGCTTTCCCTGGTGGACGAATGCGTGGAGCTGACCCGTGACGATGTGACAAACGCCCATGGCCGGCACCTGGCCACGGTCCGCGACCATCTGGTCCCGTACATACCGCTCCGGGAGCGGTTCGGCATCAGGGGGGCGCAGCCGGACATCGAGCAGATCGTCATCACCCGGGTAGACGGCATGCGTGTCGGGGTGGTCGTCGATCATGTGATCGGTGAGCACCAGACGGTCATCAAGTCTCTCGGCAGGATCTACCGGGACGTGGAAGGTGTGTCCGGGGCCACCATCCTGGGGGACGGGGCCGTGGCGCTGATTCTGGACATTCCGTATCTGCTGCATAGCGTGGAAGCGGCAGCTGTTTAGGGAGCTAAAGCGACCTTGCGGGATAAACGGATGAATTACAGATAAACGCTTTACCTCTATCCATAAAGTTAAACACCGAATCGTCGATATGTATATCAAGGCGCCAGACAGTTTGACAGGGCCCGGTGCCGTTTTTATCCCGGCAGCATATATGAAACCAGAAAGGAATTGAACGCATGAACATCAAGACTAAGATTCTCATCATCATGCTGGTCGGATTTGTATCGGTTACGACAGTCGGGGTGCTTGGCCTGGTCGGCATGAAATCGGCGGACGACGCGATTGGGGTGCTGTACAAAAAAAACCTGACAAATGTCACCCAACTCGGCCAAATTATAGCGCTTATGCGCGATAACCGGATCCAGCTGCTGCTGGCCCTTCAGCATGACCCGGGCAATCCGGAGATCGTCAAATTGCATGACCATGCCATGGAACAGCATCTCAACTCTGTTGAGAAAAATATCGAGGAAATGACCGCCGTCTGGAAAGAGTATACCGGTGGCGGGACACTGAGTGCTGATGAAAAGCTCCTGGCCGATGAGTTTGCCGAAAAGCGCGGCATGTTCGTCAAGGAGGGGCTGCTGCCGGTGCGGGACCTGATTATTGCCGGCAACTATCAGGCTGCGACCGAGCACACCATCAAAAAACTGAACCCGCTCTTCAAGGCCGCCAATGAGCCGGCGCAGAAGCTCTATGACAATGAAAAAAAACAGGCCAAAAAGGCCCATGAAGATGCAACCGGCAGATATCGCACGACCCTGACTCTGGTCATCATCGCCATTGTCGGCTCAATTCTTCTGTCTCTGATACTCGGCGTCATGATCATCCGTTCCATATCCACGGCAGCATCTGCCCTCATCAATGTCAGCGGCGCCATGGCCAATGGTGACCTGTCACAACGGGTTCGGCTGACTTCCACGGACGAGTTGGGAACCATAGGTACATCATTTGATGCCATGGCCGACTCCTTCAGCCAGGCGCTGGCAAAAGTGGCCGAAAGCGCCACTCAGGTTTCCGCGGCTGCGAACCAGGTTCACGGTACGGCAGAAAGAATCGCCACCGGTTCGGAGGAGGTGGCAGCCCAGGCGGGAACAATTGCCACGGCGGGCGAAGAGATGGCGGCGACATCGGGCGATATTGCCCAGAACTGCCAGTACGCCGTGGATGCGGCAAACGTGGCGACCCAGACGGCGAAAAACGGTTTTGATGTCGTGCAGCGCACCATCGACGGGATCAAGTCCCGTGGCGTAAAGACCAGGGAAAATGCCGGGATTGTGGAATCCCTCGGTGCCCGCTCCGATCAGATCGGTGAAATTGTCTCGACGATTGAGGATATCGCCGACCAGACCAACCTGCTGGCACTGAACGCCGCTATCGAAGCGGCTCGGGCCGGGGAACAGGGGCGCGGCTTTGCGGTTGTGGCCGATGAGGTCCGGGCGCTTGCAGAGCGGACAACGCGGGCCACCAAGGAAATCGGAGGGATGATCAAGGCGATCCAGGCCGAGACGAAACAAGCCATCATTTCGATGGAGGAAGGGGTCAGGGGAACCGAACGCGGTGCCGCCGAGGCGGGCCAGCTGGAAACATCGCTGAACGAAATCCTTGAACAGATCAGCGCGGTCGCCATGCAGATCAACCAGGTAGCCACGGCAGCTGAGGAGCAGACCGCCACGACCAGTGAGATATCAAGCAATATGCTGCAGATCACCGAGGTGGTCCAACAGACCTCGCAGGGGGCGCATGAATCGGCAACGGCAGCAGCACAGCTAAATGGCAATGCCGAGGAACTGCAGCGATTGGTGGGGCAGTTCACACTGTAAGGGCCGGGGTTGATTTGAATGACCTGACTATTTTTTTGAACCTGAACGTAAAGGAGGAGGCACCATGAACGAAGCTGGAGCAGCCGAAACCACCCAGTACCTGACCTTCAAGCTGGAGGATGAGATCTTTGCCCTGGATGTAGCCAAGGTGCGGGAGATCCTGGATTTTACCACAGTAACCAAGGTGCCACAGACCCCGGAATTCATGCGGGGGGTGATCAACCTGCGCGGGAGTGTGGTGCCGGTGATCGATCTGCGGCTGAAGTTCGGCCTGTCGGCCACCGAGAAGACCGTGAATACCTGTGTGATCGTGGTTGAACTGCTCATGGAGGGAGAGACGATGATCCTGGGAGTGCTGGCCGATTCGGTGCAGGAGGTGATCGATATGGAACCGGAGCAGATCGAACCGGCGCCTCGTATCGGTACCAAGCTGAATACCGACTTTATCCTGGGCATGGGCAAGCTTGACGAGCAGTTCATGATGATACTCGATATCGACAAGGTGTTTTCAGGTGCTGAACTGGCATCGGTTAGTGTTCAGGAAACCAAAGAAGATCAGTGATCGAGAAAAACAATTTAACGGAGGAAACACCCATGTTCAAAAATATGAAAATCGGAATGCGGATGGGGATTGGTTTCGGTGTCGTTCTGCTCTTAATGCTTGTCAACATCGTCGTGTCTATCCGTGATATGGGCGAGATCGATAAAAATCTCGAGCGGATCGTGAATGTCAACAATGTGCGCATCAACAAAACCGCTGATATGATGCAATCAGTTCAGGAAGTCTCCATCAACCTGCGCAATGTCCTGTTGGAAAGCGAAATATCAAAACGTGCAGAATACCAGAAGCGCATAGGCGACCAACGCGAGAAATATAACGAGAGCTTTAAGAAATTGGAAGATATGACCACCAAGGACGATGCCAAGGGGCTTGAACTGATCGCCAAGACAAAGGAGATTCAGGAAAAGGCACGGCCTCTTAACAACAAGGTGCTTGAACTGTCGCTGGCCAGTAAGGACAGCGATGCTGTTGCTCTGATGAACAAAGAGGCTCGCCCGGCTGTCCGGGCCTGGATCAGCGAGATCGACAAACTGAAAGAATACCAGGATGCCCGCAACAAGATGCGTTTCGACGAAGCAAAATTAGCCTACAGTCAGGCACGTACCATGATGTTTATCCTTGGCGGAATAGCCATTCTGATAGGCATTGCCACTGCGTACTGGATAACCCGTATGATTGTTGGCCCGATCAGCGAAGCGGTTGATGTTGCCAACTCCCTGGCTAACGGTGATCTGACTATCACGATTGAGTCCAAGAGCAATGACGAGACCGGCCAGCTGCTGTTAGCCCTGCAGAACATGGTGGCCAAGCTGCGCGAGATTGTCGGCGAGGTGAAGAGTGCCGCGGACAATGTGGCCGCCGGCAGCCAGGAGCTCTCATCCGGTTCGGAGGAGATGTCCCAGGGTGCCAGCGAGCAGGCGGCTGCTGCCGAAGAGGCCTCTTCCTCCATGGAGCAGATGTCCTCCAACATCCGCCAGAATGCCGACAACGCCATCCAGACCGAAAAGATTGCGGTGAAATCGGCCACGGATGCCAGGGAAGGTGGCCAGGCGGTGGTTCAGACTGTCCATGCCATGAAAGATATTGCCGGCAAGATCTCCATCATCGAAGAGATCGCCCGCCAGACCAACCTGCTGGCCCTGAACGCGGCCATCGAGGCGGCCCGGGCCGGTGAACACGGCCGTGGTTTTGCGGTGGTGGCTTCGGAGGTGCGCAAATTGGCTGAACGTTCGCAGAAGGCGGCGGCGGAGATCTCCGAGCTGTCGTCGTCCAGCGTCGAAGTAGCCGAAAAGGCCGGAGAGATGCTGACCAAGATGGTCCCGGACATCCAGCGCACTGCCGAACTGGTGCAGGAAATCTCTGCCTCCAGCCGGGAGCAGGATACCGGTGCCGAACAGATCAACAAGGCCATCCAGCAGTTGGATCAGGTCATCCAGCAGAATGCCGGCGCATCCGAGGAGATGGCCTCAACCGCCGAGGAACTGGCCTCCCAGGCGGAACAGCTCCAGGCCACCATCGCTTTCTTCAAGACCGATGACCGGGGCGCAATCAGAAAAACGGCCCAGTCTGTACGCACTGTTTCCCAAGGAGCAAAGAAGCCGATCGGCAAATTGGTGGCGCACGCGGTGGCCCCGCTGAAAAAGGCCAACGGCTATCTCACGGCGCCTGCCGCATCAGGCCGGGTCGCAGTCAATACCGACGGCTTCGGTCTGCACATGGACGATGAAAAGCTGGATAGCGAGTTCGAGAAGTTCTGATCGCAATAACCGCACATAGATAAAGTAAACGGGACAGGCCAGGGGGATAACCTTTGGCCTGTCCTGTTTTGAAACAGCTACTCCAGCCGGATTTACCCTACATGTTTACCTATAAATGCCGATATGCACATGGAGAGAAATTTTCTGACGAAAGCCGAATCATTACATCTCAATTTTTGATCGGGAGCAGTGAAGATGAGTGATGCGAATCAGGGCACCGAACGAGGCCTCAGCCTGTCCACCGCCGACTTTAGCCGCCTGAGCGGGTTCATCTACCAGGAGCTGGGCATTAAACTGCCTATTGCGAAAAAGACCATGCTGGAGGCGCGACTACAGAAGCGGTTACGGATTCTGGCAATCGCCTCCTTCCGGGACTATTGCGAATACCTGTTCAGCCCGCAGGGCATCGCCAGTGAATTGATCCAGATGATCGACCTGGTAACCACCAACAAAACTGATTTTTTCCGTGAGCCGGAACATTTTGATTATCTGCTGCAAAAGGTCCTGCCTGAATGGGGGAAAAAAAATCCCGGCCGGAAGCTCAAGGTCTGGAGCGCCGGCTGTTCCAGCGGCGAAGAGCCCTATACCCTGGCCATGGCGCTGTCCGGATATGCCGAAGGCAGCGCCGGACCCGACTTCCAGATCCTGGCCACCGACATATCCACCCGGGTGCTGCAAAAGGCCCGGATGGCCGTGTATGAGGAAGACCGGGTGATACCTGTGCCGCAACTGCTGAAGAAGAAGTATCTCTTGCGCAGCAAGGATAAAAAAAACCGCCTGGTGCGCATCGTCCCCGAGCTGCGGCAAAAGGTCAGTTTCCGCCGCCTCAATTTCATGGATGGTGATTTCGGGCTGCGCGAGCCGCTGGACATCATCTTCTGCAGAAATGTGATCATCTACTTTGACCGGCAGACCCAGGAAAGGCTGCTGAACCATTTTTACCTGCACATGGCGCCGGGCGGCTACATCTTCATGGGTCACTCCGAAACCCTCAGCGGTCTGGATGTGCCGCTGACCATGGTCCATCCGACGGTCTACCGGAAGCTTTCATGAGTATGCAAACAACAAAGATGCCGATCCATTTCCTGAAACCGGGAGAGCTGTACGTCGGCGATCAACCAGCGCTGGTGACGACCCTGCTCGGTTCGTGCGTGGCGGTGACCATGTTCAATGCGCGGCTCAGGGTCGGCGCCATCTGCCATGGCCTGTTGCCGGCCTGCAGGAATGATCATGTTTGTGAAGGTGATTGCGCCGACGGCCTCAAGTATGTGGAATGCGCCATCAGGCGCATGCTTGAAATTTATCATAAACGCGGCATTGTGCGCGGTGAGATCGATGTGAAGATCTTTGGCGGTTCCGACATACTTATCGTGCAGGAAGGAGAGCGAAAAAACCGCACCGTCGGCCGGCAGAATCTGGAAATGGCCCTGCAGATTCTTGAAGGTGAAGGAGTGCGGATCATTGCTTCCGACCTGGGCGGTCTGCATGGCCGCAAGATCTTATTTTACAGCCATACCGGCGAGGTGCTGCTGAAGCGTCTGCATCGTTCGCAGGCCCTTCAGTAAGCATAGACATGTGAGCTTGTCGGCAGTTTGACCGCCAGGATGTCGTGGCACACAACACTATAGCATCAAGAATGCAGAGGAGAGCCGATGCAAAAAAAGATACGGGTACTGATTGTCGACGATTCTTCCGTCGTGCGCCAGACCATGGCGGAGATCCTCTCTTCCGACCCCCAGATAGAGGTGATGGCCACTGCGGCCGACCCGTTCATCGCCGCCGACCGCATCAGGGATGAAATTCCCGATGTCATCACCCTGGATGTGGAGATGCCGCGCATGGACGGCATCACCTTCCTGCACAAGATCATGAGCCAGCGGCCGATACCGGTGGTGATGTGTTCCAGCCTGACTGATCATGGTTCCGAAACCGCCCTCAAGGCGCTGGAATACGGGGCGGTGGAGATCATCCAGAAGCCGCGCATGGGCACCAAGCAGTTCCTGGAGGAATCGCGGGTGCGCATCTGCGACGTGGTCAAGGCCGCCAGCCAGGCACGGCTCAAGCTCATCTCCGCCAAGCCCCGCAGCATCGCTCCCAAGCTTACCGCCGATGTGATACTGGAAAAGGCCAGTTCGCGGGCGATGATGCAGACCACCGAGAAGGTGGTGGTGGTCGGGGCCTCCACCGGCGGCACCGAGGCCCTGCGCTGTTTCCTGGAGGTGCTGCCGGCCGACAGCCCGGGCATCGTGATTGTCCAGCACATGCCGGAAGGGTTCACCCGGGCCTTTTCACAGCGCCTGGACGGGATCTGCCGGGTTTCGGTCAAGGAGGCCGAGAATAACGATACCGTCGTCCGCGGCCGGGCGCTGATCGCCCCGGGTAATCACCACCTGCTGCTGAAACGGAGCGGCGCCCGCTATTACGTGGAGGTCAAGGAGGGGCCGCTGGTTTCGCGGCACCGCCCCTCGGTGGATGTGCTTTTCCGTTCGGCGGCGCGCTATGCGGGGAAGAATGCAGTGGGGGTGATCATGACCGGCATGGGCGACGACGGCGCCCGGGGGATGCTGGAGATGAAAGAGGGCGGGGCCCGGACCATCGCCCAGGACGAGGCCAGTTCCGTGGTCTTCGGCATGCCCAACGAGGCGATCAAGCTGGGCGGGGTGGATTTCATCCTGCCGCTTGGCTCAATTGCCGGCCAGGTCCTCAAACTCTGCGGATAGCCTTACATAGCAGCTGGTTGATCTGGCCGGTCCGCGCTGCTGGCTGCTGTTTCAAAGAATTTTTCATGCAGTGCAAATAATTGCTAAAGTATTTTTGCAGGGGGCCGATAACTTAATCACAGGGAGCAAACAACGCTCTCCAAAAAAACGATGCAGTGTAGTGGATTGTATCTCCAATTACGGTAAACAATTCGCTTCACACCAACCACACCCGGGGCATGGACGCCCTGATAACCATTCAAGGAGGATTCACCATGAGCATGTCAATCAACACCAACATCGCATCACTCAACGCCCAGCGTTCGCTGGGGAAAAGTCAGGCAGCCCTGTCGACAGCCATGCAGCGCCTTTCAACCGGTCTGCGCATCAACGGCGCTGCTGATGACGCCGCCGGACTGGCCATCTCCACCAACATGGACGCCCAGGTCAACAGCATGGGTCAGGCGGTCAGAAACGCCAACGACGGCATCTCCCTGGTGCAGACCGCCGAGGGTTCACTCAACGAAACCAGCTCCATCCTGAACCGTATGCGCCAGTTGGCCGTCCAGTCAGCAACCGGCACAGTCACCGACCCGCAGCGGAAGAGCATCGAACATGAATTCACTAAAATGGGCGAAGAAATTGACCGGATCGCCAACTCTACATCGTTCAACGGCCAGGACCTGCTGAAGGCAGCCGCAACCTTCACAATCCAGGTAGGGGCGGGAACCGTGAGCGGTACCGACACGATCGACGTGGCTACGGGTAACGCCACCAAGTCCGGTCTCAGCATCACCACCAGCACTGTCAGCACCCAGACGGGCGCCTCCTCCGCCATTACCTCCATTGATGCAGCCATCGGTTCCATATCGTCACTGCGGGGCAACCTGGGCGCCTACCAGAACCGCCTGACCTCCACCATCAACAACCTGCAGGT
>JBBQXT010000014.1:0-32503 GCA_038209415.1 Geobacterales bacterium
TCGGCAGTTGCTGCATTGAAATATTAATACACCGTTGCGACGATAGTAACAGTGGCGTTCGCCGCTACACTTCTTGCATCGGAAGCCATCAGGCCAGCGTAACTTTTCCAATACGGCTTCACACTGCTGCTCAGTGCCGTATGTGTCGATAAATTCGCTTAAACTCAGGCCTGCCTGTAATTGGATGTTGTGCTTTTTCATGGTAAATTACCTCCGTGGGTAGTTACCATGAGCATACGCCACACTTGAGACACAATAAGTCATTTACGGCTGCAGCCGTGAATTAGAACGATTCAGGAAAAGTGATGCTTTCAACATGAGTTTGTTTCTAGAAACTATCCGACAAATACAACTTTCTGAGCCAGAATTTAGTATTCAATCCATCATCCAGTGGCAAATGCAGGGCAAAATTCCAGCGGAGCACACGGGACTATTTTTCAGAATGTCATCCATGGAAACCCCAGGTATGTGCTCAATGGCTTGGCAAGCATTTACAATGAAAATTAAAGGCAAGCTCATAAAACTCATACAAGTAAAACAGGGGGACATTAAGGAGACAGGCACCTAATTGCGTGTAAGGTAAGAGGATAGATGCCAAGATCAGCCAGAGCATTAGCCGATAACTGCTGTTATCACTTGATCAATCGTGGAAACGGCAGACAGCAGGTCTTTCACAAAGAAGGCGACTACTACGCCTTTCTTGATGTGTTACTGGAGGCGCGTCAGAGATATAGCGTCAAGGTCCTTGCTTGGTGTCTGATGCCGAATCATTTTCACCTACTTTGTTCAACCGGAAGAGGCAGCTCGACTAAATAAATGGATGCAATGGGTAATGACGACCCATGTCCGCCGCTATCACAAGCATTACGGCACCAGCGGTCATCTGTGGCAAGGGAGGTACAAGAGCTTTATCGTTCAGGGTAACAAGCATCTCTTGACGGTAGTCCGCTACATAGAAGGGAATCCAGTAAGAGCAATGTTGTCGCCAACGGCCGCGCAATGGCCGTGGTCATCCCATCAAGTGCGTAATGCCGACTCAGAAAAATCGCGGCCCGATCAATTGCCACTCCCCTTATCCGTTATAATTCCAAGGCCGATATCTCTGCACTAGAAGCCGAGATCGACCGGCTTGTTTACGAACTCTACGGCTTGACCGAAGATACGATTGCCGTGGTGGAGGGGACTTCAGTCAAAGGAGAACAACCATGACAGCCAAAGAGATCATCAAACTGGCCGTTTTCGAGGGGAAACAGATCAGGAAAACCATCCACAACGACGAATGGTGGTTTGCAATTGTTGATGTTATCGAGGTGTTGGCCGGATCCCCTACCCCCCGCCAATACTGGGGCAAAATAAAGAAAAGAGAATTTACGAATCTTCAGTTGTCCCCAGTTTGGGTACAACTGAAGATGGAGGCCGCCGACGGGAAAAAATACGCCAGACTGGGTGGAAACGTTGCGGGCACCGCACGCAAGGCGACCGAAAAGGAACTGGGGCGGAGCATTGTCAGCCCGGAGAATTATCTGCCAAAATCGCTTACGCCACCCAAAGGGAAAAAGAAATGAAAGCCGTCATCCAGCGCGTCACCTCGGCCTCGGTCGCCGTTGGCGGTGAAACCGTCGGAGCCATCGGGTGTGGCATAGTGGTCCTTTTGGGGGTGGAAAAGGGCGACAAAGAGTCAAAGGCCGACTGGCTGGCGGAAAAGATTGTCAATCTGCGCATGTTCAGCGATGATGCCGGAAAGATGAATCTCTCGGTCCAGGATACGAGCGGCAGCCTGCTGATTGTCTCCCAGTTTACCCTGGCGGGCAACTGCAGCAAAGGCAAGCGCCCCTCCTTCGACACAGCCGCACCCGCCGAAGAAGGGAAACGGCTGTATGATTATTTCGTCGAATCCGTCAAGAGCCGCGGGGTCCCGGTCCGGACCGGTATTTTTCAGGCCGACATGCAGGTTGTACTGGTCAATGACGGTCCGGTGACGTTCATTCTGGAAAGATAGGTGCCATGATTTTTAAAGAAAAACTTAAACAGCGCTTCAAAGAGGTCATGTCGCTGGACAGCCATCCGGGGCACATTTCCTTGGGATTTGCCGTGGGCGTGTTCATTAGTTTCACCCCGCCGGTGCCCGGTATTCATACGGTGGTCGCCCTGCTGCTGGCCTTCGTGTTCCGCCTTAACAAGCTGACATGTATCACCGGAACCTGGGTTAATACTCCGATTACGGTTGTTCCGGCCTTGATCTACAGCTACAAGTTGGGGAAATGGATTTTGGGGGACAAGGGAACTGCAGAGTTGAATGTTCGCAACCTTGACTGGTCGAGCCTTCAGGGTGTCTTGGTCCACCACTCAAAACCACTGCTGCTGGGCTGCTCGATCGTCGGTTTTGTGGCTGCAGTCGCCGCCTATTTTGCCTGTTACTGGCTGGTGGTTTTTACCAGGCGCAAAGATGCCGCTCTGGCAGAGATAACGCGGGAGATGGAAGAGGTTGGCGAAGAACTGGAGTAACGGGATGAAATAATCGGGCGGGAAGGTGACTCCACCCGATTTATTTTCCGAGCAGAGGGCTCATGACCTGATAGGTCAGGTAGGCCGCCAGGGCCGAGGCCGGTATGGTCAGCACCCAGGCGATCAGGATGCGCTTGGCGACATTCCAGTTGACGGCATTGATTCGTTTCGAAAGGCCCACTCCCAGGATGGATGAGGTAATGACGTGGGTGGTACTGGTGGGCAGACCGAAGGCTGAAGCTCCCAAAATGACGGCGGCCGAGGCAGTTTCCACGCAAAAGCCATGCACCGGCTGTAGCTTGACAAAATCATGTCCGACGGTTTTGATGATGCGCCAGCCGCCGGCGGCAGTACCAAAAGCCATGGCCGTGGCGCAAGCTACCATTACCTCCCAGGGCACGGCAAAGGTTTTAAGAACCCCGAAGCTGACCAGGGCCAGGGTGATGACACCCATCGACTTCTGGGCATCAGCGGTGCCGTGAGAAAACGCCATAAAGGCCGCTGAACCAATCTGCAGCCGGCGAAAATTATTATTGAGCGTACTCGGCGACTTGTTGCCGAAAACCCGGTAGATGATCATCATGAAGATGAAGCTGATGATGGTCCCCAAAATCGGGGAGATCAGCAACGCCAGGATGATCTTCTGGAGGCCGGCCCATTTGAGGGCGCTGAAGCCGGCATGGGCGAAGACCGACCCCATGATGCCGCCGATAATGGCATGGGAGGAGGAAGAGGGCAGGCCGTAATACCAGGTGATCAGATCCCAGACAATCGCACCGATGACGGCCGCCAGCACGACCATCTGGGTGACATTCGAGCTATCGACGATTCCCTTGCCGATGGTGCCGGCCACCTTGGTGGAGATCATTGCGCCGGCAAAATTGAGCAGAGCGGCCATGACGATGGCGGCCCTGACCGTGAGGGCACGGGTCGATACGCAGGTGGCAATGGCGTTGGCAGTGTCGTGAAAACCGTTGATGTAGTCGAAGAGCAGCGCTGCCAGAATGACCATGCAGAGCAGCACAAAGGCCGGATCAAGCATTCTTCACCACCACGCTTTCCAGAATGTTGGCGGCGTCCTCACACTTATCGGTCGCCTTCTCCAGCGTTTCAAAGATTTCCTTCCACTTGATCAGCTGGATCGGATCCTTCTCTTCGTCGAACAGACGGCTGATGGCCTCACGCGAGACCCGGTCGGCCTCGTTTTCCAGTGCGTTGATATCGACACATATCTCGAAAATCTGGTCATTGATCTTCTTGCCCAGCATGGCAACCGCTTTATCTACCGCCTGGCAGCACTGCAGAATAATAAAGCCGAGCGATTTTGCCTCGGGTGGGATGGATTCCACGTTGTACATTATCACCCGCTGCGCCGAGGCGTCGATCAGGTCGAGGATGTCATCCAGCTTGGATGCCAGGGCGTAGATGTCTTCACGGTCAAGCGGCGTGACAAAGGTCTTGTTGAGCTTCTGGATGATCTCATGAGTGATGGCATCGCCCTTATGTTCCACATCCTTGATTTTACGTTGACTTTCGGCGGGGTTTTCAAAATTGTCCAGCATGTCCTTGAGCAGTTGGGCGCCCAGGATAATATTGGTGGTCATTTCCTTGAACAGCAGAAAAAACTTTTCGTCTTTCGGGATCAATCCAAACATATATGCCTCCATACGCTAAAGATTTGACTGGAATATAAACCGGATTTTTATAGCACAACTCGGCCGCACTTCCCACTGAAAATTAACTCATCCGTGACCTGACCGTAACAGTTGTCAATTACGGTTGCCTTTGAAGTTCTACTGAAGTATTCTGGCTGCCCCGAAAGGAGTTATACCCCGTGAATATTCTCCATGCCGTTGTCCTCGGTTCACTGCAAGGTTTTGCAGAAGTACTGCCCATCAGCAGTTCCGCCCACCTGATCCTCGTACCCTGGCTGCTTGGGTGGCCGGAGTCCGGTCTGACCTTTGACGTGGCCTTGCATCTGGGCACCTTTATTGCCCTGGCGCTCTATTTCCGCCGAGACATCGTCGCCATGGCCTCCTCGTTCTTCGAAGCGCTCAGCAGCCGCTCACTGGACACTCCCGCCAAACGTCTGCCGTTCCTGATCATTGCCGCGACCGTACCCGCCGCGATCGTGGGCAAGCTCTTCGAACATCAGGTGGAGGACGTCTTTCGATCCAACCCGCTGCTGATCGCTTCAGTCCTGATCATATTCGGCGTTATCCTGGGAGTCGTCGATATCGCCGGACGCAAGGCGCTAACCCTGGATGCGATCAAGCCTGCCGGGGCGCTGACCATCGGCCTGTTCCAGTGCCTGGCATTGATCCCCGGCGTCTCCCGCTCGGGTATCACCATCACCGCCGGACTGATGCTGGGATTCACCCGTGAAAGCGCCGCCCGCTTTTCCTTTTTGCTGTCGCTGCCGATTGTGGCCGGTGCAGCCCTGCTGAAAACCGTGCACCTTGCCAGGCACGGCATCCCGGCCGGCGAAGTGTTGCCCATGCTGGTCGGCATCGCGGTCTCGGCCGTTACCGGCTACATCAGTGTGGCCTTCCTGCTGAAGTTTGTGCAGAAACGCAGTCTCTCACCCTTTGTCTGGTACCGGGTTGTCGCCGGCGGGGTGGTGATCGCAGCAATCATGTCGGGTTTCACGGGCTAAGATATGAGCGGAGGAATCAAGGAATGGCCGGAGGATGAGCGGCCACGTGAAAAGATGCTCCGGCAGGGAGCGGGGAGCTTGAGCAACGCAGAGCTGCTGGCCCTGATTATCCGCACCGGTGATACCACTACAAAAAAGAGCGCCATCGATCTTGGGCGTGAGATCATTTCCCTCTTTGGCGACAACCTGCGCGAACTAGGCAGCGCCAACATTTCAGAAATTTGCACAATAAAAGGTGTGGGATTGGCCAAGGCCGCTGGCGTAAAAGCGGCATTTACCCTGGCATCACGTTTTCAATCCCGCAAGCTTGAACACTTGGACCGCTTTACCTCACCCCGGCAGATTTTTGACTACTTTCACCATGAATTTCGCGACAGCCGCAAGGAATACTTCCTGACCCTGCTGCTGGACGGCAAGAACCGCATCATTCGCCGCGTGCAGGTGTCAGAAGGGTCGTTGAACCAGAGCATCGTGCACCCGCGCGAGGTTTTCAGTCCGGCTGTCCGGGAATCGGCCGCCGCCGTAATCCTGGTGCACAATCATCCCACCGGAGACCCGGCGCCCAGCAGCGAAGACATCGCCATCACCCGCCGGCTAAAGGAAGCGGGCGATATCATGGGTATCAAGGTGCTGGATCACATCATTGTCGGGGATGGCGAGTACATGAGCTTCGTGGAGCGGGGATTGCTGTAGCGGGAACGGTTACGCGGAATTGCCGGTGAAGCGGGAATGCTTGCTCGCTATTAGGTTCAGTCATTTACGACCTGCCGTCCAGAAACGACGACAGGTCGTTTTTTTTAAACCAACAACGCCAGCGCCTCATCCGACGCACGCTGTGCTGCGGCCACGCAGTCATTCAGGCCGATGCCTCGGTAGGAATTCCCGGTCAGAATAAGTCCGGTGTGCTGCTTCAGCAGACCATCCAGAGCTTCCAGGCGTTTCCCGTGCCCTGCCGTATATTGAGGTATGGCCTGTTCATGGCGGAAAACCCGCACAAAAGACGGCTCGACCGTTATCCCCATGGTCGTCTGCAGGTCCCGCCTGACCCGTGCAACCACCTCGTCATCACCCAACTTGACGTATTCCGGAAAACAGGCCCCTCCCATCATGCTGCGCAGCAGCACCTTGCCCTCCGGCGCACGCTGTTCAAACATGCTGGAATCCCAGAGGGTGCCGAGAGTACTGCAGCCCTCCTTCTTCGGTATCAGGTAGCCGAAACCGTCCAAGGGGTAGTCAATGCGATCCCGTTCATAACCAAAACAGATCACCGTCATGCTGGAATAGGGGATCTGGCGCAGCACGCCGGACAGAGCCGGGTCGAGACCCTCCAGCATATCGGCCACGCTGAAGGCGGGAGAGGCGGTAATGACCTGGTCTGCCTCATATTCACTACCGTCAGCGCAGCGTACCAGATAGGGCATGCCCTGCCCCTTGCGCACCGCAACTACCTGACTGCCCGGCCTGACGATTGCACCCAGGGAAGCTGTCATGGCATCGGACAGGTATTGGATCCCTTCGCGGAACGAGGTCAACACCCCACCCGGACCGGCGGCGCTGGAAACAACCTTGCCCGCGGCCACATCCTTTTTTTTCTTCTTTGCCAGCATGATCATGGCCCGCACCAGTCCACCGTATTCCCGCTCCAGTTCGGCGATGCGTGGAAAACAGGAGACCAGCGACATGGTTTCGGGATCGCCGGCAAAGATCCCCGATACCATCGGCGCAATCAGTTTGTCCAACGCCTCACTACCCAGCCGGCGACGTCCGAAATCCGCCAGGGTCTCGTCCACGCCGGCCGGAGCCGGAGAGATGAAAGGGGTCGGTTCCATGGCCAGCCGCAGCTTGCCTGGCCAGGAGATCAGGCGGCTTTTCAGGAACGACGGGGCACCCTCGGGCAGGCGATGCAGTTCACCGCCGGAAAAGATAAAACGCTTGCGGGCATTGTCGTTACTGCGGTGCAGATGGTCATCGACACCGATGGCCCGGCACAGTTCCAGTGTCTGCGGCTTGCTGTCCAGAAAGCCGTTGGGGCCCCATTCACAGAGATAGCCCTCCTCACGGATACTCCAGATCTTGCCCCCCAGCCGCTGTTCTTTCTCCAGCAGGGTTATGTCCAGCTCTTTTCCGGCAGCCTGCGCCTTTGCGCGCAGCAGCCAGGCGGTTGAAAGACCGGATATGCCGCCGCCGATGATGATCACTTTTTTCATAGTGGATTCTCCTGGGGAGTCAATGTACACCGATGATTCTACGTCCGCCGTCAAAAGCTGTCAAGGCATACCCGATCAGGAATACTTGATCGGGTGTGCACCACCGGTTCTGTTGACATGCCGTCAAAGGCGGCTTACATTGACTACCAACACCGTGAAAGGAAGGTAAAACCAATGGCCGTTGCAGATTACTATAAAACACTCGGAGTAGAGAAAAGCGCCTCGGCCGACGAGATTAAAAAGGCATTTAGAAAACTGGCGGTCAAATATCATCCCGACCGCAACCCCAACGACAAAACCGCCGAAGACACGTTCAAGGGGATCAACGAGGCCTATGCCGTTCTCTCCGACCCCAAGAAGAAGGAGGAGTACGACACCTACGGTTCCAGCGGATTCCATAAACAGTACAGCCAGGAAGACATCTTTCGCGGCTTCGATTTCAGCAACGCCTATAAGGACATGGGAGCTGGCGGAGGTGACGATATTTTTTCGCGGCTGTTTGGCGGCGGGTTTGCGAGAGGAGGCGGCCGGGGAGGATTCCGGAGCGCGCCGCAGCGAGGTGGCGACCTGGAAATGGAGCTCGACATCGGTTTTCGCGATGCCGCTCAGGGGGCGGAAAAGCAGGTGGCCTTCCGCCGCAGCGGTCAGCGGGAGGAGCTGAAGGTCAAGATTCCGGCCGGGGTGGACAACGGCAGCAGAATCCGCCTCACCGGCAAAGGCGGTCAGGGTGCGAACGGCGGACCGGACGGGGACCTGTTCCTGGTTATCCGCGTACTGCCGGATCCGGTATTTTCACGTGAAGGAGGCGATCTCTTTGTGGACCGCTCGATTCCCTTCAGCGCCGCCTGTCTGGGGATTTCACTGGACGTACCAACTCTGGAGGGGGATAAACGCATCAAGGTTCCCGCCGGCATCCAGCCCGGTATCAAGATCCGTCTCAAGGGCTGCGGCATCAAACCGCTGGGTTCCAACTCCAAGGGAGATCTGTACATCAAGATTGCCGTGCATGTGCCGGAGAGCTTGAATGCGGAGCAGAAAAAGCTGGTCGAGGAGATGGCGAACAAGGGGCTGTAAAACGGAAGAACAGCATGGTACAAAATGCAAACCTCCGAGGTTTTGAAACCTCGGAGGTTTTTTTACGTTTACTTCGCCACCATCAACACCACGGCATGAGCAGATATCCCCTCATGTCGCCCGGAGAAGCCCAACCCCTCTTCAGTCGTCGCCTTGACATTGACCTGCTCCACCGTGGCATTCAGCACTGCGGCGATATTTTCGCGCATCGTGGCAATATGCGGCGCCATTTTGGGCTGCTGGGCGATAATGGTGGCATCCAGGTTTCCGAGCCGATACCCCCGCTCATCGGCCAGCTTCATGACATGCGCCAGCAGTTTCAGGCTGTCAGCCCCTTTGTAGACCGCATCGGTATCCGGGAAGTGCTTGCCGATATCACCTTCACCAAGAGCACCCAGTATGGCATCCGAGATGGCGTGTAACAGCACATCGGCGTCGGAGTGCCCCAAGAGCCCTGTCTCCCATGGGATATCCACCCCGCCCATGATCAGCTTCCTGTCCGCCACCAGGCGGTGAACGTCATACCCGTGTCCAATGCGCATAGATCCCCCAGGCCCTGACTGTACTTAATCGCATGAAACCTTTCAACCTAAAACGGCAGCTGACCCGTCAGGCAGAAATTCCCGTGATCGGCAATTTCAGGGTCCCAGAGATCCGCTAACTGACCAATTTCACTTGTTGCAGCGCCACATATTTGCTATGGTTACCGCTCATAATTTCAATGAGCAGAGGGGAAATCATAGATGAAATTCACAAAAATGCAGGGTGCCGGAAATGATTATGTCTACGTCAACTGTTTTGAGGAAACAATTGCCGACCCGCGCCAGACGGCCATCCGGGTTTCGAACCGCAACTTCGGCATCGGCTCGGACGGGTTGATCCTGATCATGCCCTCTGACAAGGCTGATCTGCGCATGAGAATGTTCAATTCCGACGGCTCCGAATCCGAGATGTGCGGCAACGGCATCCGCTGCGTGGCAAAATATGCCTACGACCATGGCATCGTTGCAAAAACCGAGATCACCGCCGAAACCGGAGCCGGTATCCTGACGCTGCAACTGGTTCCCGACAATAACGGAAAAATCGGAAAAGTCCGCGTCAATATGGGACCGCCACGACTCCTCCGGGCAGAGATTCCCGTGACCGGCGACGCAGACGCCCAGGTGATTGCCGAGCCGCTGACGATTCTGGACCGCACCTTCAAGATCACCTGCGCATCCATGGGCAATCCCCACTGCGTGATCTTCGTGGACGATGTGGAGACCTTTCCGGTTCTTACTTACGGGCCGTTGATCGAGAAGCACGGGTTGTTTCCCCGCCGCACCAATGTGGAGTTTGTCCAGATCATCTCCCGGACGGAAGTGCGCCAGCGCACCTGGGAACGTGGTGCCGGAGAAACACTGGCCTGCGGTACCGGATCCAGCGCCGTGACAGCGGCCTGCGTGCTGAATGGCCTGACCGATAAAAAGATCCTCAATCACCTTACGGGCGGTGACCTGGAAATGGAATGGGCCGAGGATGGCAACATCTACATGACTGGACCGGCCGTGGAAGTCTTCAACGGAGAAATAGCACTGTGATGTTTTGATTTCTCAAGGAATATTACTATGCAGGCCCGATTCCACAACCTTATGTGACGTTGATGAAATACGGACAGGAGGGGAACTAGCGCCGGTACTTTTTGGTCAGTTCGAGAGCACGCTTGACGCGGGAGACAACCCGCACGGGCTGAACCGGCTTGGGGATAAAATCAATGAATCCGAACTCGAGCGCCTTCTGCTCATCCTCCGTGGAGGCCTTGGAGGTCAGCATGATGACCGGGATTTCGGAGGTCATGGGATTAGCCTTGAGGGCGCGAAGCAGACCAAAACCATCCATACGCGGCATAACCGAATCGGTTATGATCAGCTTGGGGCGCTCGGAGATAGCGATCTTGAGCCCTTCCAGACCATCACTGGCCACAAGAACTGGATACCCCGCTCTGGACAGGGCCACCTGGATGAGGGAGGCCACCGGCGCAGAGTCTTCCACGACCAGGATCGCGGCGCCACTATCAGCCCTGACTGTGCTTTTAAGGTAATACCGGGAGATGGCGTCCAGAATTTCCCGGCGGGTTGATATAACAGGGATAATCTGAAAGCCGGTAATGCGGGACAACATCTCCATGGTTTCCATATCGAAGGGATCGGTAATCGCCACGGCCAGCATGGTGTCTTTCTGCTTGAGCGGGAATACCAGTTTTTTCATGGCGAAGTCGGAAGGGAGCAGATCGAGCAATTCCTGAGGAAAGCTGTGATCGATAAAGTTCTTGATGGTCTTGAATTTGAACTGGGCGCCAAGCGCCTCGGCCAGCTCATCCTCGGTTATAACCCCCATCTCCTCCAGCACGGTTCCCAACCGTTCTTTACCTTCCTTCTGGCGGACGAGAGCTCGCTCCAGCGTTTTTTTGCTGATAATCTCAGCCTCGACCAGTATATCCCCAAGATGTTTCATGTGCCGGACCCCTGCTTCACATTAAATTGTATCTGCCGAACCGTGTATCCGAACTGAGCTGGACCGTTCAGCATGTTAAACAAATCTGCAAATGTGATGGATTGTAGCGCAAATCTCAAGATGCGGCAATCATTATATAAAACCGTTTTGCTGCCCTGTAGAACGCCAGAAAGCCCGGAAGAAAAATCTTCCGGGCTTTCTGGCGTTGCTGCAAACGATTCTAGTTGGGGTATACGGAAACCTTTTTACGGTCTTTACCCATGCGCTCGAATTTTACGATGCCCTCGATCAGCGCGAACAGTGTGTAATCCCTGCCGCAGCCGACATTATTGCCGGGATGGATCTGGGTCCCGCGCTGACGGTAGATAATGTTGCCCGCTTTTACGATCTCGCCGCCGAACTTCTTGCAGCCAAGTCGCTGACCGTCCGAATCCCTGCCGTTGCGTGAACTTCCTCCAGCTTTCTTATGTGCCATTTCCGTATCTCCTCGGGAAAATTACGTGGATTTATGCGCTGATCTTTTCAATCTTAAGGACTGTCCTGTGCTGGCGATGGCCGCGCAGCTTGCGGGTACCCTTACGGCGCTTGGACTTGAACACCAGAATCTTCTTGTCTTTGCCCTGGGCTGCAATCTTGGCGGTAACCATGGCGCCGGCAACAACAGGTGCGCCAATCATCAGCTTTTCGCCTCCGATCATCAGCACGTCGGAAAATTCGATTTTATCGCCGATCTCGCCCTCAAGTTTTTCGACCTTGAGAAACTCGCCCTCAGCAACCTTGTATTGTTTACCACCAGTCTTAATAACTGCGTACATAGCCGTCTCCATCCAAATCATTTTTAAAAGAGTTATGAAATATAGAGAAGTGATCGTTACCTGTCAAGAAGAAAAATGATTCTCTGAAATTATGCAGTCGATATGGTTTGAAGTGAATTCAGGCTTTTATTATGTTTACGGTTATGTGCCATATATGGCACGATAAGAAATTAACCTGACAAAACCGCTCACTACACATTAATTGCAGTGAACCTGGAGAAGAGATGGAACCAATCATTACCTATAAAGAGCGCTGCCGACGCTGCTATTCATGCGTACGCACCTGCCCGGTCAAAGCCATCAAGGTTGACCAGGGCTATGCACAGATCATCTATGACCGCTGTATCGGTTGCGGCAAATGCCTGAGCTGCCCGCAAAATGCCAAGGTGATCGTCGACCGGATGGTCCGGACTCAGGAGCTGTTGGCCTCGGGAGCGCCGGTAGTGGCGGTCCTGGGCTGTTCATTCCCGGCCTTCTTCCATGCCATCTCCCCCGGTCAGCTTGTGGCCGGTCTGAAGAGTCTCGGCTTTCTTGAGGTACATGAAGGTGCCTACGGCGCGCGCATGATCGCCGAGAGCTACCGTGAGAACCTGTCAAAGGCCCACCTGCCGATGATATCATCCCACTGTCCGGCGGTGGTCGACCTGGTGGAACGACATTACCCCGCACTGCTGCCCAATCTGATGGGTGTCGTTTCTCCGATGATAGCCATGGGGCGCTTCATAAAGAGCGTTCTGGGTGATGACACCAAGGTTGTGTATCTCAGCACCTGCATTGCAGCAAAATTCGAGATACAAGCCGCTGAGTCGGCCAATGCAATTGATGTGGTACTGACCTATCAGGAGATCGCTAAACTCTTCAAGAGTCGCGGAATCAGCCCGGCCTCGCTCGCTGAAGCACCCTTCGACGGCATTGATCCCGGCAAGGGTCGGCTCTTTACGCTGACCGGCGGGCCGCTGAAGGTCTTCGGCATACAGCCAGACTTCCTTGACACCGAAACCATTTCCAGCGAGGGCGAATCACACACGATCGATATTATCCGCGACCTGTCCGCCGGACGAATCGCGCCGGACTTCATAGATCTGCGCTTTTGCGACGGGGGCTGTGTAGACGGGCCAGCCCGTGACAGGGAGCTCAACCACTTTTACAAACGTAAGCTGATTGTCTGTCATAACAACAGCCAGCTGCCCTATAATACCGCGCTCCATTACCGCTCTGCGGCCACGCCTCCTGACCTGTGCAGATCATTCTCCGACAAGTCCCGTAAACTACCAGGTCCGGGCAAGGATGATATCAAAAAGATACTGCACTCCACAAACAAATTTGCACAGGGCGACGAACTCAACTGCCGGGCATGCGGTTACACCACCTGCCGCGAACACGCGGTTGCCGTTTATCAGGGGCTTGCCGATGTAGAGATGTGCCTCCCCCACAACATGCAGCAGATTGAAGAGGACCGTGGTCGCCTCATGCAGAAGTTTGAACTGATGCGCCGCGAATTTGACCGGCAGGCGGGTGACGACCTGATTGTGGGAGAGGATCCCGGCATACAGGAGGTACTGAAACTGATTCGCCAAGTCGGACCGACCCCGACAACCGTTCTGATTCGTGGAGAGACCGGTACCGGCAAGGAGTTGACTGCCCGCGCCATCCACCGCCTGAGTCAACGCAACGACAAACCGCTGGTGACCGTGAACTGTACCACCATCACCGATTCACTGCTGGAAAGTGAACTTTTCGGCCACAAAAAAGGGTCTTTTACCGGGGCCATCGCTGATAAGAAAGGTCTCTTTGAAGCGGCAAACGGCGGCACAATCTTTCTCGACGAGATCGGCGATATTACTCCCAAGCTGCAGGCGGAACTGTTGCGTGTGCTGGATCTGGGCGAGGCGCGCCCCGTGGGCGGTACGGCGACCCAGAAAGTGGATGTGCGGCTGATTGCCGCCACCAACAAGGATCTGGAGCTGGGCATACGGGAGGGGTGGTTTCGCGAAGACCTCTATTACCGGCTTAATGTATTCACTATCCTGCTCCCCCCCTTGCGCAACCGGACCGGCTCCATTCCGGCCCTGGCCCAGTATTTTCTGGAGAAGGCCCGCAAAAAACTGAACAAGAATATAGTTGGCATTGAGGAGCGCGCCGTCAAGGCCATGCAGCACTACCCCTGGCCGGGAAACATCCGCGAGATGCAGAACATCATAGAGCGCTGTTCGGTTCTGGCTCAGGGAGGCATCATCAGGCTGGAAAACCTTCCAACCGTTTTCATCGACACTTATGAATGCTGTGCTGACGACAAGGTCAACCGGCGCCGGGCATCATTCAAGGCCGAACGGGAACTACAGGTCAGCCGGACCGAAAAGAATCTCGTCAGACGCTATCTTGAAGAAACCGGAGGAAATGTGGCCAAGGCCGCCCGGCAGGCAAATATCCCGCGCCGCACCTTCTATCGCCTGCTTGAGAAGTATTGCATTGATGTCAAACGCGAGAAAGGGCAGGTTTTATAATAGTGTATACTTTTGGCCACATGTGTGCCAATTTGTGCACACTTATTGTGTTTACAAAAAAAAGACGCTCAGTTCTTTAGCCGTAACTACTTGTTTTATAACTGTTATAAAATATTTTTTCCTGTTGGCACGTAATTAGCATAGTGTATGGCAAATCAGTGCACACAAATAGCACGACAACCATACACAGCAACAGGGAGGGAACAAACAATGGGCAGAATGAGAGAAAATCCACGCTACAATGTCATATCGATGCGGATCAGTGACGAAGAACGTGAACACTTGGAAAGCATCATGGGTCAGACCGACCTCAGCATCTCGGCCATCATGCGCGAGGCAATGGGATATTTCGCAGCCAACTATGTGCAGATCGAGGCACAGCGCAAGGCAGCCTAATCCTGCGTTAGCACAATCGGATACAGGAAAGGCGAGGGGATAACCCCTCGCCTTTCCTGTATCCGCAGTTGTAATTCACATTAATTGATCAGGATTTCAAACTGTTCCTGGTGAAAGCCCGGCTTGGCTCGTACGGTAATGCGTTTCTTGAACTTTTTCTCCAGCTCCTCCAGCCCTCGCCGTTCCTCGTCGTACAGCAGGTCCGCCACCTGGGGATGCACCGTCACCATCGCCTTGGTACCGCGAATATCGAGCATTTCACGGCGCAACTCACGGAATATCTCGTGGCAGACGGTAATCTTGGATTTGATGTAGCCGCGCCCTTCACAGTACGTGCAGGGTTCGCACATCAGTCGGCCGATACTCTCGCGCACCCGTTTGCGGGTCATTTCCACCAGCCCCAGTTCCGAGATCTTGAGGATATTGGTTTTTGATTTGTCCGCTTTGAGCGCCTCTTCCAGAGCGGTGAAGATCTTCTCCCGGTTGACCTCTTTTTCCATGTCGATGAAATCGATAATGATTATTCCGCCGATATTGCGCAGGCGCAGCTGATAAGCGATCTCTTTGACCGCCTCCAGATTGGTCTTGAGGATGGTATCCTCCAGGTTGTGCTTGCCCACAAAACGCCCGGTATTGACATCCACGGCGGTCAGGGCCTCGGTCTGCTCGATAATGATATACCCGCCGGATTTGAGCCAGACTTTCCGGCCCAGTGCGCGACTGATCTCCACCTCCAGGCCGAAGTGATCGAAGATCGGCTCCTCCTCGTCATACAGCTCGATGGAGTACTTCATCTTGGGGACAAAGGTATTGATGAACTGGACAATCCGGTCGTAATCCGGCCGGGAATCGACCACGATCTTGTCAACCTGCTCGGTGACGATGTCACGCACCACCTTTTGGACGACATCCAGATCAGAGTGGACCAGCGAAGGCGCCGAGGCATTGTCCTTGCGCTTGGCGATCTCGCCCCACAGGGTTGAGAGGTACTGCATATCCGACAGCAGGTCCTCTTCGCTTTTTCCCTCGGAAACCGTTCTGACGATGTAGCCTGAACCGGTCTGCTTGAGACGCTCGACGATCTCCCGCAGCCGCTCGCGCTCCTCTTCGTCCTCGATGCGCCGTGAGATGCCTATGTGATCTACCGTAGGCATATATACCAGGTGGCGGCCCGGCAGGGAGATGTGCGAGGTAATGCGGGCACCCTTGGTACCCAGCGGCTCCTTGGACACCTGCACCAGCAGCTCCTGCCCTTCCTGGAGCAAGTCCTCGATGGGATGCAGCGGTTTGAAATCAGGGTGCATCGGGGGCGGTTGGTCGCCGTTCACCTCGTGGTCCTTCTTGCCATCGTCCAGGAGGGATTCGTATTCCTCGATGGCATCAAAGACATCCGCCACATACAGAAAGGCGGCCTTTTCCATGCCTATGTCCACAAAGGCGGCCTGCATGCCGGGCAGTACCCGTACAACACGGCCTTTATAAATGTTGCCAACGATGCCTTTTTCGCGGCTGCGCTCGATATGAAGCTCCGCGATGGTGCCGTTCTCGATCAGCGCGATGCGCGTCTCATGGGAAGCGGCGTTGATAACCAGTTCTGCTGCCATAGGTAAACTCCTGTATTATATATGAAATCGTAATCTTATTATTGTAAGGGTGCTGCAATGAAAAGCACTTCCAGTTTCTCGATGCGAATCTGATCAGCCTGAAGAGCGTCGTTGGCCGTGATTGCCCGGGCAAACTCGACCGGCTTGCCCCGTCCGGCCACCAGTTCAACGCTTGGCCCCAACGCTGTGAGAGCGGCTACTTCGCCGCGCAGATCGATGGATTGAACCTCACCCTTCTTTTTGCGCTGTATGACGAATTCGGCATGTGCCATAAACTGCACACATAACTCCGCCAGTTGACCTGACACGCTTTCGTCAAAGGTTATGCGGTAGCGGGTCTTGTCAATCAGGGTTGACAGAGACGGTGATTTAAGGTCAACCTGCTCCGTTTCCAGGATCCGCAGCCCTTCGGGCAGAACGGCATTGAGCCTGCCCATGACATCCGCGGCAGGTATGCCATCCGCCACGAACATATCCATATATTCCGCCGTTGATTCGACTCCTACCGAGGTGGCAGTGGCAAAGGAAAAACGGGGATGGGGATGAAAACCCTGCGAGAAAAGGATCGGTACCGCACCCCGGCTTACGGCGCGGGTAAAGACGGTAATCAGTTCGAGGTGGCTGAGATAGCGCATGGCGCCCGCCTTGGCGAAACGGAGGCGCATCCGGGCCGGGGCATGTTCCTGGTTTGCGTACATCTCACGTGCAGGCACTGAGTCCTCGTCGGACAAACGGTTTGCCACGTTTTTAAAGTTGCAGACGCCACAGGCACGGCATTCCCCGTTGCGGCAGTCCACTGTTGCCGATTCACTCAAGGCCAACTCACGCTCTTTGAGCAGAAACTCGCGGGTCACGCCGCAGTCCAGGTGATCCCACGGCAGAACCTCATCCAGTCCGCGCCGGCGCAGATACCACTCAGGCTGGATGCCACAGTCGGCAAAGGCCTGCAGCCAGAGTTCCTTTGAAAAATGTTCGCTCCAGCCGTCGAAGCGGCAGCCCAGTTCCACGGCCCGTGCGATGACCGGTGCCAGCCGGCGGTCACCGCGGGCAAAGACCCCTTCCATGAAGGAGAGCGGCGCATCGTGCCATTTTAAACGCAGCTTGCGTTTTTTCAGCTCCGTATGCAGCAGGTACTGCTTCTCCATGATCTCATCGGTAGTAATCTGCGGTTCCCATTGAAAGGGCGTGTGCGCCTTGGGCACAAAATTGCTGACCGAAACATTGACCTCGCCCGGGCTGCCCGCACGCTTGGCCTGGTCCTTTACCTGGCGGCCAAGTGCTGCGATCTGCTGTACATCATCGACCGTTTCTCCGGGCAGACCGATCATGAAATAGAGCTTGATCGACCGCCAGCCGGCTCGGTAGACATTGAAGGCCGTCTCCAGCAGGTCAGCCTCGGTGATGCCTTTGTTGATCACCTTGCGCATGCGCTCGCTGCCGGCCTCGGGAGCCAGGGTAAAACCGGTCTTGCGCACCTTTTTGATATCATCGATCAGACCCTCAGTCAGCGTCCCGACCCGCAAGGATGGCAGCGACACGGATATCCGGTCCTGGGCATAACGGGACATGAGCTCAGTCAGAAGCGGCGCCACACAGGAATAGTCGCCGGTGGAAAGAGACAGCAGCGAAATTTCATCGTAACCGGTGGCTCGCAGGGCTTCTTCCGCTATCCGCAGGATAGTAGCCGGCGAGCGTTCCCTGAGCGGCCGGTAGACGTAACCGGCCTGGCAGAAACGGCAACCGCGCGTGCAGCCGCGGGCAATTTCGACCGCCACCCGGTCATGAACCGTTTTCATAAACGGCACCACCGTGTCCGTGGGAAAAGGTGCGGCATCCAGGTTGTCGAGAAACCGGCGGCGGACCCGGGCCGGTGAGCCGGGTCGCGCTGCAATCCCGGCGATGGTGCCGTCGGGATTATAACTCGGCTCAAAAAATGAGGGGATGTAGACCCCCTCGATCTTTGCAAGTCGCTCCAGGAGCTCCGCTTTACTTTCACCCTGCTGTTTTGCCAGGCGCACGGCCGCGGAGATATCCAGAATCGCCTCTTCGCCGTCCCCCAGCAGGATGGCGTCGAAAAACGGTGCCAACGGCTCGGGATTATAGGCGCACGGGCCGCCGGCGATAATCAGCGGGAACTCAGTCTCTCGCTGGGATGCCAGGAGCGGGATACCTGCAAGGTTGAGCATGTTCAGGATGTTGGTGTAGGAAAGTTCGTACTGGAGGGTAAAGCCGATAACGTCACAGTCAGCCAGCGGAGTAGCCGTCTCCAGCGTTGCCAGCCGCTCGCCGGCATCCCGCATCTGCGTTTCCATGTCCGGCCAGGGGGCATACACCCGTTCGGCGGCGATGCCGTCGACCGCGTTGAGAACATGGTAGAGGATGCGCAGACCCAGGTGACTCATGCCAACTTCGTACACATCGGGGAAGGCCAGGGCAATGCGCAATTCGGCAACATCCTTGCGGATGGAGCCCATCTCACCCCCCATGTAACGGGCCGGTTTTTCTACTGCAAGAAAATTCATATTCGGCCGGTTCCTCGAAAAATCATTAAGATTGAAACTGTAACAAATCGGGTGCGATAATGGCAAGGGAAATACCTGTTTTTTTTGTTGCATCCTCTTTCGGGCGGTGATATATATTCATTCTATCGCCCGGGTGGTGGAATTGGTAGACACGCAAGATTCAGGTTCTTGTGCTCGCAAGGGTGTGCTAGTTCGAGTCTAGTTCCGGGCACCACAAAAAATAAGGGTTTTCAGCAACTGCTGAAAACCCTTTTTTATTATTTTCACCAGTGCAAGCGTACCTAACTGACAACTAACCCATCATAATTCCTCGCACTTACACATTTATGAAGCCGGGCCTCTCTCCCATTTCCATACAAGTCACAGCTATCATCATTCCAGCACTAACCTGCGTGAAGAGCAGATAGTCAGTCGGCATACTCGGAAAGCGTAATGACGATTATCTACCGTTATTGAATAGCGGGCACATGTATGTAACCACTTGCAATATAAGGCAACAGCAATCAGCAACAGGGCACGGGTACTACTGTGTGTTGGAAGCCATCGGAGGGGCACCGGACTGGTAATCTGTCGTACCGGACCATTCCTGTAGCTGCCGGACCCGATCCACAATCGGCGGATGGCTGTAGTAGAAATCCGCGTAAAAGGGGTGCGGGAAGAGGTTGGAAAGGTTTTCGGCCGACATCTTGATCAGGGCCGAAGCCAGATCCTGCGACCGGCCGGTCAGGTCGGCGGCAAAGCGGTCAGCCTCCCGCTCCTGGCAACGGGAACGCCAGGCCGAAAACGGGGTCAGCGGGAACAGTGCCAACGAAGCGACGAATCCGAGCAGCACCATTCTGGCCGGCAGCGAGATATCGGCCGGCAGCCCCAGCAGGTCCGGCAGTCCGGGCCAGTACAACAGCCTGAAACTGAGCCAGGCCCCCGCCAGAGCCAGGACTTCCGCCCACAGCAGCCGCTTCCAAATGTGCCCCTTCTTCCAGTGTCCGATCTCGTGGGCCAGCACTGCCACAATCTCGCCGTGGCTCATCTGCTTGATCAGCGTGTCGTAGAGTACGATGCGCTTAACCTTGCCGATGCCGGTGAAATAGGCGTTGGAGTGCCTGCTGCGCTTTGACGCATCCATCTGCAAAACCTTGCCGACTTTGAGTCCGGCCTTCTCCATCATCACCCGGATGTCATCCTCCAGACCCTCTTCAACCACCGGCTCGTACTTGTTGAACAGCGGTTCGATCACGTAGGGTGAAATGAACATCATGAACAGGCTGAAGACGGCCATGAATCCCCAGACCCAGAGCCACCACTGCTGCGGGCTCCACTGGATCAGCCAGAAAACAACCGTGATCAGGAACACCAGCAAAATTGCAGCGATAGCCTGGGATTTGATAAAATCAGCCAACCAGAGACGGGGTGTGCTGGTATTGAACCCGTAGCGGGCCTCGATGACAAAGGTACCATACAAATCGAAAGGGATCCCCAACAGGGTCTGGAACCAGGTCAGAATCAGAAAAAAGCAGATCCCCGATAGAATAAATGAACCACTCAACCCGCTGATAAAGCGGTCATAGACAACGATAATTCCACCGAACAGAAACAGGATCAAGATGAAGTTGTCAAAAAGGGAATCCCACAGCCCCAGTCGACTGGAATCAAAGGTATAGGCGCTGCTGGTACGCAGCCTTTCCTCGTCGATGACACCCTCGAATCCCGCCGGGACCGTTGAACCATTCTGTCGGAGATTCTGCAAATTGATGTGGCGCAACCAGTAAGTGAAGGCGGTAATTGCGGCAAAGACCAGGAACAGTGTAAGTTTCATAAGGCAGATATCCTTAATAAAAGAAGGGCGAAGACTATCTTCGCCCTTGCAGTAGCATGGGTGTTATTATTTCAGATCAGCTTGATGACTTCCCTGACGCACTTCCCGATCCCCTCGTAAGCCTCGGAGATGCGATTGGCCAGCATGTAGGCCGGCGTGCTGACGATCTTGTTTTTCTCGTCCACTACGAACTCGCTTACCGGGCATTCCTGGTGCCTCGCACCGGCCTTCTCGATCTCGGTGGCGGTACCGGCGTCGTTGCCGATGGTGACCGTCGGAGCCAACTCCTTGCCCAGCACAGCGGCAATAACCACTGGGGCGATACAGATCGCGCCGATCGGTTTCCGGGCTGCGGCCATCTCCTTCAGCAGCCGGGCGACTTCGGGATGCACAGAGGCGGCGGCGCCCTTCACGGCAAAATCGCACAGATTCCTGGCGGCGCCAAATCCGCCCGGAAAGATTATCGCATCCAGATCGTCGGCCTTGACATCCCTGATGTTGCGGATGTTACCGCGGGCGATGCGGGCCGATTCCACCAGCACGTTGCGTTTCTCACCGGTCTCCTGCATGGTCAGGTGATCGGTCACCGGGAATTCCTTGTCAGGCGCCATGCAGACCGCCTCGCATCCGGCCCGGTCAATCGCCAGCAGGGTAAAGACCGCCTCGTGGATCTCGCTGCCGTCCCTAACGCCACATCCTGAGAGTACAACTCCGATTTTTCTCATGGGCGTCCCTCCTTTTTCCCGGTGATTCAGGTATGTTCGCACCATCAACTCGTTATCAGTGCCGGCAGTATGTTTACGTATGGCCTATTGTGCCACAAAAATGCTTATTGGCAAGGAGCCTTTCTCGCGTCATCAGCAAATTTTGTTGCAATATCTCATTCCGGTGGCAGAATGCCTCCATGGGCCAACGTCGTGACAATCAGGAGATCGCCTGCCAGCAGGTGCTGATGGAGGACTCCTCCGTATTTTCCATCCAGTGGAGCATGTTTCCGGCCGCTATCTGCGCCGGTCTGACGCCCCGCCATCTGCTGTACCGCTATCTGGCCTATATCCGCCGCGCTACGCTTACGATCATCCGGCCGTATGAATCCTCCACGGGGGTCGAGTTTCGCCTGTTGGGCAGCCGCCTCAGCCTGATCAGCTTTCAGCCGGCTATCATCGAAAGCACCCAGGATTCGCGCGCATTTGCCCTGCTGCGTATCTGCGGCGGGTTGCTGGTGCAGCCGCGGCAGTGCGAACGGGGCGAGATGCGCTTCGGTATTGAGACCACCGTGCAGGGTGTGCGGGTATCACTGTTGTTGTCAGATTTCTGCCCGCTGATCCTGGGCGGGCCATCGCCCTCGACCATCCGGCGCATACTGTATCAGCTCACCCAGGCCGCCATCCATCGTCTGGTGACGGTCCGCTTTCTGGCTCTGCTCTACCGTGACCTGGCCGGCCGGTCCTCGGCGGTGCGGCTAGTGAATATTAACGTACGCGACGGACGACCGGTCTAACACTTTGAATGCAGTCCAAAGTATGCTACTGTCTTCCTGTCACTCATCTCTGAAAAGGAGCATGCCTCCATGCCCCATACCGACATAGAAATTCCCGAAAAACTGCCGCTCTACATCCAGCAGGAGATGGTTCCATTTCCTTATATGGTCTTCTCGTTCTTTGTCAACGACCGCGATCTGCAGATCTTTACCGAGGCTGACCATTATGACAAGCTAGTGGCCGTGGTTCTGCGCCGACCGGCTGAAGCCAACGGGGATCAGCCGGGTGATATCAGCGAAATCGGCACCCTCTGCCGGGTCGACCAGATCAAGAAAGTCGGGGATGGAAAATTCAAGGTCACCCTGGAAGGACTCAACCGTCTGCGGATTATCGAGACCGAACCGGCCACTCCGGTCATGCTGGCCCATTGCGAGGTAGTACGGGAGTTTATTGAGAAAAATATGGTCTCGGAAGCCCTGGTGCAAAGCCTGAATGCCCTGCTGAAGATATCCCTTTCCCAGGGCAAACCTCTACCGGACGATGTCATGAAGTTGATCGATTACATCGACAACCCGGCCCGCCTGTCAGATCTGGTGGCGCTGTATGTCAACCTGCCGCTGTCCGATCTGCAGGAACTGCTGGAAACGGTTGATCCGCTGGAGCGACTCAAGAAGGTTTACGTACACCTGACCAATGAAATCCAGCGCATGCAGATCAAGAACGAGGTCAATACCGAGGTCAACCGCAAAGTAGGCAAGAACCAGAAGGAATACATCCTGCGGGAGCAGATGAAGCATATTCAGGAAGAGTTGGGCGAGGAAGATCCGAAAACATCCGACATTAACGAACTGCGGCGCCTGATTGACGAGGCCGGGCTGCCGGAAGAGGTCAAAAAAATCGCCGACAATGAATTGAAGCGGCTGGAACGCATCAACCCGGCCTCACCGGAACATAATGTCGCGCGGACCTACCTGGACTACCTGGCCGGCATGCCCTGGAACAAGAGTACCGAGGACTCCCGTGACATGATCAAGGCCGAGGAGATTCTCAACGAGGATCACTACAATCTGAAGAAGGTCAAGGAACGCATCTTGGAATTTCTGGCGGTGCGCTCACTCAAGGAGAACATGAAAGGGCCGGTGCTCTGTTTCGTCGGGCCGCCCGGCGTGGGCAAAACCAGCCTGGGCAGGTCCATCGCCCGCTCTCTGGGGCGCAAGTTTGTGCGCATCTCCCTGGGCGGCATGCGTGACGAGGCCGAGATACGCGGCCACCGCCGTACCTACATCGGTGCCCTGCCCGGCCGGATCATCAAGGAAGTCTTTCGCTGCGGGTCCAATAATCCGGTCTTCATGCTGGACGAGATCGACAAGCTGGGCCAGGACTTTCGCGGCGATCCCTCCAGCGCCTTGCTGGAGGTGCTGGACCCGGAACAGAACTTCTCCTTCCAGGATCACTATCTGGATGTACCCTTCGACCTGTCGAAAGTGATGTTCATCACCACCGCCAACCAGCTCGACCCGATCCCCGGCCCGCTCAAGGACAGGATGGAGGTCATCCGCCTGGCCGGTTACAGCAGCGAGGAGAAACTGCACATCGCCCGCAACTTCATCATCCGCAAGGAGATCGAGGAAAACGGCCTCACGGACTATCCGCTGGAGTTCAGCGATGAGGCCGTCACCAGGGTCATCAGCGACTACACCCGCGAGGCGGGAGTGCGCAACCTGCAGCGCACGGTCGGCTCCATCTGCCGCAAGGTGGCCAAGGAGATCACCCAGAAGAAAGAGCCCAGAAAAATAATTACACCGGATGTGGTGGTTGAATTGCTCGGACGGAAGAAATTCTACAACGAGGTAGCCGCCGAGGCCGACCGCATCGGTGTGGTGACCGGCATGGCCTGGACCGAGACCGGCGGCGATATCCTCTTCGTGGAAGCCACCAGCATGCCGGGCAAGGCAGAGCTGATCCTGACCGGGTCGCTGGGTGACGTCATGAAGGAATCGGCTCGGGCGGCGCTGTCCTATATCGAGGCCCACGCGGCAGATTTCGGCATTGCAGCCGAGGCCTTCGAGAACCGTACCATCCACATTCACGTCCCCTCAGGCGCCATCCCCAAGGACGGCCCATCGGCCGGCGTGACCATGGTCACGGCCCTGGTGTCGCTTTTGACGGAAAAGCCGGCCAAGCGGGGTGTGGCCATGACCGGCGAAATAACGTTGACCGGCAGGGTGCTGGCTATTGGCGGGCTGAAGGAGAAGGTGCTGGCCGCGCATCGGGCCGGTGTGCGCCGGATCATAGTCCCGGAGCGTAACCGGGATGATCTGGAGGACATCCCCGAGAATGTGCGTCAGGAGCTGGAGTTTACCTTTGTGAATGAGGCGGCAGAGGCGCTGGCAGTGGCATTGTAGCAAGGTGAGCCGCAGATGATTACTACTTCGTAGAGTAAAATTTCTTGTCCACCAATATGTCTTCATGCTAAACGTTCAGACTGTATTCTAACAGCGTTTCCCACCGTACGCATCAGGAGTTCGTGATGATCACATTTACCGGCGTGCACAAGTGGTTCAAGCAATTGCACGTACTCAATGACATAAATCTGCACGTCACAGCGGGAGAGGTGCTGGTGGTCTGCGGACCGTCCGGCTCCGGCAAGTCAACGCTGATCCGCACCATCAACCAGCTTGAGCCCATCAACCAGGGGTCGCTGGTGGTGGATGGCATGAACCTGGCGGACAAGAAAACCGACTTCAACAAGCTGCGGGCCGAGATAGGCTTCGTATTTCAGCAGTTCAACCTTTATCCGCATCTCTCCGTCATCAACAATATCACGCTGGCTCCCATCAAAATCAGAAACACTCCCAAAAAAGAGGCTGAAGAACAGGCCATGCAGCTGCTGATCCGTGTCGGTCTGGAAGAAAAACGTGATGCCTACCCATCCCAACTCTCCGGCGGCCAGCAGCAACGTGTGGCCATTGCACGCAGTCTGGCTATGCGGCCGAAGATCATGCTTTTCGACGAACCGACCTCGGCGCTGGACCCGGAGATGATCGGCGAGGTGCTGCAAGTCATGCAGAACCTGGCAAAAACCGGCATAACCATGGTGGTGGTAACCCATGAAATGGGATTTGCCCGTGAAGTGGCGCACCGGGTAGTGTTCATGGATGCCGGCACTATCCTTGAGGAGGCAAAACCGGAGGATTTTTTCCGCAACCCGCAGCACGACCGCGCCAAGCAGTTTCTCAATCAGCTTTTGACACCGATGCACGGCGCACACTCTACCTGACTGTTTTGAAACAGTCGCTATCAAACACAAGGAGGACACAGATGAAAAAACTGGTAACCCTGTTCATGGTCATGGCCCTCGCCGCAGTATCCACTCAGGCACTGGCCGCACCACCAGCCGACACGCTGGCCGAGATCAAGAAGAAAAAAGTGCTGGTAGCCGGCGTGAAGGATTCGCTGCCCCCGTTCGGCTACATCGATGAGAAAACCCGCACCATCATCGGCTACGATATCGACTTCATTAACGCCATTGCCGCCAAACTGGGCGCCAAGGTTGAACTGAAGCCGGTAACCTCGGCCAGTCGCATGCCGCAACTGCAGGAAGGCAACATCGACATCATTGCCGCAACCATGACCAAAAACGCCGAGCGCGCCAAGGTGATCGATTTCAGCCACACCTACTTCTTCACCGGACAGAAGTTCATCACCAGGAAGGGTTCCGTCAAATCCCTCAAGGACCTGGAGGGCAAAAAGATCGGTACCGCCAAAGGATCGACCTCGGAGCAGAACGTGAAGAAGTCCATCCCGAGTGCAACCGTACTCTCCTTTGACGACTACCCGCAGGCGCTCCTGGCGCTGCAACAGGGCAAGGTGCAGGCGGTGACCACCGACGAAGCCATCTTGGCCGGCATCCTGGCCAAATCACCCATGAAGGCGCAGTTGGAGATTCCAAACGTGCAAATCTCCGACGAGCCCTACGGCCTCGGTATGCGCAAAGGCGACAAGAACTTCGTCAATTTCGTCAACAAGACCATCGTGCAGATGGAGAAGAGTGGCGAAGCCAAGCGGATATTCGACAAGTGGTTCGGACCAAACACCCAGTTCCACCTGCAGCGCAACTTCAAGATCACTGCCGACAACTGACAAACCTTGCTCTCACAGAGCTCACGGAGTCACCGGAGAAACTGAGAAACACGGATAGATTCACATTCAGTTTTTTTATTTCTCGGCCTACTCGCATAGAAGCGCCTACCTCTGGCTGTGAACTCTGTGAGAGAAAGACTTTGCTATTGCAATAAGGAATTCTAGTGCTGCATTACCAATTTGACTGGTCCATAATTCTCTCGGGCAAATACTTCGAGTGGCTGCTCTCGGGACTCAAGGTAACCCTGGAGCTCTCGGCTGCGGGGATCGTTTTGTCGTTCCTGCTGGGGCTGATCGTGGCGGTCATGCGCATGAGCCACTTCACCCCGATACGCTGGACAGCCTGCGCCTTTCTTGAATTCACCCGCAACACGCCGCTGCTGGTACAGATCTTCTTCTGGTATTTCGGTTCCTACGAACTATTGCCGACAGCGGTCAACGATTGGCTCAACACACAGAGCTTCGAGTTTGCGGCCGCCCTGATCGCCCTGACGATCTATACCTCGGCCTTCATTGCCGAAGACCTCCGCTCGGGGGTGCTCTCCATACCCAAGGAGCAGATGGAGGCGGCCCGCAGCGCCGGATTTTCCTACCTGCGCTCCATGCAGTACATCATTCTGCCCCAGGCGGTGCGCATCACCGTCCCCCCGCTGGTCAACCAGTTTCTCAACCTTGCCAAAAACTCGTCTCTGGCCATGACCATCGGCGTCATGGAGCTGACCTACCAGGCCCGCCAGGTGGAGAGCTACACCTTCAAAGGCTTTGAGGCCTTCACCGCCGCGACCGTCGTTTATCTGGTCATCTCGATTATTATCACCTTCCTGGTGGACCAGTACAACGAGCGGGTCCTCAAGCTTCACAAGGCGGCCTGAGATGAGTTTCCTGTCCAATTTCCAGGTCATCGCCGACAACTTCACCTACTTCATGATCGGCCGCTGGCCCGACGGTCCGCTGGGCGGCGTGGGGCTGACCCTGTACCTGGCGGTGATTTCCTGCATCCTCTCCTTTTTCGGCGGACTGATCCTGGGGCTGCTGAGCGTTTCCCGGCGGCGCTGGATCAACTGGCCCAGCATGCTCTTTATCAATACCTTCCGTGGTATACCGCTCTTAATGGTCATCTTCTGGATGTACTTCCTGTTGCCGGCCCTGTTCGGCCAGGTACCCGAAAGCCAGACCGTCATCATGGCGCTGACCCTGTTTTCCTCGGCCTACATGTCGCAGATCGTCAGGGCCGGCATCGAGGGCATCCCCAAGGGGCAGATGGAGGCAGCTATCTCCACCGGCCTCAAACACTGGCAGGCCATGATCTACATCATCCTGCCCCAGGGGCTGCGCAACATGATCCCCTCATTCGTCAACCAGTTCGTTTCGCTGATCAAGGACACCTCGCTGGCCTTCATCGTCGGTGTTTCGGAACTGACCCACGTGGGCACACAGATCAACAACCGCACCATGGCCTTTCCCACCGAGATATTCTTCTTCATAGCGCTTGTCTATTTTATCCTCTGCTTTGCCTTCACTTCTCTCTCACGCTGGCTGGAACAGCGTCTGGCCTGGAACAAGGCCATCTGACCCGCGTTGATCAAAAAAAATGGTTTGCCACAGAGCCCCAGAGGGCACGTAGCAAACCTGTTTAAAAACAGATGGTTAAATAGATCATCCCGCTACTTTTACAACTAAGCGATTCCTCTCTGTTTCAATTGTCAAACCGCCCGCCGCAATCCTCCTGCCCGCCGCGAATCTTCTCAACAGCGTGACCGACCACCGGCCAGACCGCCGCCAGATTTTCTACCGCACCCTTGGGGCTGCCCGGCAGGTTGATGATCAGCGACTGGCGGCGGATTCCGGCTGTTGCCCGCGACAGGGCCGCCATGGGGGTGATCTCCAGGCTCTTCAGGCGCATCAGTTCGCCGATACCGGGAATCATGCGATTGCAAACCTGCGTGGTCGCCTCGGGTGTCACATCGCGCGGGGAGACACCAGTGCCGCCGGTGGTCAGGATCAGGTCGGCGATGTCCCGGTCAGCCCAATCGGTGAGCACCTGCACAATCTGTTCGAATTCATCCGGGATGACCCGGGCCTGGGTCGTACGCACCCCGCGCTCGGCCAGCCAAGCCGACAGGGCCGGGCCGCTCTCGTCGGTCCGCTCACCTCGGGAGCCCTTATCGGACAGGGTCAGGATTGCCGCTCTGATCTGGTTCATAGCTGCTCCGCTCGCCGAAAAACGCCGCTCTTGCCGCCTTCCTTGAACAGCAGTTTAATCTCGCCGATGCTGATCGACTTGTCGCTCCCCTTACACATGTCGTAGATCGTCAGGGCTGCCAGCGCCGCGCCGGTCATGGCCTCCATCTCGACCCCGGTCCGTTCGAAGGCCCGCACCGTGCAGCGCACCGCAATCCGTCCGGTAGCCTGCTCCTGCTCGAAATCCACCGCCACGTGGTGGATGGCCAGCGGGTGCGAGAGCGGAATCAGCTCCGGTGTCCGTTTGGCGGCCTGGATACCGGCCAGCCGCGCCACCCCCAGCACATCCCCCTTGGTCACGCCGCCGGCCTGGATGGCCGTCAGTAGCTCCGGCGACATGATGACCAAGGCCTCGGCGACAGCGGTCCGCAGGGTGGGCTGCTTGGCGGAGACGTCCACCATCACCGCGTGGCCCCGTTCATCAAAATGGTTGAAGTTCATGGAAACTCCCTTAGCTCTGGGCAGGCAGATACTGCTCGAACTGTTTTTTGTCGATGGAACAGCGATAGGCCTCTTCCGGGTTGACCTTTTTGGTCTTCAGCAGGTCCAGCAGGTGCTGGTCCATCAGCTGCATGCCATCCTTCTTGGAAGTCTGGATGATGGAGGGGATCTGGAAGGTTTTTCCCTCGCGGATCAGGTTGGCGACGGCCGGGGTACCGACCATGATCTCAAACGCCGCTGCGCGTCCCTTGCCGTCGACGGTTCTGAGGAGCTGCTGGCAGACGACCCCCTTCAGCGACTCGGACAGCATGGCCCGCACCTGCTCCTGCTGGTCGGTGGGAAATACGTCGATGATGCGGTCGACGGTTTTGGCAGCGGTGTTGGTGTGCAGGGTACCGAACACCAGGTGTCCGGTCTCGGCGGCGCTCATGGCCAGCTGAATCGTTACTAGGTCGCGCATCTCCCCCACCAGGATGATGTCGGGATCCTCGCGCAGGGCCGCCCGCAGAGCCGAGCCGAAGCTCTCGGTGTGTGCCCCGATCTGGCGCTGGTTGAGCAGCGACAGCTTGTTCTCGTGGATGAACTCCAGCGGGTCTTCCAGGGTCAGGATGTGCTCCTTGCGGGTGGAGTTGATTAGGTCGATCATGGCCGCCAGAGTGGTGGATTTGCCCGAGCCGGTCGGTCCGGTCACCAGCACCAGCCCCTTCTTGAAGTTGGTCATGCGTCGCACCCCTTCCGGCAGACCCAGTTCATCGGCCGAAAGAATCCGGGTAGGAATGATGCGGAAAACAGCCGCCACCCCGCGGTAGGTCATCATGATGTTGCCGCGGAAACGGGCCAGGTCCGCCACCTCGTAGGCAAAATCCAGGTCCTTCTTTTCGTTGAAAAGCGCCTTCTGCTTCTCATCCAGTATTTCGAACAGCACAGCCTTCAGCTCATCGTGTTCCAGCGACTTGAACTGCAGGCGTGACATCTCGCCCTGCAGGCGGAAGATTGGCGGGTTGCCGCTGGACAGGTGCAGGTCGGAGGCCCCCTGTTCCTTCATCATCTTGAAAAGTGCGTCTATCTTGGCCATGTCTGTGTACTCCGTCTCACATGATTATGGATGCAATGTATTCTTCCGGCGCGACCTCTCCGGCCGTGAGCAGCCGCAGACCCTCGTGTTCGATACCGTGGCGGCCGGCCAGCTTCAGCCAGTTGTCCAGCGCGGCCAGGTTGCCGGCCTGTTCGAAGACCCGCAGGAACTCCTCGTCAAAAGGGATCACATCCAGCAGGAAACGCCGTTCACTGAAGCCCCGCTGACCGCAGTCCTCACAACCGGCTGCACGGTAGAAAGCGGGTAGTGGCGGTTCCAGCTGCATGGCGGCCAGTTCCCGAGGAGTTGGCGAGTAGTCCGCCCGGCAGGCCGGACAGAGGAGCTGGATTGCGCTAAACGAGACCAGGCCGTTGACAAAGACCGGCAGAAAACAGTTTTTCTGCCGGGACTGCAGCAGATATTCAAAGGCGGAGCGGGTGCCCCTGATATCCAGCCCGGCCAGCACCAGCTTGCCGTGCATGGCGGCCCGGCAAGCGGCCGAAAAGGCCGGCCCGTCGGTGACATCATCGATCACCAGGATATCCGGGTCGTGGTCGAGGCTGTCCATAATCAGCCTGGCGCGCTGCGCCCCGGATTCCGGCAGCGGAATGCGCGGAAAACGTTTCTGCAGCCGGCCCGGCCCTTCGCCCAGGATTATGACATTCCGGCCGCTCGTAGCCATCTCCTCCAGCATCAGATCCATGAAGCCGTCGCGCTCGCGGGGGTTGCGCGAGGCAAAGAAGGTGATACCCTGTCCGGCCCGCGCCAGCAGGGCAAAAGCGGACTCCTGCGCCGGAGGAAGATGCAGCTCGACCAGCCGGTTCGGGATCTGCGCGTCGCTGTGCAGCCGGATGGTGATGTAGTCGCCCCCCTCCCCCTGCATGATGGAGATCTGGAACTCTTCGGTCCGGGAGCGGTGGGAGAATGAGTATCTGCCGCCGGCTGACGTGCCGGCAGAGGTATGGATAGAGGCGGCCTTGCGCAGCCGCAGGGAGAATTCAGGATAATGTCCGGGCGCCAGGGCTCCCAGAACACTGGTCAAGCCACCCCGCTTGGCGCTGATTTGTACCACATCTCCCAAAGGCTGCAGTGACAGCGAGGTCAGCCGGTTCTGCAGACTGAAGATCAACAGGTAATCCAGCAGGCTGCCGCCGCTCAGATCGGCATTGATGGTCTCCAGGGCCTTCTCGGGAAAGACCGGGGAGCTAAAGCCCAGGCTGTCCAGTTCCTCGCTGCCGTAGAAGGCATCGATCATCTCGCGGATCTCGCGGATCAGTGCCACCGATACATTGACACTGCAGCCGCTTTGGCGCTCGACAGCTTCTATGGCCGGTCGGTTGAGCGGGTCAGCCAGTGCGATATTCAGCTCACCGCCGGCCCGGATCAGGGGTATGCAGTTATGCAGGCGGGCCATGGCGGCCGGTATCAGGGCAATAGCAGCCGGGTCAATCATCTCCTGCTTGAGACGGATATAGGGTATGTCCAACTGGTTGGACAAGGCCCAGTCAATATCCTCCTGGGTGACGATTCCCAGGTTTACCAGCGCCTCGCCGAAACGGCAGCCGGCCCGTTTCTGCTCCTCCAGTGCCGCGCTGATGTCATCCGCGGTAATGATCTGGGAGGCTGAGAGGATATCTCCCAGTGTTCCTTTTCTGATTTCAGACATGGCGCCCTCCGGCAATCACATGGGTGTTGATTTTATGCGTCGTTGCGGTCGCTGCGGTTTTCAAATCTGGTGTGTTCACCGATAAAGGTCAGCTCAATGGTGCCCAGCGCCCCGTTACGCTGTTTGCCGATGATGATCTCGGCATTGCGCTCATGCCCCTTGCTGCAGGTGGTATCCGGTTTGCGGCAATCCTCGCAGTAGACTGTCTCGCGATAGACGAACATGATAATGTCGGCATCCTGTTCGATGGCCCCCGACTCGCGCAAGTCGCTCATCATCGGGCGCTTGTCACCCCGTTTTTCCAGTTCGCGGTTGAGCTGCGACAGCGCCACCACCGGCACATTCAGCTCCTTGGCCAGCGCCTTGAGCGAACGGGAAATCTCCGAAATCTCCTGCTGGCGGGACTCGGGGTTGTTGCTGCCCCTCATCAGCTGCAGGTAGTCGACAATGACCAGCCCGATATCGTGCTCGCTCTTCAGGCGGCGCGCCTTGGAGCGCAGCTCCAGCACACTGATGGACGGGCTGTCATCGATGAAGATCTTGGCGTTGTGAATAATACCGGCTGCTTGAGCAAGGCGCGGCCAGTCCGAATCAAGGAAGTGACCGGTGCGCATCCTGCCAAAATCGACCCGGGCAATGGAGGCCAGAAAGCGCATCACCAGCTCTTCCTTGCCCATTTCCAGGGAGAAGATCACCGTAGGGGTTTTCTTTTTGTTATGCGGATTGGCGCTGGCATACTCGGCGATGTTAAGTGCCAGGGTGGTCTTGCCCATGGAGGGACGGGCAGCGATGATGATCAGGTTGCCGGGCTGGAAACCGGCCGTTTTATGATCCAGGTCCACATAACCGGTGGGTACACCGGGGACA